>NZ_JBIVON010000004.1:0-158089 GCF_044754145.1 Streptomyces sp. NPDC093149
GACGAGGTCCCGGGTCTCCAGGGGTACGCCGGTGATCACGGTCAAGCCGAACTCGGCTCCGGTCGAGGCGGCTGAGGCGGCGGGTGCGGTCGAGGCGCTGGCGGTGTCGTTCTCCGCGCAGGCGACCGGCACGAAGGTGCTCTCCCGTACGCCGCGTGAGTCGACGGGGCGTCCGGAGCTGACCGAGGCCGCGATCGTCGTCTCCGGTGGCCGTGGTGTCAACGGTGCGGAGAACTTCGCGGTCATCGAGGCGCTCGCGGACTCGCTCGGTGCGGCGGTCGGTGCGTCGCGTGCCGCGGTGGACGCGGGCTGGTACCCGCACTCCAGCCAGGTCGGGCAGACCGGCAAGTCCGTCTCCCCGCAGCTGTACATCGCGTCGGGCATCTCGGGTGCGATCCAGCACCGGGCGGGCATGCAGACGTCCAAGACGATCGTCGCGATCAACAAGGACGCCGAGGCCCCGATCTTCGACCTCGTCGACTACGGCGTCGTCGGCGACCTCTTCCAGGTCGTGCCCCAGCTCACCGACGAGGTCAAGTCCCGCAAGGGCTGACCCTGCGTCCCCTATGGCGTCCCGACGGTCCGGGGCCGTGTGGTGTGTACTCACCACACGGCCCCGGACCGCTTTCGAGCGCCCGGAGCCTTTCGGCCCACGCAAGACGCACGGTGTCCGGGGGAACTCGCGCCGCCGGCTCCACGACCACCTCATCGAAGTCGCGATCAGCGACTCGTTCCGAGCGCGATGTCGAGGGTGGGATTGTGTTGAGCGGTCGTCGGACATGTGGTGGCCTCGTCGTTCTGGGACTGCTCGCTGCAGCCTGCGGCCCGACCGGCTCCGGGGCCGGTCCGGACGGCCGCCCGACGGGCTCGGCGGCCGGCTTCCCCATGGTCGTCGAGGACTGCGCAGGGGTCCGTACCACCTTCGAGGCGCCCGCGCGCAGGATCGTGACGAGTAACGCCTCCGGTCTGGAACTACTGCTTCGGCTCGGTGCGTCGGACAGGGTCATCGGGACGGGGTTCCCTCCGGGCAGGGGCGCGCTGCCGAAGGGGCTGGCCGCGCAGGCCGCCGAGGTACCGGTGCTCGGCAGGACGGTGATTCCCAAGGAGAGACTGCTGGGTTCGGGTGCTGACGTCTATCTGGAGACGTTCTCCTCGATGGGCGGCATGGGGGGCGACAACACGGTCCCCGGGCCTGAGGAGTACAGGGCCGCCGGAATCAAGGTGGTGCAACTCCGGTCGACCGCCTGCGCATCGATACGCGAAGGGCCCAGGAACGATCTGTCCGACGTGACGGACGACATCCGGCGGCTCGGGGCGCTCACGGACACCTCGGAACGGGCCGATGCCCTCGTCGACGCCATGGAGGGCAAGATCTCCGCGGTGCGCAGGGCCCTGGGCGATCTGCCGGAGTCCCGGCGGCCGACGTACTTCGTCTTCGACTTCGACGGCGGGACCGAACAGCCGATGGCCGTGTGCGGGAAACAGGTGGCCAACGCGGTGATCAGGCTGGCCGGTGCGCGCAATGTCTTCGGCGACTGCGACAGCGACCACAAGCAGGTCGGCTGGGAGGACGTCGTCGAGAAGAACCCCGACTGGATCCAGCTGGCCGTGAGGAACCGGGGCAGTGCCGCGTCCGACGACAGGGCTTTCGACGAGGCGGAGAAGTTCCTCAAGTCGTTCCCGGCGACGCGCGGACTCACCGCGGTCGAGGAGGGCAGGTTTCTGCGCATTCGCTCGGAACGGACCACCATCGCCGGCGTCGGCAACGCGGACACGGTCGAGCAGATCGCTCGCACGGTGCACGCCGACCGGTTCGAGGGCGGACGGTAGATGGCCCTCGACAGCTCGGCCGGCAAGGCGGCCGGTCGTCCTGGCCCGGTCGGGCCCGAAGCACCCGGCGCCGGGGGATCCGCATACGTGCTGCGGCCCCTTCCCGCCCGGTGGGTGGCCGCCGCTCTCGCGGTGGCACTGCTGCTGGGGCTCACGGCCGCCGTCTCCTGGGGTTCCTCGCACGTGGCGGTGTCCGAGGTGTGGTCGACGGTGGGGCACCGGCTGACCGGCGGGGCCGCGCGGCCGGGCACCCGGGACCTGATCGTGTGGCAGCTGCGGGTCCCCCGAGCCCTGCTCGCGGCCGTCGTGGGTGCCGGACTCGGCGTCGTCGGCACCGCTGTACAGGCCCTGGTGCGCAATCCGCTCGCCGATCCCCACCTTCTGGGCATCTCCAACGGTGCTTCTCTGGGGGCCGTGGCGGCGATCGTCCTCGGCGCGAGCACCGGGGGTCTGTTCGGGCTGGGCGTCTGCGGCGCGGCGTTCGCCGGAGCGCTGCTGTCGTTCGCTCTGGTCTGGACGGTGGCCCGGCGAGGCGGTGGCTTCTCGCCGCTGCGTCTCGTGCTGGCGGGGGTGGCGATCGGACAGTTCCTGGCGGGGTTCACCAGCTATCTGGTGTTGCGGGCCGGTGACGAGCAGCAGACCCGGGGCGTGCTGTTCTGGCTGATGGGCAGCCTCGGCGGTGCGCAGTGGAGCTCGCTCGCCGCGCCCACGGCGGCCGTCGTGCTGGGCCTTGCCGTGCTTCAGGGCCGGGCCAGGGCGTTGAACGCCTTGCTGATGGGTGACGAGACGGCGGCCGGGCTCGGTGTCTCCGTGGTGCGGCTGCGGCGCGAGATGTTCGTGGTCACCAGTGTGCTGACCGGCGTGCTCGTGTCCGTCTCCGGCGCCATCGGATTCGTGGGGCTGCTGGTGCCGCATCTGTGCCGACTGCTGGTCGGAGGGGACCATCGCAGGCTGCTGCCCGTGTCCGCGCTGACCGGTGCGGTGCTCCTCGTCGTCGTCGACACCCTCTGCCGCACCGTGCTGCCGGATCAGGAGCTTCCCATCGGTGTGGTCACGGCGCTGCTGGGCGCGCCCGTCCTGCTGTTTCTGCTGGACCGGCGTTCGGAGCACGGCCGATGAGAATCGACGTACACGACCTCCGGGTGGCCTACGACGGCCGTACCGTGGTCTCGGGGCTGCATCTCATCGCGTCCTCGGGCGAGATCACCGGGCTGGTCGGCCCCAACGGCAGCGGCAAGTCGACCGTGCTGCGCACCGTCTACCGGCATCTGCGCCCGGTAGCGGGCCGGGTGCTCCTGGACGGTACGGACATCGGGGTGCTGCCGCCCGCCGAAGCGGCCAGGCATGTCGCCGCTCTGCCGCAGGAGCGCGGTGGGGACTTCGATCTGACCGTCCACGAGATCGTGGTGATGGGCCGCACCCCGTACAAGCGGGCCTTCGCAGGTGAGGACGGGACGGACCGGGCCGTCGTCACCCGGGCCCTGGGACGGGTCGGTCTCGCAGGGTACGGGAACCGCCGATTCTCCGCGCTGTCGGGTGGCGAACGCCAACGGGCCCTGCTGGCCAGGGCTTTCGCGCAGGACCCGGATGTCCTGGTGCTGGACGAGCCGACCAACCACCTCGATGTGCGCCACCAGGTGGAGCTGCTGTCACTGCTGCGGGCGCAGGGGCGCACCACACTGGTCTCGCTCCACGACCTGAACGCGGCGGCCTCGGTCTGCGACCGCCTGCATGTGCTGCACGAAGGAGCGCTGGTGGCGTCCGGCACTCCCCTGGAGGTGCTCACTCCGGCCCTGTTGGCGGAGGTGTTCGGCGTGCGGGCGGCGGTGGTCGAGCATCCGCTGACCGGTGATCCGCTGATCGCCTTCGATCACCGGTCGGCCGTGTGACCGTGCCCGTCCCACCGCGGGCCGGACCGGGCGGCTCGACGGCGCGGGGCTCTCGGCGGTGTGCGACACGGCATCAGCCACCGCCGGGAGCGCGGCCCGTCCAGCGTTCCTCGACCTTCGCGATCCTCCAGTAGGCCAGGGCCGCCGCCCACACCATCACGAAGAGTCCGACGATGATGTAGCCGACGTTGCCCAGGTCCAGGCCGGAGATCCAGCCGGTGACCGGGTCCCGCAGACCGAGCTTGTCGTGGAGTATGGTGACCAGCTCGATCGTGCCGATGAGGAAGGCGACGGCGATCGACAGGCCGGTGATGGCGAGGTTGTAGAACACCTTGCGCACCGGGTTGGAGAAGGCCCACTGGTAGGCGAAGTTCATGAACGTCCCGTCCAGCGTGTCGAACAGACTCATTCCGGCGGCGAACAGCAGCGGCAGGCACAGGATCGCGTACCAGGGCAGGCCCGCCGCGGCCCCGCTGCCCGCCATGACCATCAGGGTGACCTCCGTGGCGGTGTCGAAGCCGAGACCGAAGAGGAAGCCGAGCGGATACATCTGGCCCGGCCTCGTGATGGACCGGGTGAACCTGCCGAGGATCCGGTTCATGAACCCGCGCGAGTCCAGATGCTGCTCCAGCTCGGCCTCGTCGAACCGGCCCGCCCGCATCGCCCGGAACACGCGCAGAATGCCGACGAGTGCGACCAGGTTCAACGCGGCGATGAGATAGAGGAAGGATCCGGAGACGGTCGTACCCACCACACCGAGCACCTGGTGTGTGCCCGAGTTCTCGTTGATCAGTACCCCGGCCAGCCGCGCTCCTCCGGCGACCAGCGCGGCCATGGCGATGACCACGCTGGAGTGTCCGAGCGCGAACCAGAAGCCGACCGACACGGGGCGCTTGCCGTCGGCCATCAGTTTGCGGGTCGTGTTGTCGATGGCGGCGATGTGATCGGCGTCGAAGGCGTGCCGCATGCCGAGCGTGTACGCGGTGATCCCGAGCCCGATGCCGAACGCCTTGGAACCGACCTCGTAGTGCTGTGGCAGGACGAGCAGGAACAGCACACCGAACGCCACCACGTGCAGGGCGGCTATCACCGCGAGCAGCCCCACGGTTCGAACGGTGTCCTCGCGCCGCCACGTGAACACGGCGGAATCGGGCAGGGTCATACGGTCACGCTCCAGCACCTCGTGGATGACTTCGTGAGATGCCGTGGCCGGTCTCCTGGCTGACGGGTTCGCTCGCGCTCGTGTCCGCCCCTGCCTTCCCAGCCGCGCTCTGCGGCCAGTGGCAGTCGTTGGGACGGATACTCCCCGATCACAGTGGCGAGGGCCGCTCCGGCCTGAGACTCCTCGGAGTCTGTCACCGGTCTTCCCGAACACCACGGCGCACCCACTCTAGCGTTGTGGTGAGCGGCGCCCACAAGCCGGGCGGGCGGGCCAGGGGGATGACGGCCTCAACTTCCGGCAGGGCGTCGGGCCGTGGTCCTCCCTCTCCTCCTCGGTGCCCGGCGAAATTCCCTTCGTCGAAAGGCTGCCGTCCGTCTGCCTTCGGCACCCGAAGACCCTTGAGGAGCTGAGATGCCCGGTCACCCGAGCGCGCGTTGACCCTGTAGGCCGCGACCGGCCCGTCATCGCGTGCTGCCCTCGATCCGCGGCACGGCGAACCCTCCCTCGCCCGGGCCGGCGCACCTGCTGTGCGCCGCGCGGCGGGCGCCGTTCTCAGCAGCTCAAGGGGGCCCTGTGCCGTCCGATTCTCCTGCCGTGCCCGCACACCGTCGCATCGTCCGGCGCACACGCGGTCCCGCTTCCGAGGGGGCTTTCGACGCGGCTCGCCCTTCGGGGCTCCGTGTGACCTTGGCGCCCGGCAGGCCGGGCCTGCCCGGCGGTCCGCGGGCAGGAGGCCCGCGGTGAAGGCGGCCCGCTCCGGTCGGCCGGCCCTGCCGAGCCTGTGGCGGGACGGTGACTTCCGCAGGCTCTGGGCGGGGCAGACCGCCTCTCAACTCGGGGCACAGGCCGCCCAGGTGGTCCTGCCGCTCATCGCCGTGGTGACGCTGGACGCCGGCGCCGCCGAAGTCGGAGTCATGCGTGCGGTGGAACAGGCACCCATCCTGCTGATCTCGCTCTTCGCCGGTGCGTGGGTGGGCCGTCGGCGTTCCCGCGACGTGATGATGCTGGCGGACTTGGGCCGCGCTCCGGCACTGGCCGCGATCCCCGCCGCGTATCTGCTGGGTCTGCTCGGTGCTCCGGCGTTGCTCGGCGTCGCCTTCCTCGTCGGTGTTCTCAGCCTGCCGCCCGGGCAGGGCCGGGCCCCGGATCGCTCACGGCCCCGGTCCACCACGCGTTGCGGGGCGTTCCACCGACGTGGATGCGTGGTTCAGAGACCGATGTCGCGGCCCTTGATGTCGGCGAGGGACTCGCGGCGGATCAGGAGCCGCGCGCCGCCGTCGTGGACGGCGACCACGGGCGGGCGGCCGACCGCGTTGTAACTGGACGCCATGGAGAGGTGGTAGGCGCCCGCGACGGGGATGGCCACCAGATCGCCCGGACGGATGTCGCCCGGCATCTGCGCATCGGT
This sequence comes from Streptomyces sp. NPDC093149, assembly GCF_044754145.1. Classification (NCBI taxonomy): domain Bacteria; kingdom Bacillati; phylum Actinomycetota; class Actinomycetes; order Kitasatosporales; family Streptomycetaceae; genus Streptomyces; species Streptomyces sp. NPDC093149. The sequence goes on from NZ_JBIVON010000004.1 coordinate 6,290, forward strand.
GGCGAGCACGTCGCCCGCCTCGCAGTGCCGGCCGACGACGGTGGCCGTACGGGGCCCGGCCGTCGAGCGGCGGCCGACGAGCCGGGGTGCGTAACGGACCCCGTACAGCGCGGGCCGTGGGTTGTCGCTCATCCCGCCGTCCACCGCGACGAAGACGCGGTCGCCGGTCTGCTTGACCGCGAGCACCCGGTAGAGCGCCACACCCGCGGGCCCGACCAGCGCGCGGCCCGGCTCGACGGCGAGCCGGGGTACGGGGATACCGGCCGCGGCGCAGCTCGTGGCCAGTTCGCCGCGGATGCGGGCACCGAGGGACGGGATGTCGAGCGCGGTCTCCCCCGGCCGGTAGGCGACCGCGTGACCGCCGCCCAGGTCCAGCTCCGGCAGGACGATTCCGTACTGGTGGTGGATCTGGGCCAGCAGCCCGACCATCCGTCGCAGCGCGGTCAGGTAGGGCTTGACGGTGGTGATCTGCGAGCCGATGTGGCAATGCAGGCCGACCAGTTCGAGCCGCGGTTGGTCGAGTATCCGGGCGATGGCGTGCCGGGCGCTCCCATCGGTGAGGGAGAGCCCGAACTTCTGGTCGTCCGTGCCTGTGCGGATCGCCGCGTGGCTGCCTGCGCTCACGCCCGGAACGACGCGCACCAGGACCTTCTGCCGGGCGCCGTCGGGGACGAGTGCGGAGAGCCGGGCTATCTCCCACGCGCTGTCGATGACGATCCTTCCGACGCCTAGGCGCAGCGCGGCGCTCAGGTCCTGGGGGCTCTTGGCGTTGCCGTGCAGCACCATGCGCTCGGGCGGGAACCCGGTGGTGACGGCGAGCTCCAGCTCGCCCGCGGAGCAGACGTCGAGGCCGAGGCCCTCCTCCCGCACCCAGTGCAGCAGGGCGCGACAGAGGAACGCCTTCGCCGCGTAGACGACTTCGGCGTCCGGGAAGGCCCGCAGGTAGGTGCGGCAGCGTTCCCGTACCTCGGCCTCGTCGAGCAGATAGACCGGGGTGCCGAACCGTGACGCCGCCTCGACGAGGGAGACGCCACCCACCTCGACATCGCCGTGGGAGGCGAGTCGTGCCGAAGCGGGCCAGACGGACAGGCCGTCGGCGTGGTCCGGCGGCGCGGGCACCGCCGGAGACGGCGCCGACGGTCCCGGCAAGGGCATGGTCATGGAGTTCCCCCCGGTCGGTGGAAGGTCGACGCAGGAGACGGGCTCGCGAGCCGGGTCCTTCTCCTGGAGACGGACACAGCGCCCCGGATCGCCGAGGACCGGGACGCACCGGTGACGCTATGCCCGCCCACCCGGGGGCGTGCCTCCCTGTTAGCGGCCTCTTGACCCCGCACACCCGGCCTTTGACGCCGGCTTGACGAAGACCGCTCGCCCTGCGCCCCTCACCTGTGCGGCGCGCATCGTGCGGCGCGGTCCCCGTGGCCGCCCACGCCCTTCACCGCTGCGGAACCGGTTCCCTCGCCCGGCCGGCCCGGAACGGACCGAGCCTCCCGGTCCGCATCAAGGCGGCGACCGCGGCGGCGCACATCAGGCCCACGCCGCACAACATCAGCCAGGGCAGGCGCGGTTGCTCGGCGGAGGCATCCCACACGGCTCCGGTCGCGAGGTTCCCGACGGTGATCCCGACGCCCGAGACGGTGTTGTACAGACCGTAGTGGGTGGCGACCAGTCGGTCGCCGGAGAGCGTGACGACGGTGTCCATCTCGAACGGGTACACCAGGGCCGTACCGAGGGCGAGCAGGGCGGCCGCGAGGAACAGCGGTACCAGGGCCGCCGCCCGGATCAGCGGTCCCTCTCCCCCGGGCGGTGCCCCGGCGACCACGAGCGGTGTGAAGGCGCCGCCCATCAGCGCCAGGCCGTACACGACCGAGCGGCCGGGCGACCAGCGCGCCCGCGCCCAGGCGGTGATGCGCAGTTGCCCGGCCGCCGCGACACCGGCGGACACGGCGAAGAGCGCGGTGGTGACGCCGTCCCCGCTCCCCGGAGCCACCCGCTGCGCCTGGAGCGGCAGCGCCAGATAGACCTGGAAGGACAGGACGTACGAGCCGATCATCGCCGCCGAGAAGAGCAGAAAGGGGCGGTTGGACGCCACGGCGCGCCAGTCGGCGAGCACTCCCTGGCGCCCCTCGCCCGCTTCGGACGGACGTCCTCGGTCGGGCAGGGCCCTGATCTGTACGAGAGTGAGCCCGAGGAAGAGGAGCGCCGCCACCGCGCACACCATCCGGAAGTTCAGCGCGATCAGGGAGAGACCGATCAAGGGACCGACGAACATGCCGACCTGGTAGAAGACGTTGAACAGTGCGAACGCTTCCACGCGGCGCTCCCCCGCCTCCCGTGCGAGATGGGCCCGCACGGCCGGGTTGAACAGCGCGCCCGCGAAGCCGGTCAGCGCCGACGCGAGGACCAGGGCGGGCAGCGAATCGACGAGGCCGAGCAGTGCGAAGCCGACGGTCCGCAGCACGCATCCGGTGACGATCACGTTCTTGCAGCCGAGCCGGTCGGCGAGCGTGCCGCCGATGAGGAACATGCCCTGTTGGCTGAAGTTTCTTACGCCGAGCACCAGTCCGACCGCCCAGGCGGCCATGCCCAGGCCGCCCGAGAGGTGGATCGCGAGGTACGGCATCAGCATGTAGAACGCCGTGTTGATGGTGAACTGCTGGACCATCAGCAGCCGGACGGCGCCGTCGAAGGAGCGGAACTGCCGGACGAGTCCCCTCATCGCGCGGCCACCTCGTCCACGTGCGGCGCGGTGATGTTCGCACAGCGTGTCCAGCGCTCCACGGCGCGCTCACCGGGATGGCCGATCTCGTCGGGGTCGTCCGCGGGCGGGCGTGAGAGGAGGTCGTGCGCACGGCAGTAGTCGTCGCTGTAGACCGTGTCCCAGTATCGATGGACTCCGTCGGGGAAGATCGCCGCGATACGGGTGCCCGGGGCATGGGTGCGGGCGAGCCAGCCGGCCACCAGCGCGACGGCGCCGACGCTCCAGCCGCCACTCGTGTAGTGGTGTCTGGCCAGCCGCCGGGCCGCCCAGACCGCCTCGCCCGGTGCGACCCAGTGGGCCTCGTCGAACGCGGCGTGGTCGACGTTGCAGGGATGGATGCTGCTGCCCAGGCCGCGCATCAGGCGGTCTCCGGCGGGCTGGCCGAAGATGGCGGAGCGCACCGAGTCGACACCGACCAGCCGCACGCCCGGTGAGATCGCGCGCAGGGCACGGGTGATCCCGGCGGAGTGTCCGCCCGTTCCGACGGCGGCCACCAGCACGTCCACCCGGCCGAGCTGTACGGCGAGTTCGAGGGCGAGGTTCGCGTACGCCGCCGGGTTGTCCGGGTTGTGGTACTGGTCGGGGCACCAGGAGCCGGGAGCCGCGGCGAGCAGGGAGCGGACGCGGTCCCTGCGCGCCTGCTGCCAGCCGCCGGCCGGGCTCGGTTCCTCGACGACCTCCACGCGGGCGCCGAGGGCCCGCAGCTGATGGACCATGAGGGGTTCCATGCCCGGGTCGGTGACCAGCGTGACCGGATGGCCGTAGGTGATGCCCGCGAGTGCGAGACCGAGTCCGAGGGTTCCGCTGGTGGACTCGATGACGGGCGCGCCGGGGCGGAGCTCTCCGCGGGCTCGGGCCGCCGCGACCATGTGGAGGGCCGGACGGTCCTTGATACCGCCGGGATTGGCGCCCTCCAACTTGGCCCAGAAGCCGCGGTCGGCGGGGCTGAAGGGGCTTCCGACCCAGAGGACCGGCGTGTTTCCCACCATTCCGGCGGGGGTGCGGCGGGGGGCGCCCGCGGGTTCGGGGAGTTCGTGTGCCGCCACGAAGGCGTGCACGTCGTCGGGGGAAATGCTGCCCAGAGCAGTGGTCATGCCGACCTGGTCCTTCCACGGCCACGACGGGACGGGGCCGTTGCGTGAGAGCGGTACGGGTGGGGGCGCGGCTCGTGCGGGCGGTCGGCGGAGCGACCGGGCGCACGGAGCCGTGTCACGTACGGCTGACGCAGACCAGGCGCAGCAGAGAGCATCCCGTGGGGGGCGACGCCCCCTCGGCTGCGAGACCGCGGGGGCGGTGCGCGAGACCCGAAAGGCCCGACTCCATCAGTCCCCACGCGGCCAGGGTGAGCAGCAGGGCCTCCAGGAGAGGGAGTACGGATCGCGTCGACACCTCGCCCAGGAGCACGGCCGAATCGCAGCACCCGCCGGGAGCCGCCGGATGGTGCCCTGCCCCGGACGCGTCGCAGCCGGCGGGTTCCGGGGCGTCCCCCATGTGCGCCATGCCCCGCGCATCAGGGGCGATCGCGGACAGCGAGCCGCTGATCGGTGTCACGTGGTGCCCGTCCTGCGCCTGCACACCACACATCAGCACGTGAGCCACGGCGACGGTCGCCAGGCTCAGGAGAAGAGTGATGACGAGGCGGCGGACTCCCGGCCCCGGGGCAGCAGCTGACAGCACGTCGTCGACCGTATCGTCAAAAATGGAGTGATACGCATTTATGCGGACGTACGGGTGAAATCCCTTGTCGCGACAGCGTGAGCCCCGCGCGTCTGCTACGGAACTCGGCCGGCGAGACGGTGGGGAGCACCCCCAACACCCGGTGCCGCCGGCGGAGTTCACCGCAACGCCGACGGAGTGACCCACGCCCGCACCCGCGGAGCGGAGGCAAGGGGCGCCACCGGACGCGACCCGCCCGCACAGACGTGCGGCGACCCACGGAGCCCCGTACGCGACCACCTCGGCGGCGAACAACGGGGCGTTCGCCCACCAGGCTGGCCATCGATACCCCTAGGGGGTAGATTCCTCATTCACAGATACCCCCCTCCCGTATAGGAGTACTGCGATGACCACCCCGACCGCATCGACCGGTTCGCGCCGATGGACCGCGCTCGCCTTGATCGCCCTGGCCCAGTTCGTGGTCATCATGGACACGTCGATCATCGGTGTGGCCCTGCCCGAGATGCAGACCGACCTGGGTTTCTCGCAGGAGAACCTGTCGTGGGTGTTCAACGCCTACGTCGTCGCCTTCGGCGGGCCCCTGCTGCTCGGCGGACGCCTGTCGGACCTGCTCGGCGCCAAGCGCCTCTTCAGTGCTGGCTGGATCGTCCTTGCCGCAGGCTCCCTGACCGCGGGCCTCGCCGGTCAGGTCTGGGCAGAGCTGGCCGGACGAGCCCTGCAAGGCATAGGTGCGGCGCTGATCGCCCCGTCCGCCCTCACCCTTCTCATGACGCTGTTCGGCTCACGGCCCCAGGAGCTGCCGAAGGCCTTCGCGCTGTACGGCGCGGCCGCCCCGGCCGGAGGCACCGCCGGCGTCTTCCTCGGCGGGATCATCACGCAATACGCAAGCTGGCCCTGGGTGTTCTACATCAACATCCCCATCGCCCTGATCGTCCTGGCCGCCGCACCCGCCGTCATGCCCGCGGACACGGGACGCCGCGGCTCGATCGACCTCGCCGGAGCAATCACCGTCACGGCAGGGCTGGCCGCCGCCGTCTACGCCGTCGTCCGCGCCCCCGAGACCGGTTGGAGCTCCGCGGACACCTGGCTGGTCCTCCTGGCCGGCGTGGCCCTGATCGCCGCATTCGTCGCGCTCCAGTCCAAGCGGCGCGAACCGCTGATGCGACTGGGGATCTGGAAGGCGCCCAACCTGGCCGGCGCCAACATCGCACAGCTGCTCATGGCCGCCGCGTGGATCCCCATGTGGTTCTTCCTCAACCTGTACCTGCAGCAGGTCCTGGGGCTGGGCGCCTTCGCCTCCGGGTCCGCCCTGCTGCCGATGACGGTCGCCATCATGATCATGATGATCGTCCTGGCGCCGCGCCTGATCAGGAGGTTCGGGCCCAAGCCCCTCATCGTCCTCGGGCTGTTCGCTCTCGCCGCGGGAATGTACTGGCTGTCCCTCGCCCGCCCGGACGGGACCTTCTGGGTCGACGTCCTGCCCGCTTCCCTGCTCTCGGCCGTGGGCATGTCGCTGGCGTTCATTCCGTCGCTCGGCACCGCACTGTCCAGTGCCCGTCCGGAGGAGGGCGGCCTCGCCTCGGGGATCGTCAACACCAGCTACCAGGTCGGCTCCGCCCTCGGTCTCGCCGCCATGACCGCACTCGCCGCCGCACACGGTGCCCGCGAGCCCGGAAACCCGACGGCCCTCACCAACGGCTTCTCCGCCGCCTTCCTCGGTGCCGCGGTTCTCGCCGCGGTCGGCGCTCTCGCCGCCCTGCTGACGCTGCGCACCACGCCCTCCACCGACGAGGCCGACAGCGGAGAGCAGCAGGAAAGGGCAACAGCCTGAAAGGGGCTGCCGCCTCGCGGTGCCGCACCCCGACCGCGTCACCGACGGTCGGACAGCCGGCCGGGCACGGACAACACGTCCACCGCCCGGCCGGCTTCTCGCCCCGGCCACCACCGCGGTACTTCTCCCGCACCGGGGCCGCACCCACCGATGAGCCGGCACGCCGCATGTCCGGCTCCGCCGATGCCGAGCCGTCGGCAGCGCGGGCTCGGGCGACAAGGACACCGGCGTCGTGACGGTCCAGCTCTTCGACAGGGGCGGACAGAACTGCCGCACCAGTGGCTTCCCCGGCGTCGGCCTGAGGACCGACGCCGGAACCGTCCCGGTCGCGCGCAACAGCGAGAAGGCGTACCCGGACACCCCCGAGCCCGGTGACTCGGCCGCCTTCACCCTCCAGTTCCCGGCCGACGACACGGGCGGCAGCGGCGTCCGGCCCACCCGGATCGTGGTCACACCCCGAACGACACGCGTCAGGCGATCGTGGGGGTCCGCCGGCTCGCCCCTCGCCACCGTCGGTTCGGGCAGCGGCCCCGAGCTGGAGGCCGGCCCCGCCGACGAGGTCGGCTGCCCCCGCGGGTGCGCGGCGCGCCGCACGGTCATGAGGCGCGCCGTGAATGCGGCGTTCACCGGCTGAGCCGGTACGGGAGCATGCAGACGACGACATCGGTGTGGGCCATGAGCGTGGCGGCCAGCAGGATGCCGCGCTGGTTCTGCAGGATCTGGTAGCGGCGGTGGAGCGGCTCGACCTCCGGGATGAGGACGGCGATCTGCCGCCCTTCCTCCGCCGCCCGCTCGACGTACTCGACGATCGGCTGCACCAGGGAGCGCTGCGGGCTGTCGATGATGTCCAGACGTACGCCCGGGTTCCAGCGTTCCCATCTGTCGCTCATTTCCTGAGCCTCGACCGGGTCGGAGTGGACGGTGACCGCGACGACGTCGTGCCCGAGGGCGCCGGCGGCCGTCAGGGCGTGCTGGGCGAGCTTGCTGACTTCTCCGACCGGAACGATGACCAGGGACTCGGCGGGCCGCAGCGCCGGGGGGATCTCTCCGAGACCGAGCTCTTTCCCGACCGCCGTGTAGTAACGCTCGACACGGGCGAACAGCAGCATCAGCAGGGGAACGGTGACGACCACCACCCAGGCGCCTTCGAGGAACTTGGTGGCCAACAGGACCACTCCGGCCACGGCCGTCAGTACCGCGCCCGAGCCGTTGAGCGCCGCGCGCCGCAGCCGGCCCGGCGATCGTTGCCCCGCCCAGTGCCGTACCAGCCCGATCTGGCTGATGGTGAAGCCGGTGAACACACCGATCGCGAACAGCGGGATCATCCGGTGCGTGTCACCGTCCACGGCGATCAGCAGCAGCGCCGCGAGCAGTGCCAGTGCCAGCACGCCCCAGCGGTAGACGGGTCGTTCCCTGCGCAGCCCGAACAGGTGGGGCAGGCGGTGGTCGCGGGCCAGCAGGCTCATCAGGACGGGCAGGCCGCCGAAGCTGGTGTTCGCCGCGAAGGCGAGGGCCAGGGTGACCATGAGGTTGGTCGCGTAGTAGGGCCATCCCGTTCCGTACGCGCCGACGGTCAGCTGGGCGAGGACGGTCACACCCCCGCGTGGGGCCACGTGGTCGCGGCGGATCAGCACCGCCAGGCCGATCAGCATCAGCCCGAGCAGCGCGCCCAGCATCAGCTCGGTGCGCTGCGCCCGCTTGACACGGGGCTCGCGGAAGACGGGCACTCCGTTGGCGATCGCCTCCACGCCGGTCAGCGCGGAGCAACCGGAGGAGAACGCCTTCAGGAGCAGCAACGGCCCCAACGCCTCGGTGACATGGACGGGTTGAGCGCTTCCGACGACGGCCGCGGGATGGCCGCGCAGCAGCCCCAGGGCGATGATGCCGAAGATGCTCACGACGAAGAGCACGGTGGGCAGCATCAGCACCCGGGCGCTGTCGGCCACACCCCTCAGGTTCACAGCGGTGAGCAGGACGAGTCCGATGAGACAGACGGCGAGCAGGTGCGAGCCGAGAGCGGGGAACGCGGAGGCGAGGCTGGCGGCGCCGGCGGCGAGGCTGACCGTCACGGTCAGCACGTAGTCGACGACCAGGCTGGCCGCTGCGAGCAGACCGGTCCTCGGCCCGAGGTCCTTCTTCGCCACCGCGTAGGCGCCACCGCCATCGGGGTGCACGGCGATCACCTGGCCGTACGAGATCACCAGGACCGCCAGCAGCGCGGCGATGACCAGCGTCACCGGCAGCGTGGCGGTCAGCGCCCCGGTCCCGGCGGCGATCAGGACGAGCACGATGGCCTCGGGTCCGTACGCGACCGAACTCAGCGCGTCCAACGACAGCGCGGCAAGCCCCTCCAGGCTGGTCAAGTGGTACTTGCCACCCTCCCCGTGCTGGAGCGGAACTCTCGGCCGCAGTTGGCGGCGGGCCAGACCGTACGCCATGGGTGACCTCGCGGTGCAGGGTGCGGGGGGCTGTCCAGGGACAGTGTGACCGGACCACCGCGGTGTGGGCCTTCAAGGACGCGCCAGGCTTCGCCCAGGTGCCTCGGAGAACCGTCGGCGCGTGGCCGGGGTGGTTCGGCACCCGCGCGGGGCATCTGCCCCGCCGGGAGGAGGACGGCTCCCTTGTCCGGGACCGCCCGGCCCGGGACTTCGGCCGTGACGGGCTGCCGGGCAAGGAGCCTCTCGGTCACACCAGCCCGGCCAGATCGTGGTTGAGCTCCACGACGTTGACGCGTTCCTGACCCAGGAAGCCCAGAACACGTCCTCGGACGTGCCGGGACACCAGAGTTCTGACCTCGGCGGGGGCGAGGTGGCGGGCCCTCGCGACGCGGTCGGCCTGTTCGTAGGCGTACGCCGGGGAGATATCCGGGTCGAGCCCGGAGCCGCTGGCGGTGACCGCGTCCGCGGGGACGGACGCGGGCGGGACCCCGTCGAAGGCGGCGACGGCGGCACGGCGTTCCCCGACGCTCCTGATCAGGTCGGTGTTGTTCGGGCCGAGGTTGGAGGCGCCGGAGTTCGTGGGGTCGTAGCCGGCGGCGGACGGGCGGGGCTGGAACCACCCGGGGTCGGGGCGCAGCGGCTCCTGGGCGTCGTGGGGGTTCTTCTTCGGCAGGGCGAACTCCTGGCCGATCAGGCTGGAGGCCACCGGCCTGCCGTTCGTCGTCAGCATCGAGCCGTTGGCCCGGTGGGAGAGACCGGCCTGGGCGATGCCGGTGACGAGCAGGGGATAGGCGATGCCGGTGATCACGGTGAACGCCAGCAGCATCCGCAGGGCCACCAGATGGTGATGGAGTACGGGGGGAAGGATGGTGCGCACGGTGGGATCGCCGTCTTCTCTCGTCGGACCGTCTGTCAGCGCAGGCCGGGGATGAACTGGATGCAGAGGTCGAGCAGCTTGATGCCGAGGAAGGGCAGTACCAGCCCGCCGAGTCCGTACATCCAGATGTTTCGGCCGAGCAGTTCGGAGGCGGATGACGGCCGGTAGCGCACGCCACGCAACGCGAGCGGGATCAGCGCGATGATGATCAGCGCGTTGAAGACGATCGCCGAGGCGATCGCCGAGGTCGGGCTGTGCAGGCGCATGATGTTCAGCTTGTCCAGGCCGGGGTAGACGACGGCGAACATCGCGGGAATGATCGCGAAGTACTTCGCCACGTCGTTGGCGATCGAGAAGGTCGTCAGCGCGCCGCGCGTGATGAGGAGTTGCTTGCCGATCTCGACGATCTCGATCAGCTTGGTCGGGTTCGAGTCGAGGTCCACCATGTTCCCGGCCTCCTTGGCGGCCGAGGTACCGGTGTTCATCGCCACACCGACGTCCGCCTGCGCGAGGGCGGGGGCGTCGTTCGTACCGTCGCCCGTCATCGCGACCAGCTTGCCGCCCTCCTGTTCACGCCGGATGAGGGCCATCTTGTCCTCGGGCGTGGCCTCCGCGAGGAAGTCGTCCACGCCCGCCTCCTCGGCGATGGCGCGCGCGGTCAGCGGGTTGTCGCCGGTGATCATGACGGTACGGATGCCCATCCGGCGCAGTTCGTCGAACCGCTCCCGCATGCCCGCCTTGACGACGTCCTTGAGGTGGATGACGCCCAGGACCCGGGCAGTGCGTGCATCACCGGTCCGGGACACCTCGCCGACGACCAACGGGGTGCCTCCGCTCGCCGAGATGCCGTCGACGATGCCGCCGACCTCCGCCGTGGGGTGACCGCCGTTGTCACGGACCCAGCGCATCACTGCCGTCGCCGCGCCCTTGCGCAGAGACCGGTTCTCGCGAGAGTCGTCGAGGTCGACACCGCTCATTCTGCTCTGCGCGGTGAAGGGGACGAACCGCGCCCGGTCCAGCTCTCCTTCGCTGCGGGCGCGCAGCGCGTACTGCTGCTTGGCGAGGACGACGATCGAGCGGCCCTCGGGCGTCTCGTCGGCGATGGACGAAAGCTGGGAGGCGTCCGCGAGCTCCTCGACGCCCACGCCGTCCACCGGCAGGAATTCGGCGGCCTGGCGGTTTCCGAGGGTGATGGTGCCGGTCTTGTCGAGCAGCAGCGTGTTGACATCACCCGCGGCCTCCACCGCGCGCCCGGACATCGCCAGCACGTTGCGCTGCACGAGCCGGTCCATACCCGCGATGCCGATCGCCGACAGCAGCGCGCCGATCGTCGTCGGGATCAGGGCCACGACGAGGGCGACCAGAATGACGATGGGCTGCTCGGCCCCCGCGAAGACGGCGAAGGGCTGCAGGGTCGCCACCGCGGTCAGGAAGACGATCGTGAGGGACGCGAGCAGGATGTTGAGCGCGATCTCGTTCGGCGTCTTCTGCCGCGCGGCCCCCTCCACGAGTGCGATCATCCGGTCGATGAAGGTCTCCCCCGGCTTCGAGGTGATCCTCACGACGATCCGGTCCGAGAGCACCTTGGTGCCGCCCGTGACCGCCGACCGGTCGCCGCCCGACTCGCGGATCACCGGCGCCGACTCCCCCGTGATGGCCGATTCGTCGACGCTCGCGATCCCCTCGACCACGTCGCCGTCACCGGGGATGATCTGCCCGGCCTCGACGACGACGTGATCGCCGAGCCGGAGGGCGACGCCCGGAACCTCCTCCTCCGCGGCATCGGCGGCGCCCGGCCGCCAGTCGAAGAGGCGGCGGGCCGTCGCCATGGTCTTGGCGCGGCGCAGAGTGTCCGCCTGGGCCTTGCCACGCCCCTCGGCCACGGCTTCGGCGAGGTTGGCGAAGACGGATGTCAGCCAGAGCCACGCGGTGATCACCCAGGCGAAGACGCTGGGTGTCCTGATGGCCGACAGCGTGGTCAGGACCGCCCCGACCTCCACCACGAACATGACGGGGTTGTGGAGCATCAGGCGCGGGTCCAGCTTGCGCAGGGCACCGGGGAAGGACGTCAGAAGCTGCTTGGGATCGAGCAGCCCGCCGGAGACCCGGTACTGCTGACTCCCGGCGCCGGGCGGGGTGGGGGCGGGGGCTGCGGTCGTGGACATCATCGCAGACCCTCCGCGAGGGGTCCCAGCGCGAGCGCGGGGAAGTAGGTGAGACCGACGACGATGAGGATCACCCCGGTCAGCAGTGCGACGAACTGCGGCCGGTGAGTCGGCAGGGTGCCCGCGGTGACCGGCACGGGCTGCTGCGCGGCGAGCGAGCCGGCGAGTGCCAGGACGAACACCATCGGCAGGAACCGGCTGACGAGCATGACGACTCCGAGCGCGGTGTTGTACCAGACGGTGTTCGCGCTCAGCCCGGCGAACGCCGAGCCGTTGTTGTTCGCGGCCGACGCGAAGGCGTACAGGACCTCGGAGAATCCGTGCGGTCCGGAGTTCAGCATGGCGGCCCTTTCGCCCGGGAATGCCATCGCCAGCCCCGCGCCGATCAGCACGATCGCGGGCGTGGTCAGGATGTAGAGCGAGGCGAACTTCATCTCCCGGCCGCGGAGCTTCTTGCCCAGGTATTCGGGTGTACGGCCGACCATCAGTCCGGCGACGAAGACCGCGACGACCGCCAGGATCAGGATCCCGTAGAGCCCGGAGCCGGTGCCGCCGGGCGCGATCTCCCCCAGCATCATGTTGAAGATCGTCATTCCGCCGCCGCCCGGCGTGTACGAGTCGTGGGAGGAGTTGGCGGCTCCGCACGAGGTGAGGGTGGTGGACACGGCGAACAGGGCCGAGGCCCGGATTCCGAACCGTGTCTCCTTGCCCTCCATCATTCCGCCGGCGGCGTGACCGGCGGCGCTGCTGACGCTGTGCAACTCGTTCGCGGTCACGATGGCGACCGACGCACCCCAGATCAATGCCATCACGGCGACGATCGCGTAGCCCTGGCGGTTGTCGCCGACCATCGTGCCGAAGGTCCGCGGCAGCGAGAACGGGATGACCAGCATCAGGTAGATCTCGATCAGGCTGGTGAGGGCGTCGGGATTCTCGAAGGGGTGCGCGGAGTTGGCGTTGTAGTAGCCGCCGCCATTGGTGCCCAGCTCCTTGATGGCCTCCTGGGAGGCGACCGCACCCCCGGTCAGGCGCTGGTGCCCGCCCGCGATGGTGGTGATGTCGTGGATGCCGTGGAAGTTCTGGACGACACCGGCGGACACCAGCACGATCGCGAAGACGAAGGCGAGGGGCAGCAGCACGCGCAGCACGATCCGCGTCAGGTCCACCCAGAAGTTTCCGACGCGATCGGTCCTCTTCCTCGTGAATCCGCGGATCAGTGCGGCGGCCACGGCGATGCCCACGGCCGCGGAGACGAAGTTCTGCACGGCGAGGCCCGCCATCTGGACCAGATGGCCCATGGTCGACTCGCCGGAGTAGGACTGCCAGTTGGTATTGGTGACGAAGGACGCCGCGGTGTTGAACGACTGGTCCGCGCTGACCGGCTTCGTCCCCAGGGACAGCAGGAGGTGGTTCTGCAGGCGCAGGAACGCGTACAGGAAGAGCACCGACACGGCGGAGAACGCGAGGACACTGCGCAGATACACCGACCACTTCTGGTCCGCGTCGCCGTTCACTCCGCCTGCCCGGTAGATCAGGCGTTCCACCCGCCCATGGTGTCCGGTGGTCAGGACGCGTGCGATGTAGCCGCCCAGCGGGCGGAACGTGAGGCACAGCGCGATCACCAGGGCGAGCACCTGGAGCCGGCCCGCGAGGGTCTCGTTCATCCGGGCCCGCTCCTGGGGCATGTTTCGAAAGTCCCGCATGCCAGGCGGCGTCCGGCACGCACACTCGCGGCGTCGGCCAAAAGTCCTGGTAGCTCCGCTACAAGGACTTCCGGCCGCCTTGCCATCGCACGCACTGGACGACACTCCTCACGGGGCAAACACTGCCGGTCACGGCACTAGAACTTCTCGGGGAAGATCAGGCAGACGATCAGGTAGACCACGAGGCACACCGCGACGACGAGGCCGACGATGTTCTCCGCGCTCACAGGCGTCCGACCCCCTTGGCGATCAGGCCGATGAGGGCGAACACCACGACCGTGAGGCCGACGAACGAGACGTCCGACATACGCGAGTCACCTCGCAGCGCATCAGAGGCGGGACTGTTCACCTCGACTGGAGCATGGTGTGATCATTCACTTCTGACGCTATATCAGTCGGCTTCGGGACTGCCCCGAAACTCCACGGGCCGATCGGGTGGCGGTGGGCCGCGCGGATTCACCGGGCGCGGTCGGACGTCGCACTGCCGCCGGGCGCGGCGCTCGGAAGGGTGAGCGTCGCCGAGAAGGCCGCCCCGGCCTCCTCAGCGGTCGTCTCCAGGACCCCGTCCATGGCTTCGGCCAGGTCGCGCGACAGCCGCAGAGCCAGACTGCCGGCCCCGGCGCCCGATCTCCGGGGGACGGCCGCGCCCGGTCCCGGGCCCCGGTCGGGCGTCCCGTCCTGCACGCGGATCCCCAGGCGGTCGCCCCGGACTTCGGCGGTGAAGACGGGGGGCCGGTCCGGCGGGCTGTGCCGCAGGGCGTCGGCCCCGAGGGCGGTCAGGGCGCGGGTGAGAAGGGCGGCGTCGGCGATCACGTCGGGCAGCTGTTCCGGCAGGCGCACATCGATGGAGTGGCCGCCGGGCCCGAGGTCGTCCAGAACGACGCCCAGCACCTCGTTGAGGTCGACCGGACGCAGATAGAGGTCGAGTGCACCGGCGTGCAGACGGCTCACGTCATGGAGATCGGTGACCAACTGCGCCGCGCGGTGCACGGCCGCGCGGGCCGTCTCCAGCAGTTGCTGCTCCTCCTGAGGGGCGGGCTCGTCGGCGCGTCGATGCCGCAGCCGCACGAGAGCCTCTTCCGCGGTGTGCAGCGGGGCAGGCAGATCGCGGCCCGCCGCGAGGAGCAGAGATGCCCGGGTGCGTTCGGCGGCGGCGAGGGTGTCCTCGCCACCGGAACCCCCGGCGATCCGCCCCCGGGCATGGGACAGCCCCAGTTCGGCGGCGCACGCGGCGAGGACGCGCTGGTCCTGAGTGCTGAGTCCGGCACCGCGACCGACCAGTGTGAGATCGTCGTCGACCGGGCTCTCCACATCCGCCTCGTAGGGCTTTTCCGGCGGCCGCTCCCCGGCGCTGGCCACCACGTACCAACGGGGCACGGGAGAGGCGTCCGGATCTCTTTCGAGCAGACTGATCGCGGCCAGGCCGAAGTACTCCCGGATCTGTTCGAGGAGTGCCGGCAGATCCTGTCCACGCATCATGGCGGCGGCCAGGCGGCTCAACGCCCTCGCCTCCGACGTCGCACGCACAGCCTGGTGCGTACGCTGCGCGGCCGCTCCCGCGGCTGTGCCGACGAGAGCCGCCGTGGCGACGAAGACCACAAGCGCGGCGATCTCGTCGGGGCGCTCCGTGACCAGCGAGTGCACCGGTGCCGTGAAGTAGTAGTCGGCGAGCAGCGCCGCGGCGAAGGCGGCGAACAGAGCGGGGTAGAGACCTCCGACCAGGGCGATCGCGACGACGGCGAGCAGATAGATCACCAAGTCGCTGGAGAGGCCGAGCCGACCGCGCAGCGGCGTCGACGTCAGCAGGAGAGTCAGTGCGGGCAGCAGCACCACAGCACCGGCCAACGCGGACCAGTACCGTCTCGGGCCCATGCCGCGGCTCGGATGCGGCAGCCTCGGCGCGGCAGGGCCGACTGCCTCCTCGTGCGTGACGATGTGCACGTCCACGGGACCGGACGCCTTGATCGTCCGCTCCCCCACACCCGCTCTCAGGAAGGAGGCGAGCCGGCCGTGCCGGCTCGCGCCCAGCACGATCTGGGTGACGTTCTCCGCCTCGGCGAACTGGAGCAGCGCATCGACGACGTCCTCGCCCGTGGTCTGGTGGTAGCTGCCGCCCAGCGACTCCAGAAGGACGTGCTGGGCGTCCAGCACGGCCGGGTCGACCCCGGTGAGCCCGTCCTCGGGCACCACATGGAGCGCCAGCAGCTCGGTACCGGGGGTGCGGGCGCTGATCCGCGCGGCTCGGCGGATGAGGGTCTCGCCCTCCGGGCCGCCGCTGAGGGCGACCAGGATCCGCTCCCGGGTCTCCCAGGGGGCGGAGATGCCGTGTTCGGCCCGGTAGCGCTGCAGACCCTCCTCCACCCGGTCGGCGAGCCACAGCAGGGCGAGTTCGCGCAGCGCCGTGAGGTTGCCCACCCGGAAGTAGTGGGTGAGCGCGGACTCGATGCGGTCCGAGGGGTAGATGTCGCCGTGCACCATGCGGCGGCGCAGGACCTCGGGCGGCAGATCCACCAGTTCGATCTGGTCGGCGCGACGGGCCACCTCGTCGGGCAGGGTTTCGCGCTGCCTGACCCCGGTGATCTGCCGGACCACGTCGTTGAGGGATTCCAGGTGCTGGACGTTGAGTGTGGTGACGACATCGATCCCCGCGTCCAGCAGCTCCTCGACGTCCTGCCACCGCTTGGCGTTGCGGGCCCCCGGAACATTGGAGTGAGCCAGCTCGTCGACCAGCGCGACCTGGGGACGGCGGGCCAGCACCGCGTCGAGATCCATCTCGGTGAAGGCCATGCCGCGATGGACCAGGGTGCGCCTGGCGATCGTCGTCAGACCGTCGGCCATGGCCGCGGTGGGCCGGCGCCCGTGCGGCTCGACGAAACCCACGACGACATCCGCGCCCAGTGAACGCAGCCGCTGCCCCTCCGCGAGCATGGCGTACGTCTTGCCGACCCCGGGGGCCGCCCCGAGGTAGATCCGCAACCGTCCACGTGCCACCGGCGGACTCCTGCCAGGTCACCCCCGCATCGTGCTCGCGCCCTTCCATGGTGCTCTTCTCCGGTCCGCTCCACCCGCCGGCGCCGGCCCCGGACCGGGAGGGGGATCTCACGGTCCGGTCGGGAACGCTTCCGCACGGCAAGCACGGCGAGCACGGCGAGCACGGCGAGCACGGCGAGCACGATGGTCCCGGACAGCGGACCCGTCGCCGTGAAGGGCACGGACTAAACCGTAGGGTGGCGGTGTTGTGCCTGACCGGAGTGGAAGAGTCGGGCGGACGTGGAGGCATGGCTGTGCACGGTGAGTACAAGGTCCCGGGCGGCAAGCTCGTCGTCGTGGACCTGGATGTCCGGGGCGGGGTACTGAGGGACGTCCGGGTGGCCGGGGACTTCTTCCTGGAACCGGACGAGGCGATCCTCGCGATCGACGCGGCGCTCGAAGGCGCTCCGGCCAACACCGACACCGCCGGGCTCGCCGCCCGGATCGACGCGGCTCTCCCCGCCTCGACCGTGATGCTCGGCCTCACCTCCGAGGGTGTGGCCGTCGCCGTACGCCGGGCCCTCGCGCAGGCCACCGAGTGGAGCGACTACGACTGGCAGCTCATCCACGAGGCGCCGCAGTCCCCCGCGCTCCACATGGCGCTCGACGAGGTCATCACCGCGGAGGTCGCCGCGGGCCGGCGCCCGCCGACGCTCCGGGTCTGGGAGTGGGCCTCACCCGCCGTGATCATCGGCAGCTTCCAGTCACTGCGCAACGAGGTCGACCCGGCGGGCGCCGAACGGCACGGCATCACGGTCGTGCGCCGCGTTTCCGGTGGCGGTGCCATGTTCGTGGAGCCCGGGAACACCATCACGTACTCGCTCTCGGTCCCGGACGCGCTCGTCTCGGGCCTCTCGTTCGCCGACAGTTACGCCTATCTCGACGACTGGGTGCTCGGCGCGCTCGGCGACATGGGCATCAAGGCCTGGTACCAGCCGCTCAACGACATCGCCACGGACGCCGGAAAGATCGCGGGCGCGGCCCAGAAGCGTGTGGTGGGCGGGGAGGGGGCCGTACTGCATCACGTGACCATGGCGTACGACATCGACGCCGACAAGATGCTGGAGGTCCTGCGGATCGGCAAGGAGAAGCTCTCCGACAAGGGCACCAGGAGCGCGAAGAAGCGCGTCGACCCCCTGCGACGTCAGACGGGGCTCGCGCGCGAGGCCGTCATCGAGCGGATGATCGACTCCTTCCGGACCCGGCACGGCCTCACGCGGGGCAAGGTGACGGACGAGGAGATGGAGCGGGCCGAGGAACTCGTACGCACGAAGTTCGGCACCGAGGAATGGACCGCGCGGGTGCCGTGAAGCCGGTGCCGTGAAGCCGGTGCCGTGAAGCGGCTGCCGTGAGGCGGGTCCGGCCGAGCCGGTCCCGCGAAGGCGGGCCGCGCACAAGCGGTTGCGCACAGGGTGACGGCGCGGAGCCGGTTGCGCGAGAGCGCCCCGCACGGGCGGAGCCGTACGGGCACGGAGCCATGGACCGCGTGCCCGGTCGGACCGGCGTCCCGGAACGTCATCGGGTCGGTGTGGCCGGGATCTCCTGCTCGGTCCAGATGATCTTGCCTTCGGGGGTGTACCTGGTGCCCCAGCGACGGGTGAGCTGGGCGACGAGGAAGAGGCCACGACCGCCCTCGTCGGTCGTCCTCGCGTGGCGCAGCCGGGGAGAAGTGCTGCTGGTGTCGGAGACCTCGCAGATCAGGACGGACTGACGCAGCAGGCGCAGGCGGATCGGGCCCGTGGCGTAGCGCACCGCGTTGGTGACCAGTTCGCTGACGATCAGCTCGGTGGTCATCTCCAGCTCCTCCAGGCCCCACGTCCTCAGCAGACGGGCCGTCCGGGCCCGGACGCCCGCGACGGCGGCGGGGTCGGACGGCACGTCCCACGAGACGACGTGGTCGGGGCTCAGCTCGTGGGTGCGGGCGAGCAGCAGGGCGACGTCGTCGGGCTGCGGGACGGGGAGGAGCTGATCCACGACCGTCGCGCACAGGGTGTCGAGGGAGAGTCCGCGCTGGGACAGGGCGCCACCGAGCCGGGACATCCCGAGTTCGGCGTCCCGGTCCCTGCCTTCGATGAGGCCGTTGGTGTAGAGGCCGATCAGGCTGCCTTCCGGCAGCTCGATCTCCGCCGTCTCGAAAGGCATCCCGCCCAGGCCCAGCGGGGGGCCCGCGGGCAGCTCCGGGAAACTGACGCGCCCGTCCTGGGAGACGACGACGGGGGGCGGGTGGCCGGCGCGTGCCATCGTGCAGAGCTGGGTGACCGGGTCGTAGACGGCGTACAGGCAGGTGGCACCGAGCACGGTCGTGCCGCTCGCCTCGCCCTCGGGTTCCTCCTCGCTCAGACGCAGTACGAGGTCGTCGACGTGGGCCAGCAGTTCGTCGGGGGGAAGATCCATGTCGGCGAGGGTGTGCACCGCGGTGCGGAGCCTGCCCATGGTCGCGGCGGCGCTTATGCCGTGGCCGACGACATCGCCCACGACCAGGGCGACCCGGGCGCCGGACAGCGGGATCACGTCGAACCAGTCGCCCCCGACACCGTCCTTGGCGTCCGCCGGAAGGTACGAGGAGGCCACGTCCAGGGCCATTCCGCCGGGCAGCGTGTGCGGGAGCAGGCTGCGCTGGAGTGTCAGCGCCGCCGCGTGCTCACGGGTGTAGCGGCGGGCGTTGTCCACGCAGACCGCCGCCCGTGCCACCAGTTCCCGGGCCGGGAGCACATCCTCCGGTTCGAAGGGGACCAGGTTCACCGATCGTATGAAGGTGGTCAGGCCGAGCACCGTGTCCCGGGCCCGCATGGGCACGCAGATGAGGGAGTGGAGACCGAACTCCCGGATGCGCGCCGCCCTGGCGGGCTGTTCGACCGCCCACAGCTGGCGCACGGAGTCGAGAACCGGGATCAGGACGGGTTCGCCGTCCACGAGGAAGCGGAAGTCGTTGGGCGGGGGCACGAAGTCCACCGGTTCGCCGATCCGGGCGATCGCCTCCGGGCAGCCCTCCCGTACGGAACGCAACCCGGCGCGGCGCATCCTCGGCCGGGACGACGACGCGCCGCTCGCGCCGGGACGCGCGGTGCCCGCGTCGGGGAGCCCCGTACCGGAGAGCCCCGTGCCGGCGGGCCACGGTCCCGGCTCCTCGGGGCTGGCGACCGGCTCCAGCAGATCGACGAGGACGAGATCCGCGAACCGCGGTACCGCGAAGTCGGCCAGTTCCTGAGCCGTGCGCATCACGTCCAGCGTGGAGCCGATGCTGACTCCTGCGTCATTGACCAGGGCCAGGCGCTGCTGGGCCTTCCACCGGTCGGTGACGTCCAGGACCATGTAGCAGATGCCGGTGATGGTGTCTTCGCCGTCGGTCAGGGGGAAGAACGACGTGGAGTAGGCGCGCTGACGGTGCGGATCGGCCCAGCTCCAGCCCCGGTACTCGTAGTCGATGACGGGGACGCCGGTCTCCAGCACGCTGCGCATCAGGGTCTCTATGGCGTCGGCCTCCAGTCCCGGGAGCACTTCGCTCATCCGGTGGCCCACGCGCTGCTCGCGCGGGACGCCGCCGAAGCGTTCCAGGGTGTCGTTCACCCATACGTAGCGCAGTTGCGGACTCAACACCGCCATCCCGATCGGTGAGCTGGTCAGAAAGGCGTCCAGCACGGACTGCCCGACCGTCCATTCCGGCCGTCGTTCGCGTCCCGAGACGAGGAAGCACTCCCGGCCGTCCAGGTGGAACGAGGCCGAGACCCGCAGATCCACATCGATCTCCCGGCCGTCGCGCCGCCGCACGGTCGCGGCGCCGCTCCACCCCACACCGGCGCGGCACCGCTCGGCGATCCCCGCCACGCGCACCGGGTCCCCGGGCATCGCGAGGAGAAAGCCGGCAGGGCGCCCGACCACCTCGGCCGCGCGGTACCCCAGCAGGTCCTGCGCGCTCTGCGTCCAGCCGACGACCGTTCCGGTCCCGGCGACCACCGCGGTCGCGTCGTTCGCCGTGTCGAAGGAGTGCGGGGCGGTGCCGGACCGCGGCGGTTCGGCTCCGGGCGTCGACGGGGGGCCTGCGGACGCCATACTGGTCACCACCCATCCACTCCGGTCCCAGTCCATGTTCCCGCCTGCGGCGCTCCGGTGCGAATGTCCGCGACCGCTGTTCCGGGGGCGCAACCACAGGGGCGGATCATCCCGGGCGGGATTCCCCCGGGCCCGGCGCCCTCGTCCGGATCACGCCGGCCCACCGAGCGGGACACGGCGCCATCCGAAGGGGAGGCCCTGGATCAGCCACGGCCCGGACACGGGAACGACGGGCTGTGACCCGGTCGCGGGCGACCCGGCTGCGTCATGGCGCGGCTGATGCGGGCCTTCGCACGGAACCGGCCGATCACCCTGTGTGCGCCGATCCCCTCGCAGGCGGGACGGCGGGCGGCGGGCGGCGATCCGGCGCCCCGGGCGGACGGGGTTCTCGAAACCGGGCGCGGTGCTCCAGTCGGGTGGTGTCCGTGTGACGCACGCGTCACACGGCACGCGGCCTCCGGCCGACCGCGCGGCACGGGTCCGTCAGCGCCCGCCGCCCGGCCTGACGGAGAGGGACGGCTCGGGGGGCCGGTGCTCGTACCAGCGCCGGTCGGCCTCCAGTTGGGCGGCCAGGGAGATCAGCCGTTCCTCGCTGCGGGAGGGGCCGAGCAACTGGGCGCCGACGGGCAGCCCGTCGGCGGTGAACCCGGCCGGTACGTTGATGCCGGGCCAGCCCAGTACGTTCCAGGGCCATGCGTACGGGCAGGCCTCGGCCATCGTGACATCGGTGCGCCAGGCGCTCAGCCCGTCGAACCTGCCGATCGGGGGCGGCGGCAGGGCGGTCGTCGGGGTGAGCAGCACGTCGTATCCGGCGCGGGTCCCGGACGTGTGGAAGAACGCACCGATCCGGCGGTGCTGACGCACCTCCCGCTCCCTGGCCGCCCGCACCACCCGGCCGCCGAGCCGGGTGCCGGTGCGCAGGGCGCTGCGGGTGCGCGGATCGAGGAGAGCGGGGTCGGGGTGGCGGGCGGCGAGCTCGGCGATGCCGACGGTGGCGCGGGGGACGAAGCCGAGGCCGATCAGCCCGTAGCGGGGCCTGGCCTCCTCCACCTCGTGGCCGAGCCGGGCGAGGGCCTCGGCCAGCGCGGTGACGGCCCGTCGCACCTCGGGGTGGGGCGCGGAGCCCGTGAGCGTGAGCGGGGGACGCCAGGCGAGGGCGATACGCAGTCGGCCGGGGTCGCGGCGGGCGGCGGCCGAGGCCTCGACGGCAGGCGGCCGGTGCGGATCGTCGGGGTGCGGTCCGGCGACCGCGTCGAGGAGCAGGGCGGCATCGGCGACGGTCCTGGCCAGCGGCCCGTTGACGGTCAGGCCCTGGAAGGCGTCGCTCTGCGGGTGGACGGAGATCCGGCCCCGCTGCGGTTTGATGCCGACGAGGTGGGTCCAGGCCGCGGGGATACGGACGGATCCGGCGCCGTCCGAGCCGAGTGCGGCGGGGACGAGCCCGGCCGCCACGGCCGCCGCGGAACCGCCGGACGAGCCGCCGGGGGTGTGTCCGGTGTTCCAGGGGTTGCGGGTGGCGCCGAAGGCATGGCCCTCGGTGAAGGGCCACTGGCCCAGCTCGCAGGAGTTGGTCTTCCCGACGATCACCGCCCCGGCGGCCCGCAGTCTGCGCACGGCCTCGCTGTCGGCGGTGGCGGCGGGCAGGTCGCCGTCGCAGCCGAAGTAGGTCGGCATCCCGAAGACATCCGTGTCGTCCTTGACTGCGACCGGTACGCCGAGCAGCGGCAGCCGCTCCCCCGCGGCGAGCCGGCGATCGGCCTCGGCGGCCTCGGCGAGCGCGGCCTCGGCCCGCAGGTGCCGGAAGGCGTTGAGGATGCCCTGGCTGGCTTCGATCCGGCCCAGGGCGGCACGTACCTGTTCGACAGAGGTGGTTCGGCCTTCGGCCAGCTCACGTGCGCTCTCGGTCAGCCCGATCGCGCCGGCCGGTTCGCCGGTTTCCACGGCTTCCGTTGAGGACATGGGCTGCCCGCCTTCCTCGAATGGCAGGTGCGCGCGCCCGCACCTGTACGCGAGAACGAACTTACCGGAGGGTAACGAGTTACGGGCGGTCCGCTCAACCGTTGGGAGGAGGGCGGCCGGGGACGGCCGCACGACCCATGACGCACACAGCGCAGAACATCACACTGTGCATGCGCATCACCGGTGGTCCTCCGTCGCGCGGCCCACCACGCCCCGACGTACGCTCAAGGGGATCGGATCGCACACCTGAGCAGGCCCGACGGGCCCTTCGAGGGAGGCGCCGTGACCGGCCAAACCATCGGCACACGCGGGACCGTCCTGACGGCGGTGTTCGTGCTGGGAATCACGAGCGGCGGCCTCGTCGGCGGCGGTGTGGCGCACGCGGACAACGGCATCGACACGCTCTCCGCCCAGCAGATCGCCGACCGCTCGCGCGACGCCCTCCTGAGCGCCCGGTCCCTGCACCTCGGCGCGCGTGGCGACCTCGACGGCGGCAACCCGTCGATGGTCCTGAGTCTCACGCTGGACCGGGAGGGCAACTGCAACGGTTCGGTGGATCTCGGCAACCAACAGGGATCGGTCCGGATCGTGAAGCGCGGCGACGACATCTGGGTCAAGCCGGACGCGGACTTCTGGAAGAACCAGGTTCCCAACGGCGGCTCGGCCTTCGCCGCGATCCTCAACGGGCGTTACATGAAGGGCTCGGCCACCGACCCGAGGCTGCGCGACGTGGCCGCCGGATGCGATCTGACCACCTTCCAGAAGCTGGTCGGCGACAACGCGGACAACGACCGGGGAACGCTGAACAAGGGCAGGAAAACCACGCTGAACGGGGCTCCGGTGGTGCCCCTGACCAGGATCAGGGACGGCCGGACACTGACGCTGTACGTCGCGGACACGGGTAAGCCCTACCCGCTGAGGATCACGGTGCGGGGCGGCGGGGCGAACGCGGCGGTGGACCTCTCGGCCTTCGACAAGCCGGTGCCCACGGCCACGCCGCCGCCCGATCAGACGTACGACATCAGTGCTCTGCTGAACCGTACGACGTCGGCGCCGCTGTGACGTCGGCCCGTCCGCTGAGCACCACGTACAGCACCAGCGAGGAGGCCAGCCCGACCGCCCAGCCGTAGTCCGCGAGCGGCTTCAGGAACGGGATCAGTCCGCCGGACGGGAACGGGCCCGTGCCGGGGGCCGAGTGCGAGCCGCCGATCGCCAGGACACCGCCGACGGCGAACGCGAGGACCGCCCGCCAGTTCCAGCCGTTGACGTACCAGTACCGGCCGCCGGGACGGTAGAGATCCGCAAGGTCGAGCACGGTGCGGCGGACGATCCAGTAGTCGGCGATGAGGATGCCCGCGACCGTACCGAGCAGCCCGCCGACCAGTCCGAGCCAGGTGAAGATGTACAGCTCGGGGGTCCCGGTGAGTTTCCACGGCATGATGACGACGCCGACGACACCGGTGATCAGCGCTCCGGTACGGAAGTCGATGAGCTTGGGGGCGAGGTTCGCCAGGTCGTACGCGGGTGACACGACGTTCGCCGCGATGTTCACGGAGACCGTCGCGACGAGCACGGTCACCAGGGCGTACAGCAGCCCGAAGACGTTGTCGGTCCTGGCGACGAGCTGGACCGGGTCCCAGATCGCCTCCCCGTACACGGCCTGCGAGCCGGAGGTGACCAGGACCGAGAGCAGCGCGAAGAGCGTCATCGTGGTCGGCAGGCCGAGCGACTGACCCCGGATCTGGGCGCGCTGGCCGGCCCCGAAGCGGGTGAAGTCGGGGATGTTCAGCGAGAGCGTGGCCCAGAAGGCGATCATGCCCATCAGGGAGGGGAAGAAGACCGGCCAGAACTCCTTGCCCCAGCCGAGCCGGGAGGGCTGGTCGAGCAGCGGGCCGAACCCGCCCGCCTTGACCGCGACCCAGACCAGCAGAACCACCGCGCCGACGATGACGAAGGGGGCCGCCCAGTTCTCGAACCGGCGCAGGGCGTCCATCCCCCGGTGGATGATGGCGAGTTCGAGGGCCCAGAAGAGGATGAAGCAGAGCCAGAGCGTCCACGGCTGACCGCCGATCCCGGACGCCGTCGCCCAGCCCCCGAAGACCTTCCCGAGCAGGGTGAAGATGCCGACGCCGCCGATCCAGGTCTGGATGCCGAACCAGGCACAGGCCACCGCCGCCCGGATCAGCGCGGGCAGGTTGGCTCCGCGCAGACCGAAGGAGGCGCGGGCCAGCACGGGGAACGGGATGCCGTACTTGGGTCCCGCGTGCCCGGTGAGGAGCATCGGGCCGAGCACGATCAGGTTGGCGAGGGCGATGGTGAGGACGGCCTGCTTCCAGTCCATGCCGAGCGCCACCAGACCGGAGGCGAGCAGCCACGACGGGATGTTGTGGGCCATGCCGACCCATGTCGCTCATGATAAAACACATACATCGGTAGGGATCGGATCGCACGCCTTCACGGCTGCCACATAGGAGGGGGCCTGCCCGTCGTGGCTATACCTGCCAGTTTCAAGTCACTCCAGCGGGCAATCATCTACATCCGCGTCAGCACTGAACGCGAGGAGATGCAGAGCCCCGAGCAACAGCGTTACAGCTGCGAGCAGTACGCCCAACGGAACGGCATCAAGATCGTTGGCGAACCGGTCGAAGACCTCGATCTCTCGGGCACCTCATCCAGCAGGCGGCAGATCTCTGCGATCATCGCGCGTGTCCGCAGCGGTGAAGCCAACATTGTGCTGGTGTGGAAGTGGTCGCGTTTCGGGCGCAATATCCGCGAATCACAGGTCAATCTGCACGAACTCGAGAAGGCCGGCGGGAGGCTCATTGCAGCCACCGAAGACTACGACACCGACACGTATCACGGCCGTTTCAGTCGCGACAACATGCTCCTGGTCGCCGATCTCCAGGCCGGCATCATCGGCGCGACGTGGCAGGAGGCACACGATCGCAGGCATCGCGCCGGACTTCCCCACACAGGGCAGGCCCGCTTCGGGTATATGCGGTGCCCGGACTGTCGCCGGAAGGAGGACTCCCCAAACCAGTTCCACCACTGCAAGTCCTGTGAGGGTGTCCTGGTCGTCGATCCTGTTCGAGGGCCTGCCCTGAGCGAAGCGTACGAGCGCTACGTAGCCGGCGCTTCGATCTCAGGCATTGCACGGGATATGAAGGAACGCGGCATTCGATCGCTCAACGGGGCGGTGATGAAACCGACTGCGTGGCAGATCGTGATGGACTCCGGTTTCGCCGCCGGACTGATCCGCTGGCGCGGCCCGGATTTCCGCCGACTCCACGGGCGTGCCGCGAAAAGGCCGGAGACCTACGACAACTGGGCGCCAGGCAAGCACGCAGCGATCATATCGATGGAAATCTGGGAGGGGTACAAGAAGCTTCGTCAGAACCCCGCGACGATCCCCTGGTCAACTGAGGCAAAGTACGCGTACTCCGGGCTGCTGCGATGTGGGGCTGCCGACAAAACAGGCGCCAAGTGCAACCGTCGGATGACCGCGTCGGCGCTGATCCGGTCCAACGGTGGCGCCGGAATGAAGCTCTTCCGTTGTCCGGGCATAGCGATGAAGGAGTGCTCCGGAGTCACGATCACACTCAAACGGCTGGACGCGGCAACGCTCGTGTGGCTGGAGGAGTTCGCCAAGGGCGCGGACATGGGCCTCATGGCGATGAAGCGCAGCGCCCGTCGCGCCCAGGCCGAGTCGGATATACCGTCGGTCCGCGCGGACATCATCGCGACACAGTCCAAGAAGAAAAAGCTTCTCGACCTGTACCTCAAGGACCTGGTCTCGGAGGATGACTATCGCGAGGCCATGGAGCAATTGGCAACTTCTCTCGCGACCTTGGAGAACCGGCTGGCCGTCCTGGAAATAGATTCCGGTGAAGGAATCATCCCGACAGCCGCCGACTTCGGAAATCTGCTCGCCCTGTGGCCACAGATGAATTCCGATGAGCAGCGCGCAGCCCTTAGCCGGGTCGTGGCCTACATCGAGATCGAGAAAACCCCAGGAAAGCAGTACAACCGGATCTCCATCGTCCCCCGCTGGGAGGTGGCGGCGTAGATGGGTCTGCGCTCAGGCCGCGTCTGACTCGCCCTGCCGCACCACCTGAGCAGTGCGCTCTTCTTTCCAGATACGGTGGGCTGCCCTGCCCACCACCTCCCAGAAGTCATTCCAGCAACGCTCTTCGGTCGTCGTGTCCACTGAGTCCTCGCCATTCGGGCAGCCGTGATTTACGGGGACATGTGATCCATGTGCTGCGACGGGCACACCAAATCGCAGCATGACATGGGCATCACTGGCCCCAGGTACCGAGCTGCTCCGAGGATCCGCAGGGATCGCGGTTTGTGGCAGCCGGGTTCCTCTGGTAGAACACGAACGAGCTGGAGCGCCTGAAGAGGGAGAACACCGAACTCAAGCGGGCTACTGAGATTGAACTCGTGGTGTCGCAGGGGCTGACGGCTGGCCGTCCGTGCGGTATCACCGGGGCATGCGGTATCCACAAGGGGGCGGGCTGACCGCCGAACGGCAGTAGTTCCGCGAGGAGTTACGACTGAAGGCGGCCGAGGGGTTCGCCCGGGGCGAGGCGAGCTCGGTGATCGCCAAGGACCTGCGGGTCAGCGTGCGTTCGGTGCAGCGGTGGCGGCGGATGTGGGGCAAGGACGGTCCACGGGCCCTGCGGTCGCAGGGGCCGGCGTCTCTGCCGAGGTTGAGCGAGAAGCAGTACGCCCGGCTGGAGGCAGAGCCGGCCAAGGGCCCGGCCGTGCACGGCTGGGAGGACCGACGCTGGACCCTGAGCCGCGTGAAGACGGTGATCGGTCGGCGCTTCCGCCTGACCTACATGGTCCAGGGTGTGCGGAAGCTGCTGGTTCGTAACGGCTGGTCCTGCCAGGTCCCGGCCCGGCGCACGATGGAGCGGGACGACGAGGCGGTGGCCGGGTGGGTCAAGGAGGTGTGGCCGTGCGCGGAAGGCTCGCGGCGGCCCGTGGAGCCTGGCTGGTCTTCGAGGACGAGGCCGGATTCTCCATGACGCCGCCGCAGGCCAAGACCTGGTCACAGCGCGGCCGAACCCCGGTGGTGCGGGTGCGGGGCCGGTCCCGCAGACGGATATCGATCGCGGCGCCGACCTACTACAGACCCGGCCACCGGTCCCGGCTGATCTACCGGCCACGCAGAGACGACGGCCAACGTGACGGCCGCAAGAGCTTCTCCTGGCGTGACTACCGTGACCTGCTGATCGCCGCCCACCAACAGCTCGGCGGCCCGATCGTGCTCGTCCGGGACAACCTCAACGTCCACAAGGCCGCCGGCCTGCGGAAGTTCGCCGCCTCCCGGGACCGGCCGACCATCTACTACCCGCCGCCCTACGCACCCGACCTCAACCCCGTAGAAGGGACCTGGTCACTCCTGCGGCGCGGCCGGCTCTCCAACGTCGCCTTCAGCACCCCCGACCACCTCGTCCAGCGCATCCGACGCGGTCTACGCCACATCCAGTACCGCAGCGACCTCATGGACGGCTGCCCCGCCGAGACCGGCCTGACCATCAAACCCACCTGAGTAACCCAGCGACATCACGAGTTCAACCTCAGTAGCAGGCCAGTCCAGGTAGCAGACCCCGCCCGTACCGCTTCTGACCTGACCGTTCGCGTCGTAGCGCTTGGTCCGGAGCCAGATGTTCTCCAAATGGGAGGGCGTCGCATACCACGCGGCGCCCTCTCGCGCAAACATGCAGGTCAGAGACGCGGATCGCGCGAGGCAATTCGAGCGCAGATGCGCTGGTGCTGACCTGGTGCTGACTTCCGCTAGCGTCCGTTCCGGTCCGTTCGGGTGCGTCGTGCTGGATCGGTGCTGACTCTGGGGCCTTCATCACCCGCCAGACCTCCACCCGCTTGGTGCGGCCGCCATTCCTCACTACCGTCCTCGCGAGCAGCTGAAGCAAGCGTAGAGGAACTGTTTGTGAGTGAGCCGATGTGGGACGTCAAGGCGCTTGCCGCCTATCTCGGGAAGCCGGCTTCTTGGGTGTACGACAACCATCTCAAGGAAGAAGTGCCAAGCTTCCGCGTAGGCCAGCAGCTCCGGTTCTCTCCGTCAGAGGTTCGTCAATGGCTGGAAAAGCGGTGCCGAATGATGCCATAAATGTCAAGCACAAGGAGACCGCCCGGGGCGGTCTCGCGGTGAGCATCATCAATTGCTGAGGCTCTGGGCACCGACCGGTGCGTTTCCAACTTTCAGCGCTGCCAGGGCCTTCCCTGCTTGCACAGCGGAAAGTCTCTGGAATCCCCTGGGACAGACATGAAAGTCCCTCTGACGTCCCTGTTCTAGGCTCGATCTTTCTTGAGGGTCCGCCGACGGAGTCGGTGGGCCCTTTCGCTTTCCGGAGCTGATGATGGGCAGGCCGGTGGCCCGGCTGTCGCGTCGGGTGGGCGCCGGGTTCCACTCCCGGGACGGGTGGTGCTGTGGTCGGGACGGTGGCCATTGCTGGTCAGCCGGGGTTGGGCAGGAGCGCGAGTCGTCCGAGGGCGGTGGTGCTCTCGCCGGTCCAGGGCCAATGCCGGGCGAGTCGGAGGATCCTGCGGCGGGTGGTGGTGACGAGTTGGGCGGCCGCGGAGAACAGGCAAAACCGCAGGCGACGAGGTTGCCAGAGCCGTGCGGTGCCAGTCAGGGCGAGCATGGGCATCCAGGCCAGGAGGTCGAGAGCGATCTGAACGACCTCCAGCCAGACCCTGCTCTGCGTGGTGTGGTGCAGGGGCAGGTTGCGCAGACCGGTCGCGCGGGCGGCCCGGATCCGGTCCTCGGCGCGGGCCCGCAGCCGGTTACGGAGCTCGAGCTCGGCGATCGACCGGCCGACGGTGTTGGTCGTGAAGCAGGTGATCCGTATGCCGTTCGCGTCCGTGATCCTCAACTGAGCTCCGGGGTGGAGCCGTTCCATTCGGACGATCAGTCGCATGCCCATGGGCCAGCCGTCCATCAGCTTGCCGGTGAAACTCGGCGCCCCAGGCCCCGTCACGGACCTCACCGCCGGTCTCGACGGTCGCCGTCCAAGCTGAGGCGGGGACCTTCAGTTCGTGTTCGCGGATCGCTTCAGTGACCGTCATGCCGACCGAGTAGGACAGCCATCGTCCTCGCCTGGCGAGCCAGGATACGAAGTCGTGGGTGCCACCCGCGGAGTCCGTGCGGATCAGCGTCTGCCGCCCGCGCCGGTACTTCTTCGGCAGTTGGGCCAAGGCGAGCTGGGCGGTGGTGATGTGGTCAGCGGCCGTGTTGGAACCCGCGTTGCCCGGCCGGAGGAGGGCCGCGACGGGCTCACCGGTTCCGCCCGGTCCGTGGTCGCCGAAGGCCGTCAGGGGGTGGTGGCCGTAGGTCTTCTTCCAGGTCGCGGCCGCATCCTGTTTGTCGGAGTGGGCAATCACGAGGACGCCGTCGACGTCGACGACGACGACCTGACCATCGGTGTCGGGGGCGTTCTCGCCGGCCAACGACCAGACACGAGTGCGGACTTCGGAGCGTGCGGACCGGATCGCCTGCGGAGCTTTCTCGCCGGAGGCGGCGAGGGTGTCGATCAGGCGGGAGACGGTCGGGTCGGAGGCGGCCGGACCGAAGAGGGCCAGCTCGCACCGCAGCATCGCGACGTCCGCCAGGCAGTCCCCGCCCAGCGCGACCGCCAGAGCGACGTCCAGGAGCACCTTGCCGGGATCGTGAACGGCCCGCGGCTTGCGCCACGGCGCCAGCGCTGCCGATACGACCTGGTCAAGGCCGGTCTTGCGGACCGTTTCGACCAGCAGGACCGACCCGGCCTGGGAGACGACCTGGCGGCCGTTGTCCTGGACGCGGACACAGGGATAGGACCCGATAGAGCGCTTCACCTAGGAAGTGCCTCCGGCAGCGGCAGGAACAAGGACCTCGACAATCCTCATTCTTGCTGGTCAGAGGCACTTTCTGCTTCCCTGACCGCCTGCCGGACAGCCCGCTCATGAAAGCGCGAGGCTAGGTTGCGGCCCAGATGGTCAAACCGGCCGACCTCGCGGTCTGATCGATTGGTTCCCTGCAGGAGCGGGACCCTGCCAGCCAGGGTCCGAGCGTGCGCGTGTCGATTGTTGGTCGCGTTCACCCACCGGGCGACAGCTGGGAGCGGACCCGGAGCCCGAACTGCCGGGGTGTAAGCCCGAGACGTGCCGTCTCCTCGATGCTCTGATGCAGCTCGTCAGCCGCAATGGCGACCTCTACGTAGGCGCTCTCGAGCTCGGGAGTTGTATAGAGGCGGCAGAGGTCCTCGTACCCAACGCGAAATCCGAACCACCTACCCAGGTGGAGCAGGGAATCGTATGTGCGTGAGGAGCGGAGGACGTAGCCGACTGTGAGGCCTTCAAGCGTAAGACCCAGTGGAAGTTGGGTGCCAGCGATCACGATGACGCTCAAGCCCGTGGATCTATTCTCAAAATACGAGAGGACCTCACGAGACCCGCCATTGACCGCGCCGATTTGGATCTTCCTAATTGCAGGACCCAGGTTTTCCGCAACTTCCTCCCATGAAATCCTCGCGGCCTCGGCAGAAGGGAAGGCTTCACTCGTAGGTGAGAAGTCTGACAGCCACAGGTCGCGGAAGGAAGCCATCTGTCGAACCGCTGCGGGGCTGCGCCCGTCCTGCAGAATGTCTGTGAGGAAGCGCACGCGGGCCTCGACCTGGTCGCGCACCTGGTCCTGCACGCGGACAAAGCGGCTGACCGTCACGAGCATGGAGTTGTGCACCGAGATCTGGCCCCGCGCGCGACGCGCGGCGCAGGAAAGGATGAAGGCGTCAATCGCTTCGCTCAGCGAGTCGGGCAGTTCTACACCCAGCACATGCTTCGCCGAGTGCTGTGATGACACCCAGCCTTCATAGTCTGTGACATGTCGCACGAGGGGTAGCGCTTCGGTCGGCGTCGTGCGCCCATCCTCAGCCCGCGTACTGAACAAGCGCTCCGGACCTAGATAGTTCGACGGTGCACGAAGGCTATACAAAAAGCTATCCGGAAAGAGACTCGGACCAACCTCTTTACCGTGCTCGTCGGTTTCAAGATACATTCCGGCGAGCGGGGTGGAGGCATATCCGATGTACGCAGACCTTTTGAAAGTTGCCAGAATCTTGCGAATGCTCCGCCCTGTGACTGAGAGGCTGTCATCCGGGGCTTTAGTCAAAGGTCCGTAAGACCTATCTACGTCGTCATCCACGATGAA
The DNA here is from genome assembly GCF_044754145.1 of Streptomyces sp. NPDC093149. Taxonomy (NCBI): domain Bacteria; kingdom Bacillati; phylum Actinomycetota; class Actinomycetes; order Kitasatosporales; family Streptomycetaceae; genus Streptomyces; species Streptomyces sp. NPDC093149. The sequence goes on from NZ_JBIVON010000004.1 coordinate 37,998, forward strand.
GATGGGGACATCCAAGATGGAAGCTTCCCCCGAAGCAGGGTCAATCGTTCCGTACTGATCAGTCAGCCACACCCTGAGGTTCTCCATGACTCGCGGGTTCCGCTTTACCACGAATACGACAGGGAACCATCCCTCACGAAGGTCGACTTTCCAAGGAAACCTCGGATTAAAATCCCCCTTCTCGCTACTGTTAGTCATGCAGGCAATACTCAGCGCTTTAGCGTGAGGCAGGGCGCCGACGCCGAGCCTGCGTCCGATGGCATCGTTCCGCATTTCAGAACGCATTTGATATTGCGTGTCGAAGCCCAATAGACCCTCGTCAACGCGCAATTGCGTTTGCGCCCGCAGCGCGTTGTGAGGGCTGGTGATGATCACGATCAGGCGGTAGCCGGCGTCGACGGCCTTGGCGGCGAGACCGATGTAATGGCTGGTCTTTCCTGACTGAGGCTGCCCGATGACCAGGCCGGTACGCCGCCAATCCCCGGGGCGCCGTGGATCCTCAAGGAGGGCCATTACGTCATGCGTACTCTCGTCGAGACGCCGGGCCACGAGAGGCGGCACGCCCCGGATCTCGCGAAGAAATCTTTCATACCGCTCCCAGAAGTCCCACTGACGGTTGTCTGTATAGCGCTCCAACCACGGCAGATGCCCCTGAGCGTTCTCCAAAACCGCCGAAGACTCCTGAAATACGGCCACCTGGGCCTCAAGTTCCCTCAGCAGGGCCTTACGGTCTACGCTCGTGCCCTGATCAACCAGCATCCTCTCGACGGTGTCCACGCAAGCCGTAACTTCCTGTGGAGTTGGTTGACGGTCAGTGGGCAGCAGAGCAAGAACAAGTCGCAGCGCAAGCTTCGTCCCAGACTGGACGTCATATGTGGTCGGAGTCAGTCCATGCGGGTCCGGGTCCGCGTGGTGCGGGGCCGTCTCCGACGGGGCGACCCGCTCCGGCGCGGACACACCCAGCAGCTCCAGGGTCTGCCGCGAGGCGCGGGCGAACGGGAGGAGCTCTGCGTGCAGTTCCCGGGAAGCAGACGGGTCAGGCAGCACAGAGGTCAGCCCCTGCCCGCCGAAGCGCTTGGCGATACGGCGGTCGAGTGCATCCTTCATCTGCCACACGTCGTCCACAGCCAGTCGTTCCCGCAGAACCTCCTGCGCAGCCCTGATGAGTGACAGTTCGGTCGTGTCGCCCTCACCCGTGATCTCGAACAGCCCGCTGGTTACCAGCTCTGCCACGTCCGCCGTGGCAGCGTCCTCCACGAGGGCCTCCCGGACAAGGTGCAGCACGGCCAAGGGCAGCCGATCGAATGCGGAGCACAGAACTGCGAGCCGCACCGCCGCCCTGCTCGCGGTGCGGAGGAACCCGTGTGCGAGGACCTCGGGCGGTACGGGTTTGGTGGCTGGAACGGATTGCACAGGCAGGCGCCCCGTAGGCGGTACGAGGACGGCCGTGCAGCCCGCCGGATCGTTACGCATCATTGCGCGTGACCAGCGCCCGATGGAGTGGGGTGACATGGACAGGACGGGGACCGGCTGCCAGGAGCTGGGACCGCCGGACGCTTCTTGATCGAGCAGCGGCGGGACGTCATATGGGAGCCTGGCGCCATACGGGCCAGGGACAGTCGGGGTGACCCTTACAAGTGGAAGGTCGAGTCCGGTGCCACGCCACAACCGGGTGGGCAGCGGGTTGAGCAGGGCGATCGGTGTCGTGCCCGCCCAGGTGTGCACAAGCTGCCACACCTCGGGCCGCCGCCAGGCGCTGGCCGCACAGTCGGAAACGAGGACCACGAGGGTTCGGCCGTCAGGGGAGCCGAGTCGGCCCGGCGAGATGGGGCTGCCATCCCGCCGAAACGAGAGGTCGCGAATCCGCAGCGTACGGAAAGCACCGGTTCGGGAAACGAGCGCAGCGAACTCGGTTACCGCCTCTAGCCAGACCCGCATGCCGGGGGAACGGTCAACAACAAACGTCAAGTCGAACCACCGCTCGGGGGCAGGAGCGAACGCGGGGATCAGGTGCCCGCTGCGCGCGTAGCCAGCGACGGTTAGATCGACGTCGAGCTCGGTCCTTCGCCCTTCCTGCCACCGCCGCTTCCATGGCCGCAGCGCATGGGTCAGGTCAAGGGCGTGCGGCAGCGCTGCAGCACGGGGGGCCGAGACTGCGGTACCGCGGAGCCGGTCCGGCCCGCCAGCGCGGCGTACATGCAGGGCGTGGTCGGCGACCCGGGAGGTTTCCGCGGTATCCGGGTGAAGGGTGCCAGACCGCACGACAGGATTGGCAGCCGTGGGGGCTGGTCCGGCACCGGCGGGTGTAGGAGCCGGCGCGACCGGCGCGGTCGCTGGCAGGAGGCCCCGCGGCTCCGCCAGGTCCAGGCCTGCGGCCGCATCGCTGGCCATACGCGAGGCGAGCCACAGCACTTCTGCCAAGGCAGTGCCGTCCAAGTCCGGCGCGACCGTCCGCAGCGCTGCAAGCACCCGGGTCAGGCCCCCAGGCATCTCAGGCACGGGACAGCTCGCGCAGCAGCAGCTCCTCGATGTCCCGCCGTCGGTCCTCATCGGGGGCGTTGTCCGTGCTCAACAGATGGACCGCATTCAGCAGCTGATCGACCGCCAGGTTCTCGCCCAGTTCCAGACGGGCGACGAAGGTGGCGATCAGCTGCTGCGAGCTGACCGACCCAGCGGTGCCCTCGTCGAGGTGCGCGGCAACGACCCTTGTCAGCGTTTCGACCGTGGGTCGCGGCATGGTGAAGCGGACGCAGCGTCGCAGGAACGCGGCGGGGAATTCGCGTTCGCCGTTACTGGTCATCACGATGAACGGGAATTCAGTGCATTGCACCCTGCCCCGCGCGATCGGGTGCAGTTGGTCGCCGTCCCACTCGCGGATCGCGACCACGTCCTCTGTGTAGCGGGCGAGCTCAGGGATCTCAAACTCCCCACGTTCCAGCGCATCCAGCAGGTCGCTGGGGAGATCGAGGTCGCTCTTGTCAATCTCGTCCACTAGCAGGGCCCTTGAGTGTTTCGAGGGCAATAGGGCGGTGCCCAGCGGGCCCATGCGAAGGAAGGGGGCGATGTCGTCGCTACCATTCCGGCCTTCCAGCCGCTGGGCGTGGATCCTGCCGAGCGCGTCATACCGATAAAGGGCCTCGCTCAGGGTGGAGCGCGAGGTGATGTGCCACCTCAGCACTGGTCCCAGACCGAGCTCGACGGCGACCTGCTCGATAACGGTCGACTTGCCGGATCCGGCCGGGCCTGTCAGCAGCAGCGGACGGCGCAACAACAGCGCGGCGTTCACGGCCTCTACCAGTCCGGGCAGCGGCACGAACTCTTTGTGCATAGGTCGGCGGGGGAACTCCCGCCAAGGCGGAGCCGGGTCGAGCCGACGGGCCTGCTCGGGAGCGCGGCCGTGCCCCGCGTAGAAGGGCTGCCAGGTCATCAGGGTGTCTCCCCCTCGGTCGTGTACTTTTTGAACCAGCGGCAGAAGTCGAGATAATCCAGGTCGTCCCAGACGGCGCGCAGCCGGTGTAGGTCATCCTGGCCTGGCCGACTGGAGCCTTCGCTGGCTTGCTCGGCCCCGGACTGCCGTCTCTCGCGGTACGCCGTGGAGAAGTTCCCCGGCAGGTGGTGCCAACTTTCGTCGATGTAGCGGCGTGTGTCCTCGGATACCTGACCGCTGCCTCCCTCCGGCCACAACACGATTGGCGAGGAGGCCAACAAGGTCACCATGATGTCGCCGAGCTTCGCAGGACGGTGACTAAGGGCCACCGCTTGACCCTGCGGACGGCTGTCGAGACAGAACTGCAGCTCTCCATCGAGGCGAGTGTCGCTCTCCTCGAGCCAGTGGACACGCTGCCCGCCTTCCGCAGCTTCCATCGCACGCAGATTCTCCCGGGCCTCGTCGTTGATCCAAAAGAGGTGCTCGGGTGGCTGCATTCGGTCGCTCCAGCGCAGGACCACATCGTGCCGGTCGCCGAGTCGCCTGCCGTAGTAGGTCTCCTCAGGTCGCCACTGCACGAGCAGTGGGGCCGGTGCCGCGATCTCGACCCGCTTCAGTGGGACGTCAAGTGACTCGGCGAGAGCGGACGCCCAGCGCAGGGCCGAGCCGATCTGCTGTTCAACTCCACTTCGGTCAGGTCGGCAGGGGAACTCTCGGTGCTGATGGTGGATGTTGCCATCGAGCAGCCATGCTGTGAGGGATTCAGGCCACTCGTCGCTCACGGCAGCGTGCAGGGAGACGATGAGCCGCAGCCGCATGTCGCGAGTACGCTCCCCCCACTGCTCCCAGGCGTCATTGAGGTCGATGTCCGCTCCTACATCAGCGGCCCACTGCTGGAGGTCCGGATGGCCGGCTGGCACGCCCGTCGCCACGGCAAGGGATGTCACGAAGTGCACCAAGGGGACCACCGGACGTTGGCCCACGCGTGGCGCCCGCAGTCGAACGTACTCAACCGCGTCGCGCAGCAAATCGTTGCCTGCGGCGGTAGGCAGTCTGTCGGTCTGCGGAATGGCAGCGACGAGGGACCGCCTCAGCACTTTCGAGGTCAGTTCACTGCCTGGCCAGGTGGCCAATAGAGCCCGGGTGCGAATGCAGTGCCGAACGGCCTCGATCAGCGCACGCGCCCGTGCACCCTGCTGAGGCTCAAGGGAGGTCGTCTCTTTCTCGACGTCGTCAAGCTGCCGCACGTCATCAAGGCCGCCAGAGACGGTCAGCCAAGTAGGGAGCACTTGAGCCAAGTCCGAATGAGCCAGGGGGCCCAGCAGTCGCCATGCCCGGCGCACCGTGTGCCGCCGGTTGTACGCCAGCCATAGACCAGTCTCCGCAAACTGGGCTCCGTCCCAGTCCATCCGGTGGACATCCTGACCGACGGTGCCTCCGTCCAGACGGACGGCCTCCAAGACGGCTTCGGGGGATAGACGTTCCGCTGCCTGCTCGACCCCCTTCTGGACGATCTTGGTGATTGTTCTGCTAAACCGCAGCTCGAATGCCTCTTCGGCTGCGCCCGCGCCCATGAGCAGGGACAGCCGCGTGTTGCCCTGCCGGATGCCGGTAGCGATGGCCTTAACGTCGGGAGTAGCGCCGGCCGCATGACAGGTGTCTATGACGGTGATGAGCCCTGACAGGCCGGGCGTCTCAACGACCTGTCTTAGCAGGGAGGCCACGTCGACGGTGGTGGTGAGTTCGCCACGCCTTGAATTACCGGCCATGAAGTAAAGGTTGCCACCGGAGGTGATCCCATGCCCGAGCAGGGCGAGGACAAGCACCGCGCCCGCCTCCCCAGCCGCCTGCGCGCAAGTACGGATCGCCTGTTCGATCTCCGACTGGTCGATCTCCCCGTACAGCAAGTTCCGCGTCGGGTATGAGATCGCGCAGGCGCCCCCGTTCGGCTCGGTAAGTACGGCGTGGAAAGACTTTGCCGCATCCTCGAGTTCACTCAAGAAGCCCATATCAGGGCATTGCGCCGCGATCACCAGGGCGTAACGGCTGCCGGTCACTGACCCGTGAAGGTGTCCAGGGCCTCGACAACAGGGCCAGCAACAGCGGGGTGGGCGAGGTACTTGGCGGCGGAGTGCACCCAGAGTCCGTCCGAGTCGACGCGGTCACTCACTGGGCCCACCCCGGCGGTATTGGGGCGGACGAAGTGCTCCAGCATGGGGCGGGCAGCGATCACATCGTCGCGGTCCCAGAAGTTGAGCCAGCGGCCGACGGTCTCCGGCGTCCCCATCGGCTGTGGCCGAGTGCGGGGCAGGACAGTCGTCCGCATCCCGAGGGGCGAGCCGAGTGTCACCAACAGCGGCACATCTCCCTTGTGTTCATGGAGTGCCTCCAGGGCAACGACCGTGCCGAGAGAGTGTGCGACAACCACGGTGGGCCCGTCGTGGCCGAGGTAGCCCGCCACCCGTTCCCGGATTCTCCGGTCGAGGGGAACGCCATTAGCATCCGATTCCCCACGGTTCAAGTAGCGAGCGACCTGCCCGAGAATCGTCAGTGTCAGTTGGGAGCTCGCGATGCCGCCGAACCAACGCAGACCTGGAGCCGACATGAGGGTGGTCAACGCGTTCAGAGTTCGGCGGCCGATGTTCCCGAGTCCCTGGCTCTGTCCAGGCGGTGCGAGCTGAGCCTGGGCGTGGAGTAGCACCCACTTCTCGTGGCCGGCGAGGCCCGGGGCATCGAGTTGATCGCCGATGGCCTCAAGAAGCAGTTCCCCGACGACGGCCGCGTCGTCTGCTCCTTGCGAGTCGGCGCCCCCCTGGACCCCCGCCTTCTTGAAGAGGTCGCCGTAGTAGGCAAAGCTCGTTGTGGAGTCCCAGCCGCTGACTAGGGCAGATACATGTCGGGACTGCCCGGCGCGCTGGGCTCCATTTGCCAAAGCCCGCAGCCACTCGTCCTCTTCAGCCTTGGCGTCACGCAGATCTCCGATGCCGTGGACAAACACAAGACGCGGTTTCACGCTCCCACCCCCCAGGTCAGTTCACCAGCTTAGAGGACTTCCCCCGTAGCCCCTGAGCCTTCTCCAACCTCACACTGACGCGTGATGAGGGACGACGACAGCCTGGACGATCGCTGTGATGCGGTTGGTGCTGCAGCGGAGCTTCCGTAGGAGACGCCAGCCCTTCAGGGGGGCCATGGCCTGTTCGCCGAGGCAGCGGATCTGGCGTGCGTGCTGTTGTGCCGCCGCTGCCACCGCTTGAGGCGACGGCCGCGGAAGGACACCCGGATAGAGCCGCCCTGGTACGCCTTGTCGGCCCAGCACTTAAGGCCGACGTCGGTGAGTGCGTCGACGATGCCGTGGGCGCGGGCGGTGGTCAGGTTGTGAGTGGAGCCGGGCAGCGCGGGCGAGGCCCACAATAGCCGTCCCGAAGGTGTCGGTGAGGACTTGGACGTTCATGCCGTGACGTTTGTGTTTGCCGGAATAGTACGGGGTGTCGGCGGCGATCCGGTCGATCGGCAGGAGGGTGCCTTCCAGGATCACGAACGCCTTTGTCCGCGCGATGTTCATGGCCTCGGCCTGGGTGGGTGCGAGAGCCGCCAGGACCTCGACTGCTTCGCGTATGTAGCGATACATGGTCGCGATGCCGACACCGAACCCGGCGGCGAGCTGGGCGTACATGTCTCCGCACCGCAGATGGGCCAGGGCCAGGAGAACCTGGCGACCGGCGGTCAGACGCCGCCATCAGGTCCCGATCTCCCCTCGACGCACAGTGAGGTGTCCGTTCAAACACCGCAGGGTGCGACTGGACAGGTCGATCGATGACGGGTAGACAAGCACGCGAAGCTCCTGGCGGCTGCGGGCAATCTTGGTCGAGAACCCGTCTACCAGGAGCTTCGTCGTTCCGCAGATCCGTCCAACACGCGGCCAGCACCATTAAGTTGGAAAGAGCTCACGTCCCGACCCATCGCCAGATTCGGGCAACGAATAGTCTAGATCAGGTCAAACTTGATCAACTTAGCGTATTCGCTTGTGGCTTCAGGGACTCACGGCCGATGCTGCTTGGGTTCGGAGAAGCAGAAGATGTCCGGCCATGGCGTCGTGCGATGGCGGCTTCTGACTCGCGGACCTTGGAGTTCCCGTGGACACCCCTGTGCTGCGGGCCGGTTCGGCATGTTCACCATCCCCGGCACGCGCATCGGAGCCGATTCGGCTCCCCCGTCGCCAGTTCCCGAGCGACGACACCTGCCTCGTCAGGTTCTCTTACAGCCCCTCCCCCCTTCCGGCGGCACACGCCCAGCCTCTCGGGGAGACGCCGTGACCACTCCCCTGTTCGAGCCGAGTGTCGCCCAGCAGACAGCGCTAGTCGAGCACCTCGTGAGCGCGGTGGTCAGCGATGCGACGGGAGAGACCCAAGGCGACGTATGCCTGGGCGAACCTCCCAGCGCGCGCTACTTCATGGAAAGCCTCGGCCCCCACACCGTCGAGCCGGGCGGCACCGCTCCACGGTACGGACGGACCACCCCGGACAGCCTCGGGTTCGAGTTCGAGGCCGAGAACGCCAGCTCCGTCACGGTCAAGGCCAAAGCCTCGTTCTACTACTCGGCACTGCCGACCCGAGTCCAGCAGCTGGAATGGGCCGGCGAACGCGAGGAGCCGTACCGGCTGGCTCCGTTGTTCAAACGACTGGCCGTGTCGGTCGGGCCAGTGGAGATCGTCCTGGGGCACGAGGCTGGTCTGCGGGAAACCCTGGAAGCCGAGTTCCGGAATGCCTTCGCGGAGGCCGTCAAGCTGGCTCTCCGCGACCCGCGGATCGACCGTCGCGTCGGGAGCGACCGCCGAGAGCGGCTGGTTCCTCCCGGTGCGATGAAGGACGACGAGGCTTTCGAGCAGTGGCTGGCCCGGGAGGTGGGCGGGGACCCCGTGGTGCCGTCCCCCGCCGCGCGCGTCATCGTCACGTCGAGGCCGGTTGCCTCCGGCAGGCTCCGGGTGACGGCGACACTCCAGAACCTCGCCAAAGACCCCGTCGTGACCGTCCAAGGTCGGGGTAGCAACGCCGGCCGTACGCGCCGTGACGAGGCCAGGGACAACGCCCTGTTCCGCGCGGGCCTGGAAGTCGAGGGCGACCGTCTGCTGCCGATCACGATGGACCTCGGTGCCGACGCCTATCGCTACTCCGGGGAGCTCGGGGCATACGCGAACAACTGCGGTGTCGAGCCGCGATGGCACGACGGGCGACTCGTGGCTGTGCGCAGTGTGCCCGTTCCACAACACGACACCCACCGCGCCGTGCCACGGACCGACGAACGATGGGGATACGCGGCACTCGCAACCGACCCGCTTCCAGTTCTCGACGACCTCGCCGACGAGATGGAGGCGTACCTGGACTCGCCGGCCTGGAGCACAGCAGACCTCCAGGACAGGCCCGGACTGGCCGATCGGAAGGAAGCCGACCGACGGGCCGCCGCCCTTGAGGTCTCTCGGCTCCGCGACGGCATCGCGTGGTTGCGACGGGACGAGCGCCTGCTGGTGGCGTTCCAGCTCGCGAACGAGTCCATGGCGGAACTCAACCAGGGTCGGAAGCGGCCGAGTCGGGGATGGCGACTGTTCCAGCTCGTGGCCATCGTCAGCCAGCTCGGCGCCCTGGCCTGGCGGGAGCACCCGCAGCACCTCTTCTCCCCCGGGCTCTGGGGTGACGACCAAGGCGTGGACCCGACCGAGGCAGCCACCGTCGTCTGGTACCCGACCGGAGGCGGCAAGACCGAGGCGTACCTCGGACTGGTGCTGGTGTGTATGTTCTACGACCGCGCCAGGGGCAAGACAGTCGGTGTCTCGGCCTGGTGCCGATTCCCCCTCAGGTTGCTCACCCTGCAGCAGACACAGCGGCAACTCGACGTCGTCGCTGCCGCGGACATCGTCCGGGACCGGAACGCCGACAGGCTCAAGGGGGTCGGCGGTGACCCCGGGTGGCCGTTCTTCATCGGGTTCTACGCCGGCGGCGGCAACACGCCGAACTCCCTGACCGCCGACCGCACGCTCGACCGCCTTCGGTCGAGCGAGGCGGAGCGGCACGCGTTCCGGCTGGTGCACGACTGCCCCTTCTGCGGTGAGCGGTCGGTGCGCATCCCACCGCCCGACCCCCAGCGCCTCAGGTTGCAACACGTCTGCGGCAACGAACGGTGCGGCAAGGTCCTCCCGATCGTCGTGGTGGACACGGAGATCTACCGCTACCTCCCTACCGTCGTGGTCGGCACTCTGGACAAACTCGCGAACATCGGGCTGTCGGACCGGTTCGGCGCTCTCTTCGGGGACGTCGACTGCTGGTGCACTCCACACGGATTCGGTCGGGGCGGCAAGTGCCACGAGCGACATGCCCCAGGCCATCCGAAGTCGCCTCCCAGGCCCCTGAAGGCTCCCCTCTACGACCCCTCCCCGTCATTGGAGATCATCGACGAACTTCATATGGTCAACGAGGAACTCGGTGCGTTCTCGGGGCACTACGAGGGGCTCCTGGCGGAGGTTCAGCGCACCCTGACAGCCCGGCAGCGCCCCGACGGACGGGGCGTCCGGATGAAGGTGGTCGCGACCACCGCGACCATCCGTGGCGAGGACCGCCAGAGCGAACACCTCTTCGGCCTGCGGTCGGTGGTGGTTCCTCTTCCCGGCCCCAACCTCGACGAGAGCTTCTACTGGCGTCTCGACCGAGGCCTTCCCCTGCGCCGCTTCGTCGGGGTCATGCCGACACGGGGTACGGCGGAGATGACGCTGGTCAGGATCCTGACGTCCGCACACCGGGCCTTGTGGAAGCTCGACCAGCGTCGGGACCTTCCCCCGGCTCTCGAAGCATGGCCGAAGGAGGAGCTCCGCGCAGTCGTCGACCTGTACCGCACGAGCCTCACGTATGCGACGACCCTCGTGGACTTCGGCCGTATCCGGCGCTCGCTGGACACCCAGGTCAACGAGGCCCTGCGCAGGGAGGGGTTCCCCGATCTCCGCGTGGCCGAGCTCAAGGGCGAGACGCGCCTGGACGAGGTGCGTGGCGTCCTGGACGACCTGGGCAGCACCAACGGCAACACGGGCATGGTCGTCGCGACGAGCATGGTCAGCCACGGGGTCGACGTGGACCGGTTGAACCTCATGCTGTTCAACGGGATGCCCAGGTCCATGGCCGAGTACATCCAGGCGTCGTCACGGGTCGGCCGTGCTTACCACGGCCTCGTGTTCATGCTCTTCAACCCGGTGCGGGAGCGGGACCGGTCGCACTACCGGTACCACGGCAAGTTCCACGAGTACCTCGACCGGATGGTCGAGCCGGTGGCCATCAACCGCTGGAGCCGGTTCGCCGTGCGCAGGACCCTCCCCGGGATACTGATGGGCCATCTCCTCCAGATCGCCAACCGGGACTGGTGGCGGGCGGGTAACGCGCCAGGGCACTTGCACGACCTCTCGAAGATGCAGGCCGCGCTCCGTGATCCTTCGATCGGAGGGCTCGAGGGTGTACAGCTCACCGAACTGCTGGAGGCACTTCACACTGTCTTCCAGTCGGATCGCCCGGAGGGCCAGGAGCTCCACAGTGATCTCGAGGACATGGTGGAGCATGCATTGGCCAGCCTCCGCTCCGCCGGGGCCTCTGCCGGCCTCTCCGGTGGCAACAACCGCGGATACCGCGCCACAGGCGACTACCTGGGCCTCGAATACCGGCCCATGACGAGTCTCCGGGATGTCTCCGAGGGCATCCCGTTCCACATCGTGTCCGACGGCAGGAGGTCGTGATGGCGTTCAACCCGAGGAACGACGACATGGCCCGCGACCGGGGCCAGGTCCTCTACCGGTACCGCCCCGGTCAGACCTTCGACCACCGCGGCGGCTACACCGCCCAGGTAGTGCAGTTCGGACGGGACGAGGAGTTCGACGGTCCCTCGCTCGACCGCGAGCACCTGGTCCAGGAGGCCATGCGGTTCGTACGCAGGTGGCGGGCCGCCGGCCGTGCGTTCGCCGCCGGCTCCGACCGCGCACCCGAGTTTCCCGGAGACGAGGACCGTCTCGCTGATCGCCACTACGAGGTCGTGGTCCCCGGCAAGGTCTTCTGCCGCATCTGGCCCCGGGTGGTGCGCTGCGCCAGCGGCAGGTGCGGACACGTCTGGTCGGCCGGTGACCCCCGGCCGGGAACGGACGACTGGCCGCCGGCCTGTCCCGCGTGCGGCAACGCCGTCGGCAACCGGCAGCTCCAGTTCGTGTTCGCGCACAGGTGCGGCGAGATGTCGCCCATGTTCCCGCCGAGCAAGTGCCCGAGGGGACACACCCGGTTCAGACTGGACGACCGTGCGAGTCGGTTCCGCGACTTCCGGTGGGAGTGCATGACATGCGGGTTCCCGCTGGGTGTGCAGTGGAGCTGCAGCAACTCCTCGTGCAGCTACACGGACAAGTTCATGCATCCCCTGCTCCACACGGCGGGAACAGCGCATGTCGGCCAGGGCCTGACGCTCGTGAACGTGACGACGACCGAAGAGGCCACCCGTCAGAGCAACCCCCTCTACACGGCTGCCGTGCTCGGCTGGTGGCTCGGTGAGATCACCGAGGAGGAGTTCCGGCGACTCACGGACGGACACACGGTGGACGTCCCCGACGAGGTCGTCGAGAGCATCCGTGTGATGGAGGAGGCCGGTCTGCACGACCAGGCGCGTGCGCTGCGGGCGCGCTTCATGCCCGTCGAGGTGGACCATCTGAGGGAGCGGGTGGGCAAGGCTCTCGGGCTCGACACCGAAAGCGACGACGCCCGCGGGCTCGCAGCCGAGCTGCACACCTACCGTCGGGTCCTCAACCTGGAGCGCCTGGGCGTCCCCCGCCTCCAGCGGGAGGCACGCAACGCCGAGCGCCGCGCCCTGTACGTGCGCTACCCCGAGGTGCTTGCGGCTGCCGGCCTCGGCCGGGACACCTGTCTGGTGAGCGATCTCCCGATCACCTACCTCGCGATCGGCTACAGCCGGACGGGTTTCAGCCCCGAGGAGGCGGACCTCGTGCCCTACCGGGGGCGTGCCTCACGGGGCACCCCTGAGAAGACCCTGCTCTACGCGCACCCCACACAGGCGGAGGCACTGCTCTTCCCGGTGGACAGGGAACGGGTGAGCCGTTGGCTGGTCCGCAACGAGCTCGTGAGTCAACGCGCCCTCGATGACGCCGGCGGCGTCGCCCAGTGGCTGGTGCACCAGCTCGGTCCGAGCGACGGCAAGGCCCTCTCCCACGAGACCCGCCCGGCACCGGGGCATCCCGACCTGCCCGTCCACGAGCTGTTCGGTCTGCTCCACTCCCTGTCGCATCAGCTCCTGCGGGCACTGGCAGTCGACAGTGGCTACAGCGAGACCAGCCTCTCCGAGTACCTGTTCCCGTACGACCTGGCCTTCGCCATCTATCCCAACGGCGGGAGCGAGTTCAGCCTCGGAGCCATGCGGACCGTACTCGAGCAGAACCTCGACGCGGTCGTGAGCCGGGCCGTCGACAACGACTCCTGTCTGTACGACCCCAACTGCATGATCACGAACGAGGGTGCGGACCACGGTTGCCTCCAGCTCCCCGAGACGGCCTGTCAGTCCTGGAACCGGAACCTCTCCCGCTGGCACCTGTTCGGTTCCCCGGACGGCTCGAAAGTCGGGTACTGGGACCCCACCCTGTGAATGCCCGGTGGGGAGGGCCCGCTCTGCTCTCCCCACCACCAGCCCCGCCAGACGTCGCAGGGCCCGTCGAACACCGATCGTCCACAAGTGGAGCCTGCGTGAAACCCGAACTGGACCTGCTGGACACCATCGCCAGCGCTCGTGACCAGGTCCGCTCAATGCGTGGCTGGAACTCCGGACCGGAGCGGATCTACGACCTTCTCCGGACGGCGACGAAACTCCGCGCGATGGAGATCAGTGCAGGAATGATGACGGACCTGCCGTGGGAAAGCGTCCTCGCCCAGCTCGTCGTCTGGCACCACGACTATCCCGTCGGCACGGGGACGTGCTCGGAGAAGGACGCAGCCGAGATCGTCCTTGCCGCGGCGGCGGCCCAGCGGCTGGACCTGGTGGAGACCGGCGTGCGGAGCGGGGCCTATCAGGTACGGATGACCAGGGGAAACTTCCGGATGCGCCACCGCTGGAACGCATCGGCCGAGGTAGCCGACATGTTCCTCGAACGCAACGCACGTCCCACACGACTACCGGAGCTGTCCGAGACGGAGCGCCGATGGATCTCCACTCGGCCTGTCGACTCCCGGACCAGCCCGCCACCAGAGGTCCTGCGTGCTGCCGTCCAGCGCGCCTCCACGACGATCGAGGCATACCGGCAGTCGGTGCCCGAAGGACAGGTGCCTGATTCCTTTCCCCTGGGTGAGGGGATGACCGCCGGCGACATGATCAGCGTCCTGGCCGTGATCACGGGGCTCGCCTCCCTGTGCGAGCAGACAGCGCACAGGCTCTCCCGGCTGGAGACGACGCTCTTCCACCTGGCAGACACCCAGCTGATGGCCGTCCTCGCGGAGATGTGCCCGGACGTCTCGGAGGCACACCAGGCTCTGGTGGTGGAAAGACTCACTTACCGGACCGGGCGCTCGTGCCGGACCTCCCCGCTGATCCGACACGGCGATGTCCTCATCGTCTGCCCGCCCCTCGTGACTCCGAGGGCCGTGGACCCGATCATGCTTCGCTCGGCCGCCCATGCCTCCCGAGGATTCGGTCGCATAGGCAGGGAACAGGGCGAGCGCGCAGCAGCGTGGGCTGCCTGGCTGCGCACGACGCCCGGCACCTCGGTCGCGGAACGGGTCCCGGTGGTCAGGACCGACGGCAGGTCTGCTGGTGATCTGGACGTGGTCGTCGTGGACCCGGGCAGGCGTCTCGGTCTGTGCCTCGAGATCAAGTGGCCGATCGAAGCACTTTCCCTGCATGAGGTCATGAAGGTCGAGAACTGGGTCACCTCCGCAGCCCAGCAGCTGGACCGTGTGAGGGGAGAGCTGCGGGCGGGCACGGCCACGGCCGAGCTGCCGGCCGGCTGGCCACCGTTCGACGCGATCGACTGGACCTGGTGTGTCGGCACACCCCAACAACTCGGTCTTCGCCCTATCCCGGCGCCGGACATGCACGCCACCTCTCTCCGCTACGTACAGGCCCTGGGAACCCCGCCTGGCCTCGACACCTTGGTGACAGCCCTGACGCAACCCGACCTCCCCACCGAGGGACTGCACTACAACGTGGTGAAGAGAACGTTTCCCGTGGGTCGGTGCCAAGTGCACATGGACGCGCTCCAGGTGTCGCCGGTCGGTTGGCACCCACGGTTCCGGTAGGACGGCACCGCCGCCCTGTCGCCTCATGAGCCGAGGCCCACTTCCGCAGCACGCGGAGAGGCGTATGGAACGTTCACACCCCAACTCGACTACCCATCCAGGGCCCGAACGGCATACGTGGATAATCGCAACCAGTATCAGAACCCGGAAACAGGCTGGACATTCGGCGTGACGTACGACATAGCAGCTCCGGAGCCGGCGGGCATGGTCGCCTCGCTCAGTTCGCTCGGGTACTCCCTGCCTGCCGCCATCGCGGATCTCGTGGACAACAGCATCTCCGCGGGGGCGTCCACGATCGACGTCGAGTTCACCTGGGCCGGGCAGGACTCCTGGATCGCCGTTGCCGACGACGGTGCCGGGATGACCGCCAGCGAGCTCGTGACCGCCATGACCGTGGCCGCGCGAGGCCCTGCGACGCCCCGAAGCGCTACGGACCTGGGGCGCTTCGGCGTCGGCCTCAAGTCGGCCTCGTTCTCACAGGCCCGGCAGCTCACCGTCGCCACCGCGACCGCCGGCGAATGGCACGTGCGCACGTGGGACCTCGACGTCGTCGAGAAGTCGGGCGAATGGCGACTGCTACGCGGCGCGGACGAGACGACCAGCGAGTTGCTCGACAGGATCCGGGGTGAGGCGAACCACGGCACGGTCGTGTTGTGGCGGCGCCTCAACGGCTACCACGTCGACGCGGTGACTGTGGAAGACGAGCGGACCCAGAAGCAGTTCTACGCGGAGGCCGCCCGCACGGAGTCCCATCTGGGGATGGTCTTCGCACGGTTCCTCACCGGAGGCCGGCGCCGCAACCTCCGGGTGTCCGGTACCCCCGTCGAGCCCTGGGACCCCTTCCTGTCCCGCCACCCGTCCGTACAACCGCTTCCCGTGGAGCGCCTGCCGCTGGGATCGGGTTCCGTGCGGGTGGAGGCGTTCGTCCTCCCAAGCGCACAGAGGCTCGCCCCGGACGAGTACGAGAAGGCTGGCGGCCCCCGTGGCTGGCTCGACCAGCAGGGGTTCTACGTGTACCGCCGGGACCGTCTGATCCTGGCGGGCGACTGGCTCGGACAGCGCGGGCTACGCCGCGAGGAGAAGTACAACCTGGCACGGATCGCCGTGGACATCCCCGCCGAGACAGACGTCGAGTGGGGGGTCGACGTCCGGAAGTCCAGCGTCGTCCCGCCCGTCGCCCTGCGTTCCCACCTCCGCCGCATCGCCCTGCAGGCCAGGAGAAGGGCCGCCGACGTGCTGCGGTACCGCGGGCAGATCGCGGCGCGCACGCACGGGGACCCTCTCCTCTACGCCTGGAACGTCCGCCGTGTCGACGACCGGGTCACCTGCAGGGTCAACCGGGGGCACCCCCTGGTGAAGGCAGCTCTGCGTCCTGGTGGTGCGAGCTCGGATGACATGCGTGCCCTGATCCGTCTACTCGAGGAGACCGTGCCGGTCACCGCCCTCCGCGTCATGCACGAGACGGACACCAGCGACGACCCCGAGCCCTTCGGCGGCTCCGGGCCGGCCGATGCCGGAGCGACAGAGGTTGCGCAGCGGATCTACGAGGCGATGGTCTCCGATGGCCGTTCGCCCTCCGCCGCCCGTGAACGTCTTCGGCACATGCCGCCCTTCGACCAGATGCAGGGCTTCTGGAGCGGGTGACCCGTTGTCAGAGGCCGCCTTTAGCCTGCCCGATACCACTCCCGCAAACCGGAGGTCCGCTGTGAGTATCACCCCTGAGGAATCCGACGAGTCGCTTGCCAGGGCACGTCGCCTGGTGCTCGCGATGTTCTCCCAGGACCGCCAGCCTTCCCCCGAGGAAGTACAGACCGCGGTCACGGTCATCTTCGGAATGCTGGCCGGCCAGGGCGAGGTAGTGGACCGGGAACGGTTGGCCAAGGAGATCGAGGCCATGACGGCCGTTTTCCAGGAGGGTTCCTCCGGATTGGAAAGCGACACGGACCACAAGCCCTGGCTGCCGGAGGCCAAGAACGACCGCGAGTGGGATTTCTGGGAGCGCTACCGCCGCTACCTCGAGGATGTCAAGAACCTGCCTCCGCTCGTCGTACGCCGCTTGGACCAGAGCACTGATGAGGTACTGAGCCAGCTTGAGGACCCGCGCCGAGAAGGTTCATGGCGCCGGACGGGGCTGGTGATCGGGCAGGTCCAGTCGGGCAAGACGGGACAGTACATCGGGCTGGCCTCGAAGGCAGTGGATGCCGGGTATCAGCTCGTGGTGATTCTCGCCGGCATCCACAACGATCTGCGGAGTCAGACGCAACTACGTGTGGACGAGGGTCTTCTCGGTTTCGACTCCCAGCATCAGCAGCGTTCCAACGAGGCGGGGAAGTCCAGTCGCATGGGGGCGGGGCGGATGCCTGGCAAAAGGCTGGTCATCGCGTCACCGACTAACAGCTCTGAAAAGGGTGACTTCGGGCGCCAGACGGCGAGCGCATTCAACTCGGTTCACCTTGGGCACTTCCCGGTCGTGCTCGTGGTGAAGAAGCACTGGAAGATCCTCGAGTACCTGCGTAACTGGGTGACGGACGTCCAAGGAACGGAGGACGAAGCGGGCCGCAAGGTCGTACGTGACATCCCTCTGTTCGTCATCGATGACGAGGCCGACAACGCCACGATCAACACCAAGCGTGATCCCGAGGCGGACCCGACCAAGACCAACGGTGCGATCCGCGAGCTGATGAGGAGCTTCGAGAAGTCGGCGTACGTCGGGTACACCGCAACGCCGTTCGCCAACATCTACATCGATCCCGACGTCGAACACGCCACCTTCGGCTCCGACCTGTTCCCCGAGAGCTTCATTCGCACACTTCCCTCACCCTCCAACTACCTCGGTCCGGAACGCGTCTTCGGGCTCCATGTCGACAGCGAAGACGAGGACGACATCGCTCCGCTGCCACTCGTCCGCTCCGTGGACGATGCGGAGAGTTGGATCCCCTCCAAGCACAAGTCCTCGTTCGTTCCCTCCGACAACCTTCCGGAGTCCCTGCGCGAGTCCATCGCCTCGTTCGTTCTGGCCTCCGCCGCTCGGAGAGCGCGGGGGCAGATGCGGGTACACAACTCAATGCTCGTGCACGTCACCCGCTTCACCGCGGTCCAGGGGATCGTGCGTGACCAAGTGGACGACCACCTGCGACTCCTCGTTGACTCGCTCCGTGACCGCTATGGGCAGGCCGCTGAGCGTATGGCGGAGTTCCAGGCTCTCTGGGAGCGCGACTTCGTCCCCACCACGGACCACTTCCCTGTGGACGAGACCGAGCCCGTCACGTGGGACGAGGTGTCCAGCCAGCTCCTGCCAGCCCTACGCAAGGTCGTCGTCAAGACGGTGAACGGTGCCTCGCGCGACGCGCTCGACTACTACGATCACCGCCGGAACGGTCTCTCGGTCATCGCGATCGGTGGCCAGAAGTTGTCCCGAGGGCTGACGCTGGAGGGCTTGACCGTCAGCTACTACCTGCGCACCTCGAGCACGTACGACACCCTCCTCCAGATGGGGCGGTGGTTCGGGTACCGACCAGGCCACGAGGACCTGTGCCGCCTGTACACCACGCCCGACCTTCAGGCGAAGTACGTCGAAGTGACCTCCGCCACCGACGAACTGAGGCGTGAGATCGAGGAGATGGCAGCGCTCAATCTCACACCGAAGGACTTCGGGTTGAAGGTGCGCGCTTCCTCGCTCGGACTCACGATCACCGCCCCCAACAAGATGAGGCAGGGAACGCCTGTAAAGCTCAGCTACTCCGGGGAGGGGCCGGAGACGACTCTCTTCAACTTCTCGCAGCGGGCGAGGGAACACAACCTCAAGACACTCGAGGGCTTCGTCCGGCGTCTCGACGGCATCACTGTGGGCAAGGCAGAGGTTCCCGGCGGAACGGTGAAGTGGAGCGGTGTGCCCCGCGAGGCGGTCTCGGACTTCCTCTCGGTCTACCTGACGGATGGGTTGGCCCAGAGGGTCCGCCCGAGGTTCATCGCGAAGTACATCGATCAGTGCGCGAGCGTGGACGAGCTGGCGGAGTGGACGGTGTGCCTGATCGGCAAGTCGACGGCAAAACCCCACGACGTCGCGGGCCATGGGGTGGGGCCCGTGACCCGGACTCCGCTGAACGACCCGGGGTACAAGACTGATGGCCGGTACATCATCCGCCGAGTGGTAAGCCCTCGGGACGAGCAGATCGGCCTCGACCCGGCCCAGGTCGATGCCGCCCGCGAGGCAACACGGTTGGTCGCGAAGAAGAAGGGCCGGGAGAGGGTCCCGGAATCGCCCTCCGGTGAGCAGCTACGCTTCAAGCGCCGGCCGGACCAAGCGCTGCTCCTGATCTACGTGATCGAGCCGAAGGGCGGCGAAGGCGAGAAGCAACTTCCGCTCGTGGGCTTCCAGGTGAACTTTCCTCGTTCCGAGCACCAGTCGGACACGGAGTACGTGGTCAACAGCATCTGGAGGCAGGAGGGCCTAGACGATGCCTTCGATGACGAGGAGGGTGGGGAGTGACGGTAACCGAGGCCGAGTGGCGTGATCTGGAGGCACCTCAGGACGCCCCAGGACGTTCCCGTCTCCGCCTACATCCTGACGCACCGTTGGACGTCTTCCTGTCCGTCTCCCACCCGGCACAGCGGCGGATGCTAGTGCTCAGGACCGACGCCCGCTCCGCGGACCACATCGTGCGGTCCGTGACCCGGCTGCCCAGCGCGGCCGGCCTGGAGATGAACCTGAGCGCCGTGTCGCGTCTCGAGTACGAGCTCCAGGTGGTCCTCACCGCGGACGAGCTCCGCGAGGTGTTCAACCCTCTCGTCACCGACGTGGCCGACACAGTAAGGGAAGCCCCCGGAGCCTCAGCCGCGCTGACCGCAGCCGTGGAGAGGTTCGAGCGGTGGCAGGACCTCCTGCGCGCCGTGGGCAGGGACGGTCTCGGCCCCGAGGCTCGTCGCGGACTCGTCGGCGAGCTCCTGCTGCTGCGCGACCGCATCCTGCCCATAGTCGGACCGGCCGAGGCTGTGGACTCCTGGTCCGGGCCTAGCGGAGCCAACCAGGACTTCCAACTGCCCGGAGTCGCCGTCGAGACAAAGACCAGCACCGCCAGGCGTCCTCGTAACATCCGGATCGCCAGCGAACGCCAGCTGGACGACACTGGGACACCTGCGCTCCTGTTGTCCCTGGCCATGCTCGACGAACGTCGAGGCGGTTCGGGCGAGAGCCTGAACCGCCTGGTGGACCGGATACGCGAGCAGCTCACCAGCCCTGCCGTGCGCGCCGCCTTCGACGGCCGACTCGTACAGGTCGGCTACCTCCCGGCGCAGCGAGACCTGTACGAAGAACCTCGGTACACCCTCCGTGACCTGCGCTTCTGGCACGTACGAGAGGATTTCCCGAGAATCGTCGAGGCAGATCTCCCCGAGGGGGTGGGGGACTGCACGTACAACGTGAGCACCTCGGGGCTGGACCAGCACCGCGCCACCGCCGACGAGGTGATCGCACTGATCGGGGGAACCCATGCCTGAGCTCGACCTGTCCCAGTACGCCCACGACCTCGTCGCTGACGTCCAAGCGACAGCAGACGCTGAGGGAACCACCACTCCGGAGACGTTCACACGGCGTGTGTTCGAGGACCTGGAGCAGGCTGGCATTGCGTCCAACACGTTCAGCGCGTTTCATGGTGCGCACGGTCACCTGGTCCACGGCTACGGCATCGGAGACTCCGGGGAGTGCCTCGACCTCTTCGTCACGGACTTCGATCTGGAGCCGCTGGCGTCCAAGCTCACGAAGGGGCAGGCCGAGACCGCCTTCAAACGGCTCCTCACGTTCGTCCGTCGGTGCCGGGACGGTCTGCGCCAGCACATCGACGAGTCCTTCGACGTCTACGACATGTGCGCGGCGGTGGAGAAGGCGCTCACCGAAGTGAGCAGGATACGACTTTTCCTCCTCAGCAACCGCGTCGGCACCAGCACCGCAGTCCCGCCCACCGACTTCGACGGCCTCCGCGTGACCCACGAGGTATGGGACCTGGCACGGTTGCACCGCCACGCGACCTCCGGCAGCATCAGCGAACCCATCGTCGTCTCGTTCGACCCTCCGCTGCCCTGCGTCGCGGCGCCCAGCAGCGAGCCCGACCACTCGGTGACCATGGCCGTGATCCCCGGGCAGAGGCTCGCCGAGCTCTACGGGGAATACGGGACGAGGCTCCTCGAGCTGAACGTCCGTTCCTTCCTGCAGGCCCGCGGGTCGGTCAACCGTGGCATCCGGGAGACCCTGCTGAACTCCCCCGGCAGGTTCCTGGCGTACAACAACGGCATTACGGCGACCGCTTCGGAGGTCGACTTCGCCTACGACCCGGAAGGCCGGCCCACGGGCATCTCCCGCGTGCAGGGGCTCCAAGTCGTGAACGGCGGTCAGACGACAGCCTCTCTGCACTACGCCTCCAGCCGCGACAAGGCAGACCTGTCGCATGTGGCCGTGCAGATGAAACTGACGGAGGTCTCCCCGGAGCGACTCTCGGAGATCGTCCCGATGATCTCCGAGTACTCCAACACCCAAAACCGCGTGACGTTGGTCGACTTCAGCTCGAACCACGAGTACCACGTGGCCGTACAACGGATCACCCGCTCCCTGTGGGCGCCAGCAACCGACGGCAGTGGTCAGGAGACCCACTGGTTCTACGAACGGGCGCGCGGCCAGTACACCGACGAGGTGGCCAAGGCCCGGACGCCCGCGAGGCAACGCACGTTCAAGAAGCTCAACCCAACGAAGCAGAAGTTCACCAAGGCGGACCTCGCGAAGTACGCCAACTCCTGGAACCATCTTCCGTTTCAGGTCAGCCGTGGCGCGCAGAAGAACTTCGCCGTGTTCATGGACCGCATCGGCGAGGCGCCCCCGCGCGTCGACGTCCAGTACTGCCAACGCGTGATCGCCATGGCCATCCTCTTCAAGGCGGTCGACCGCATCGCGGCGAACCACGAGGCCGGCAGCTACAAGAGCATGATCACGACATACACCATGGCCCGTCTGTCGCACGCGACGGAGCAGCGCATCGACCTCGACCGGATCTGGCGAGAGCAGCGGGTCTCTCCTGCCGTCGAGGCGGCGATCGACGACCTCTGTCCCAGGGTGATGCGGGCAGTGACCAGACCGCGCGAAGGCAACCACGTGGGTGAGTGGGCCAAGAAGGCAGTCTGCTGGGACGCCGCCTCCCGCGTGTCGTGGTCCGTGCCTGGTGACCTGGCGGCAGAACTCCGCGATCACCCGCTGGACGAGAAGGCTCTCGCAGGAGGCGCGGAAGGCGCCCAGGGGGCCCGCGACGAGGTGGCCTCGATCCCGGCGGACGAGTGGTACGCCGTCGAGCGATGGGCGAAGGAGACACACAACCTGGATCCCTCGCAGCGCCAGCTGGCGCAGTACGTCGGCAGACGACTCGAACTCGACCAGGAGATCCCCGAGCCACAGGCGGTACAGGCACTGCACGCACGGAACGAGGCGCTGTCGCTCGGGTTCGTCCCCGGTCCATAGGGCCGACTCGTCGTCGGCCTTCAGAGCTCTCCGCGCTCGAGCAAGTCCCTCATGGCGTCCTCGGCGCGGCGGAGCACGATCCGCCCGTCTCCGTCGCTGAAGGCCAAGAGGTCCGCCCCGGGTGCGATGCCCGCCTCCGCGAGCAGCCCGATGGGGAGCTCGACCCGGCCGTGGTCGTCGACACGGAGTTCTGCAGGTTCACGAAGCATGGGACGAGTGTGGCACCCTCACACTCGTAGGGCCGACGACGGGCTGGGGCTGAGGTATGGCAGCACGTGAGGACACCACGAGCGCGGAGTGGGTCAGCACCGAACTCAGCGGCCATCTGCAGGGTCGGCGCGTCCGCGACACGAAGCCGGAGGTGGCCCTCCGGCGTGCCGTACACCGGCTCGGCCTCCGGTTCCGTCTACAGCGCAAGGTGGCTGCCCGTTGCACGGCGGACTTCGTCCTGCCCAGGTACAACGTGGCGGTGTTCGTCGACGGGTGCTTCTGGCACGGATGTCCTGTGCACGGCCCGAAGACATTCCGCGGCCCGAACGCCTCCCTGTGGGAAGCGAAGATCGAGACCAACAAGGAGCGCGACCGCCGGAACACCGCAACAGTCGAGGCCGCCGGCTGGACCGTCGTCCGTGTCTGGGAGTGCGAGATCCGGGCGGACGTCGAGCGCGCTGCGCTCAGCGTCGCCCGGCAGTGCGACCAGGCTCGCGAGCCTGGGCCGGCACCGTCTCCCGTCCGTGGGTCCCGGTCAACGCGTCCGTGAACAGGTCGCCCGAGACGCTCTCTCTGGCGACGCAGTACTTGCTCAGGGGGCACAGCTCGCAGAGCGGCTCCTTGGCCCGGCAGAAGCTGCTTCCGATGAGCCGAAGCGCCGCCATACGTAGAGGCGCGTCCTCGCCAGCTCCGACGAGCTTCACCAAGTCCACTCGACCGTCGCTGAGCCTGTTCGTGCGATCCGAATCGCTACCGTGCAGACGGGCGGCGACGCGCAGCGCCCCCTGCCCGACCCACAGGAGATCCTCGCCGACCAGCAGCCGGTAGACCGTCGCCTCGGCCGGCTTAAGCTTCAGCTGCTCGCGGACCTTCTCCTCGTCGCCCCAGACGCTCGACTTGCCGATCACCGCGGCTAGCCGGGCGACCCGCGCCTTCGCTGCCTCGGAGGGTGCCGCCGCAGTGAGTGCCTCGAGCGCGGCCTTGCTCAGGGACGTCCGCCCCCGCACGACCTCGACCATCTCCGCCAGCTGCGCGGGCTGGATCCGCGTCCCGGACAGTATGGCCACGACGGCGGCCTGCAAACCCGACATCTGCTCGCCCGGAAGCTGGTACCAGTCCTCCGACTCACGCCGTCCTTCGGCCCAGGCGGTCAGATCCCTTCGCACCGTGCGCCAGTGCGGCTGGAGTCCACCCTCGCTCGGTCGCTCGTCGCCCACGGGCAGCAGCGCTTCCGCCGCAGCCTCGCCAAGAAGGGGCGGCACAGCGTTACCGATCTGACGGAAGGCGTCACTGCGCGTGCCGGCGAATCGGAACTTGTCCGGGAAAGTCTGCACCCGCGCGGCCTCGCGCACGGTGAGGGTGCGCGGCTGATCCTGGTCGGGGTGGATGTACCAGTAGCCGTCCTTGGCGATGTGTGCGGTGATCGACCTGCTGAGGTCCGCCCAGTCGAGCTTCTTGTACTTGTCCGTGAAGTGGTCGGCCTTGTAGCGCTGCAGTTCCGGGGAGATCTCCGAGTACAGGGTCTTGGAGTCCATGCTGGAGAAGATCTCCGCGTCGTCCTTCCGGACCCGTCGGGTCATGTGGTCCCATATCCGGTCCTTGCGCGCCCACTTACGCATGTCCTGAGCGAACTTGGAGAGCTCGGACGGCTCGTCGTACGGGAGTTCGCGCTGCCCGACACGCTCAGTGGGCACGACAGGCAGCACCGGCAGGTCACCGATGGCGTCACGCAGCGTGGTCCGCTGATCGTGCTCCAGCTCCTGCCGCCACGAGAAGCGCTCCACGTCGTTCCTCGCCAGCAGGATCAGTCGCTTCCTGTGCTGCGGAACGCCGTACTTCCACGCATCGACGAGACGGACCTGCGTCGCGTAGCCGAGGTCCTCCAGCTGCTCCTCGATGGTGCGTACCACGAAGAAGTCGTCACCGAGACCCATGTCCGGCACGTTCTCCATGAGGACCGCACGCGGCCGGAGGCGCTTCACGACGTCGAGGTAGGCGCTCCACAGTTCCTTGCGGCGATCATGGGGATCGCGGCCGTGATGCTCCACGAGGCTGCGGATCTTGCTCCGACCAGCCCTGCTGAACGGCTGGCACGGCGGGCCGCCGGCCACCAGATCGATCTTGGCCGGCGCCAGCATCTCGACGAGCCTGTCACGCTCGTCAGGATTGCCCAGGTCCATGTGGAGGCTCATGCCCGGGAAGTTCGCGGCGTGCGTCTGGAGCGCCCGCTCGTCGAAGTCGACCGCGGCTGCGACCGTCCATCCGGCTCGCTCCAGTCCGAGGCTCAGTCCACCCGCTCCGGAGAAGAGGTCGACGGCCAAGCGCTTTCCAGCACCGAAGCCACCGAGCCACTTGCCGAAGTTCTCGGGCTTGCAGCTGTTCCTGTGACGCTTGAGCTCCAGGTAGTCGCTTCGCTCCAGAGGCACCTCATAGTGCTGCCTGCGCACTGCGCCAACCTCCATCGGACGAGAAGAACGAGCACCAGGAGATCACACAACCTCTGGCAAGATCAAGAATCCGGCGTCTACCTCGGAAAACAAGATCGATCGGACGCCCCAGGCACCCCGAGAATATTACGCGGCACCCACCCCTGTGACCGAAAGCAGCCCCCAGTAACTCCAGAGGGGGTCAATCATACGGACAAACACTGACAAGATCGCTAGGAGTCCTGTTGTCCATGCCACCCGCAGACGGACATCGCTCGCGGCAGCACAGACACCGGAGCTCATGCCATTGCCACGTCCGCGGCATCGGATTCCGCTCCGAGGCGATGCCCGGATCCTGCGGTTGGCCGATCCTATGGTCGAGCTGGAAGGCCCCCGAACGTTCGGGGAATCCGGAGGACTACGAACGCTGACGCGAGCCAGGACTTCGAGCCACTGGTTGGCGGCCACCTGGCACGGGCGTACCGGTCCGGAGACTGAGCAAGCCGCCCTTCCCGCTACCCAACGGCGGAATACCCGGAGCCTCCCGTTGATTGGTCTTTGCAGAGATCACGGGAGGGGGCGCTGGTGGCCGAGTTGATGTTGTTCCGGCGGGACGCGGACGGTCGGGATGCCGAGCTGTCCGGTTCGACGGTGGCGCTGGAGGTGGAGCTGCAGCGGCGGGTGGAGGCCGGTCTGGAGCAGATGCTCGGTATCCGGTTCGTGGCGTCGGAGTACGTGACTGGTCCGTGGCACCAAGGGCGGATCGACACGCTGGGGCTGGATGAGAACGGCAGTCCGGTGGTGATCGAGTTCAAGAAGGGCTCCAACAGCGGGGTGTTGTCGCAGGCTGTCTCCTATCTGTCCTGGCTGGACTCGGCGCGCCACGAGTTCGAGGCGCTCGTCCGGAAGGTTCTGGGCGTGGAGACCGTCGAGTCGATCGACTGGCGTCGTCCGCGGATGGTCTGTATCGCGGCCGGGTTCTCCCACCACGACCGTGTGGCCGTGCAGCGGCTGCCTGAGCGGATCGACCTGGTGCGCTACCGGGTGTTCGAGGGCGGCCTGCTGAGCCTGCTGCTCGTCGATTCCTCGCCCGGCTCGCCGAGCGCCGCTTCGCCCCGGCGGAATCGAGGGCGGGAGACGGTGGTCGACAGCGCGCCGGCGGTCCCGACAGCTCCTTCGCCGACGGGTGCCGGCCTCGTGCCCGAGTGCCTGCGGGACCTGTACAGGGAGCTGGACGAGGCGCTGACGGCGTGGGGCGAGGTCGAGGTCGCGGTCCTGCGGCACTACATCGCCTACCGGCGGCTGGTGAACGTCGCGTCGGTGATCTTCCGCCCGAAGCACGAGGCGATCCTGGTGTACCTCAGACTCGACCCGGACTCGGTCGAGTTGGAGGAGGGCTTCACCCGGGACATGCGCGGCATCGGGCACCTGGGGACCGGGGACCTGGAGGTACGGCTCGTCTCGGCGGCCGACCTGGAGAAGGCGGCCCCGCTCATCCGGCGGGCGTTCGAAGCGGCCTGACGCAACGAGAAGGGCGGCTGGCGCATCGGTTACTCGATGCACCAGCCGCCCTTCGGCGTCTGCGGTCCGCCGGCCCCAGGCTCTCTCCGCTCTCATGCTCAGTCCTCCGGTCCGGCCAGGTCGAAGTCGTCCTTGGTCAGCTCGGCCTGGAGTCGCTGCTCGGCGACGTCGGCGTAGTGCGCGGACAGCTCGACGCCCACGAAGCGGCGTCCCTCGCGCAGGGCCGCGACGCCCGTGGAGCCGCTGCCGGTGAACGGGTCGAGGACGGTGCCGCCCTCGGGGCAGACCTGTACGAGCTGCTGCATGATCTCGACAGGCTTCTGCGTGATGTGGACCCTGCCCTTGCGAGGCTGAGAGGCAATGTAGTGGCCGGGCAGGTAAAGGTCGCGGGTGTTGTCGAGGGATCCCTTGACGCCCCACAGGATGAACTCGGAGTCCTGCTTCGGCCCGCCCTTGCGGGGCCGACTGGCGGGCTTGATCCACGGGATGGTGCCGCTCCAGGTCCAGCCGGCCATCTGCAGGGCGTCGGTCGTGGTCGGTTCCTGGCGCCAGTCGGAGAAGACCATGACCACCGCGTGCTCGGTGGAGGCCCGGTACGACTCGGTGAGCAGTTCGGTCAGCCAGGAGCGGTAGGAGCGCTGATCCCGGTTCTCACCGGGGAAGTTGGCGAGGTCGTGGGCCGAGTTGCCGGTGACGTACTTGGCTCGTGCGGTGCGTCCGGTGCGTTCCGAACTGGTGCGTCCACCGGAGTTGTACGGGGGGTCGGTGATCACCGCGTCGACGCTCTCGTCCGGGAGGGACTTCAGGACGGTCAGGGCGTCGCCTCGGTGCAGGGTGTAGCTCACGGGAAGGGCCTCTCTCGGCGTGTGGTGGGACTGCTCCGCGCTCCGGGCAGCCTTCAACGGCGTTCTTCCGGGGCGGGGTTGCGCCGGAGGTTAGCGGTGATTTCCGGCCGGGCCCAGCGAGGTGGGCCGCTCTGGCAGCACGGTCTGGGGAGTCGTTTGGTGCGGCCGGAATCCCGGTCTACTGTCTCGCCGTGTCGCCGGGCAGGAGCCTCGCTCCACCCCAGTTGACCTGTGCTTATCCGTGCTGTCTCGTCCAATCGAGCAGTGTCGGGGGCGCGTTGCCCATGCATTTCCGAGCGCTGTCCGGAGGCCCCGGTGTACTGCCTGAGATTACGAGCGCGGCTGGCTGCCGCGCGTGACCTGAGACCGGCGCCTGGGAGCTATCAGCTCCCCTGCCCCGGGCCCGCCTGAGCGGCGGATGCACATCGGCGCGGTGCCGACGGCTTTGCACGAGAAGTCGGCACCGCGCCTCCTACGAACCCGAGGAGCCGCTGCGATGCAGCATGCCCTGATACACCCGCGCCCCGACCCACTGCGGTCACCCGGCCGACACCAGCGTCTCGGTGAACGGCGGCGGCAATGAAGAAGACCACCGGTGCCCTCGTCGGTCTCTGCGCGACCGGCCCGCTGCTGCTGGCCGTTCCGATCCTCGCCATCGGCGCCGGAACTGCCTCGGCCTCCTGCTCGACCGGCGGTGCACAGGCGGTGAATACCTCCGCCGTCGCCAAGCAGGTGAAGGCCATCCTGCACGGCGGCGACAAGGGCAAGGCCTCCGTGCCGGGCCTGGACGACCCTGCCGAGCAGGTACCCAACGCCAAGACGATCCAGGCCACCGGCGTCGCGATGAACATCCCGGCCCGCGGGCAGGTCGTGGCCCTGGCGACCGCCCTGCAGGAGAGCGGTCTTCGGAATCTGACCTACGGCGACCGCGACAGCTTGGGCCTGTTCCAGCAGCGGCCGTCGCAGGGCTGGGGCACGGCGAACCAGATCCTCGACCCGGTGCACGCCAGCAGCAAGTTCTACGAGGAACTCAAGAAGGTGTCCGGCTGGCAGTCCCTGTCCATCACCCAGGCCGCCCAGGCGGTGCAGAAGTCGGGCTTCCCGGAGGCGTACGCCAAGTGGGAGCCATTGGCCACCGCCCTGCAGAAGGCCATCGAGCCTCTGCTGCCGAAGGCCGGCGCCCCGTCGCCGAGTCCTTCGTCGTCCGGCTCGGCCGACGCCAGTAGTCCCTCGCCCGCGGACGCCGGTGGCTGTTCGGCGAACGGGGACGGGACCGACTTCGGCACCATCCCTGCTGGCGCTCTGCCCGATGAGTACAAGATCCCCGCCGATGCGTCGCCGAAGGTGCAGACGGCGATCCGGTGGGCGCTCGGACAGCTCGGCACGCCGTATCAGTGGGGCGGTAGCTGCACGAACTCCCACGGCAAGAACGCGATGGGCCGGTGCGACTGCTCCTCCCTGGTGCAACAGGCGTACAAGGCGGCCGGGGTGTCCCTGACGCGGACCACGTATACGCAGGTCAAGGACGGCAAAGCGGTATCGGTCGACGCGCTTCGGCCGGGTGATCTCCTGTTCACGGAGGGGACGGCCGCTGTGCCCGAGCACGTCGGGATGGTGATCGGGCAGGGCCTGATCGTCCATGCCCCGCATACCGGCGACGTGGTCCGCATCGCGACCCTCGACTACTGGAAACCGCGGATTCTCGCGGCTCGCCGAGTCGTCTGACCGGCGCTTCCCTCCTCCCCCTCTTTCTCGCAACGCCGCTTCGCCCGTGCGGGCTTTGGCGTGCCATAAATCGAACTGGAGTTCCATGTTTCTCGCCGAGCAGGTCATACAGCTCGCCTACGATCCCGGGATCAAGCCGAACGAGGGCGGCCTGCCAGGCCTGTCCGTTCTCAAGCAGGTGATGGGCTCGATCAACCTCTTCGGCCTCGTCGCCGTGGTCGGCGCCCTCGCCGTCAGCGCGGGCGTGTGGGCCTGGGGCCACCACTCCGGCGGCCACCAGGCGGAGGCCAACGGGAAGAAGGGCGTGCTTGTGAGCGCCGGCGCGGCCCTTCTGCTTGGCGCGGCGAACGGTGTGGTGGCGTTCTTCAGCACACTCGGGACGCAGGTCCACTGATGGCCCAGCATTCCACCCACCCCGGCGGCGCATCTCGCGTGCGCCGCCGGGCGCTGCTCGGCACCGTCGTCCTGGTGGTGCTCGTCGCCCTCGCCGGCCTGGCCGCCTACCTCACCCGCGACGGCAGGAGCTCCTCGAAAACCCCTGCTCCGCAGCCGAGTTCGCCCGTGGCCTCCTCCTCGCCCGCGGCGCCGTCCGGCCCGCACACCCGGCCTCGTGCTCTTCCTGTCCCGCCGAAGACGCACGATCGGATCAAGTACGGGAAGGCAGCCGCTGCTGCGCTGTGGTCCTACGACACACGGGCCTACTCCCAGCGTGAGTTGCTGGACGCCCTGCACGGGTGGCTGACGCGCGAGAGCAAGTACGTCGACAAGGCTTCGGTCGATGCTCTCGTCCCTTCACCTGTCCTGTGGAAGGAGATGGCGGCCAACGGGCAGTTCGCCTCCGCCACGGTGAACGAGGGGCACTTTCCCGAGTCGTTCAACCGGGCCCTGCAGGAGGATCCCGGGGCGATCACGCAGACGTACGTCTATGCCGTCACGGTCTCCGGCAAGCAGTCGATCGCGTGGAACGGCTCGTCCGCGGGAGGTGCGGAGAGCCGTGTCACCACCCTCGCGGTCCAGTGTCGGCCCTCTCAGCCCTGCGCCCTGGCCGGCGTTCTGCCGGCTGTCGCCCCCTGACCCCTTCCGCAGAAAGGAGGTACTGCCATGGGAGTTTGTGACTTCCCCCTGATGGATAAGGTCTGCGGCACCGTTGATTTCGTCAGCAACCCGGCCGGAGCAGTGACCGACGGCATCGGCGCATGGCTCGCGAAGTCAGCGGGTGAGCTGGCGGCGACCGCTACGGATCTCGCTTCCGATGCTGTCAATATGACCACTGCCATCGACCTCGACGCCAAGTGGTTCCGGGACAACTACGAGCTGCTGCTGCCCATCGGGCTCGCCCTGACCGTGGGGGCCTTCTGCATTCAGCTGATGACCGCGGCATGGAGGCGGGACGAACGCGCCCTCGCTCAGGCCGCGATCGGCACCATGATCGGTGTCCTCTTCAGCTTCTGCGCCATCGCTTTCACGTCCGTCGCCATCACAGTCGTTGACGCGTTGTCGGACGGCTTGTTCCAGGCAGCGAACAGTTCCGTGGATGATGCGGTCCGCCGCATCGTCAAGGTCAACATGCTCGGTGCGCTGTACCCGATGGGCTGGGCCGTCCCCGTCCTGATCGCTGTCGGCTGCGCGGTGGGCGCCTTCCTCTACTGGGGGGTCATGGTCGCCCGCAAGGTCGGCATCCTGATCCTCGTCACACTCGCTGTGTTCGCTGGGGCCGGCGGAGGATGGGAGGTCGCGAAGAAGTGGCGGCGCGGCTGGATCGAGGCCACCGCCACCCTGATCGTCTCCAAATTGCTGATGACGGTGGTCTTCCTGATCGGTGTCTCCGCGCTCGGCAAGACGGAGACCACCGACGGCATGGGCGCACTCTCCGACGCGATGGCCGGGATCGTCGTGATGGTCCTGGTTCTGCTGTGCCCCTACGCGACCTACAAGTTCGTCCACTGGGCCAGCGACGGCGGCGGCCACGACGACCTGCACCGCACCGGCGTCGCCGGCATGGCGGTCGCGGCCGGAGCGGCGAAGACCGCAGGCTCCCTGGCGATGCAGGCCAGCACCGGGATGCCCGCACCGCAGGGCCCGAACAAGGTTCCCGGTGCGGGTTCCGACGGCGTCGCCTCCGGTATCAACCCCTCTGGCCGCACCCTCAGCAAGGAGGGCATCGACGCCGGGCCGCCCAAGCCGCAGACCCGCTTCCGGTACGGCGAAGACCCGAACGCCACCGGCGACAAGGGCCGGGCCCTGATCCAGCGGCCCGGGATCCCACCGCTCATCACGCATCCCGGCGAGGACGAAGCAGACGGGTCCGAGGTGACCGTCCAGGGCGGCTCCGGCCATCTGGCGGGCACGTCGACACCGGGCAGCAGGCAGGCCCCTGTACCGCCTGTCGCCCCCGGACCCTCGGCCGCCGGTTCTCCGACGCCGACGACCTGGGTGTTCCCCACCCAGCCGCCCAGGGGTTCGTGACCCACCACACCCCAGGGGGCGGGCCGTATCGCACGGCCCGCCCCCGCCTCACCCGACCAGCAGGAAGGTTCCGCCATGACATCCAGAAGATCGCCGCGCGCCCCGTCCCCCGCCCGTTCTCACCGTCTGGAACCCCCTTGCCCGGCAAGCACCAGGCCCCCTCGGCCACCGTGAAGTTCCCCCACCGCAGCAGGCGCGGCATCCTGCTCGGCCTGACCGCCCCACAGCTGACCGTCACCGGCCTCACCGGCCTTCTCCTTCTCGCCGTGGTCCTGACCCGCGGCGTGGTCGGCGCTCTCCAGCTCATCCCGCTGTGGGCCGCCATCGCCCTCCTCGTCTTCGTCCGCCACCGCGGCCGTGCCCTGGCCGACTGGGCCCCGATCGCCACCCGGTACGTTCTGCGCCGGATGCGAGGCCAGCTCGTCTGGCTTACCCGCCCCTCCCGTCGGCCGACCCGCGAAGGACTGCTCCACCTGCCCGGTACCGCCGCGAGCCTGCGCGTGGTCACCGCGCCGGACGGCCGCTACGGGGCGGTCCACGACCCGCACAGCGGCACGCTGACCGCCGTGGTCAAGGTGTCCTCCCGCGCCTACGCGCTGCTCGACCCGGGTACCCAGCAGGCCAACGTCGGCGGCTGGGGACGCGCGCTGGCCGCTCTTGCCCGTACCGGGCAGGTCGCCCGCATCCAGGTGATCGAGCGAACGGTTCCGGACTCCGGCGACGCCCTGCGCCGTTACTGGGAGGAGCACGGTCAGCCGCACGCCACCACGGCGGGGCCGATCTACAGCGAGCTGATCCAGAGCGCGGGCCCGGCCGCCGCGCCGCACGAGGCATACGTCGCAGTGTCACTGGACACCAAGGCGGCGCGGCGCCTGATCAATCAGGCCGGCGGTGGGCTGACCGGCTCCTTCAGTGTCCTGGCGCAGCTCACGTCCACCTTCGATCAGGCCGCGCGGACCGCCGGGCTCAACCCCAGCGGCTGGCTCACCGCCCGCGAGATCGCGGCCGTCGTGCGCACCGCGTACGACCCCAAGGCCCTTACACCGCTGGACCGTTGGTCGGCCGATGGCCGTCCCGAGGCCGAGCCCGCCGCCGCCGGGCCCGTCGTGGTCGTCGAGAAGGCGGACCACATCGTGACCGACTCGGCCGTCCACGCGACGTACTGGGTGGAGAACTGGCCCAGGACCGAGACGTCGGCCGGGTTCCTGCATCAGCTCCTGTTCACCGGCGGGGTCCGGCGCAACCTGTCGCTCTCCTACGAGCCGAAGGGCCTGGACGCCGCGCTGCGTGACGTTCAGCGCAAGAAGGCCAGCGTGGTCGCCGATGCCGCCGAGCGAGCCCGACGCGGCCAGGTCGACTCCGAAGCGGACTCGGTCGAGTACCAGGACATCAAATCCCGCGAACGGCAGCTCATCGCGGGCCATGCCGATGTCGCGCTGACCGGGCTGCTGACCGTCTCGGCCGACTCCGAGGACGAACTGCGTACCGCGTGCGCGGTCGTGGAGACCGCCGCTGTCGGTGCGCAGCTCGACGTTCGGCCGCTGACCTGGCAGCAGGCCGAGGCGTTCACCGCCGCCGCCCTGCCGCTCGCGCGCGCCGCCTGACGCCGGCCTTTCCTCACCTTCCGAAAGAGCACCCTCATGTCCCACACCGCCAGCTCGACCGCGCAGGACTTCGTGCCCTTCGCCACCGCCGCGCTCGACTTCCACCGCGCACTCAACATCCCCGGCGGCCCGCTCGTCACCACCCGCGCAGAGCTGGACGCCCTGCACGCGCATCTCGTCGCGCTGTACGGGCTGCTCGATGCCCATGCCGTCCGCACCGGTCAGCTCGTTCCGGCCGAGGGCGACCCGCTCCGTGCCGCCCGCACCCGCATCTGGCAGGCCGCCGAACATCTCCACTCCGCGTACCACGCGGCGCCCCGGCCGGACTCGGGCGAAGTGCCCGAACCGGAGGCGTGCCGGGCGGGCCTGCCCGACGGGGCCCCGGAGCTGACCATCTGCCAGCGCCACCAGCGCACCGCGCACCTGGTGCGCCGGCGCACCACCCCGGCCGACCTGCACGCGCCGTTCACCGGCCTCGTGCGCCGCTGACCTCCCCCGTCTGGAGAAACGTTCATGTCCCGCACCCGCGCCAGCGCCTCCCCTCTCTACGTGCCCCGCAAGGCGTCGCGTGCCGAGCAGAGGGCCACCCGAGCCGGTTTCGCCGAGGCCCGCCGCCAGGCCCGGCTCGCCGAAACGCACCCCAAGCACCACGGCCAGCTCCGCCAGGCCGCTTCGCTGGTAGAGGGCGAGGAGGTGGGGGTGTTCTTCCAGCTCGGGGGCGAAGCTGCGTTCGGTGTAGGCGGTGAGCCGCGCGGGGTCGTACGCCTCGTTCAGCCAGCCGCCGACGAGGTCGCGGGCCTTGGACAGCACGGCGCCGTGGACCAGGCCACAGCGTATGAGCACGCCGTCGTCGACGAACTGGCGCCGCTCTTCGTCGCTCCATGTCACGGATCGGGGCATGGTGGATCTCCTTCCGGAGGGACGGGACAGGGCCGGGGCGGGGAGGGGGCCGCCCCGGCGAGGAGGAAGGGGCGGGTCAGCCGCGTCGGCCGAGGACGACCTGGAAGGAGGCGTGCTCGATCAGGCCGTCGGCGGCGGCGTGCTGGTCGAGCAGGGCGCGGGCGCGGCGCTCGAAGTCGTCGACTCGCTCGCCGAACAGCGGCCTGGCGGCGAAGGAGGTCGAGTACAGGTAGCCGATCACCGTCTCGGTGCTCCACGTCCGCTCGACGGCGATGGTGTGCTCCTCGACCTGACCGAACGCGGACTCGGCGAGGATCTCGCGGTACGGCCGGTCGTGCGCCGCGTACTTCTTGCCCACCCCTGCCCGCCGCTCCTCGCCCAGGTACTCCTGGATCAGGGCCCGCAGGGCGTCGGTCCACTCGGTGCGCGCGGTCCACAGGCTGCCGTCCCCCATGACCGCGACTGTCGCGTCCGGCGTGGTCATGCCCTCCAGGCGCGACAGCACCACGTCCTGGTTCATCCAGTGGAAGGCGCGGCAGACCGTGACGAGATCGGCCTGGTAGGAGGCGGGCGGGGTGAATTCCTCGGCGGGAGCGTTGTGCAGGCGGACGGTGACCGGCAGCCCGGCGAGCGCCTTGTCGGCCTCGCCGAGCATGTCCGCGTCCTGCTCGACGACGTCGATCTCCGTCATCTTCCCGGCCAGGGCCAGGGGGACCTGCCCGGTGCCGGATCCGAGGTCGAGCAGGGCCCGGTGTTCCTTGCCAGCCACCCGCTGTGCGAGCAGCTCGACGGCTTCCTTCGGGATGCCGGGCCGGTAGGCGGCGTAGAACGGGGCGGTGGTGTCGAACTGACTCATGGGGTGGTGCTCCTGGTGGAAGAGGTTGACGGGGGAACGGTCTGCTCGATGTGCCGGACCGCACGGCCGAGGTCCGGCACAATCGTGACCCGGCCGGGGTGCTCGGCCAGCAGTCGGAGTTCTTCGGCCGACGGCGGGCGCGAGGTGATCCACAGAGCGTGGGCTCCGGCGGCGAGGGCGCCGCGCACGTCGTAGTCGAAGCTGTCGCCGACGTGCAGTACCTCCGCGGGGTCGCGGCCGTGCAGCCGAGCGACAGTCTGCACGGCGCGCGGGTCGGGCTTGGCGAACCCGAGCTGCCACGACGGGTGATGGGCCCGGAGGTGGGGGGCGAGGAGGGCGGCGACGTCGGTCTCCCGTTCGTCCCAGTGGCTCACGTTTGACAGGGTGACCACCGGAACGACTTGGGCGACACACGCCACCGCCTCCACTGCGCCGGGCCACAGAACGAAGCCGGGCGGACGATGGTCGTGGGGGAAGACGGACGGCGCAAGACCCAAGGCGGCGCACACCGTCTGCGGCCCCGTCGCATCGCTGCGCGGGTCCAGGGCGTGCAGGATCTGCTGGGCGATCTGCTTCGCCTGCCGGACCGGTAATGGGGACAGCTCCACCAAGCGTTGCGTGAGCGTCGTCCCGGACGGCTCTCCCAGGGTGTATCCGACATCGAGGCTCACCAGCCGCACGCAGGTCGCCGGACTCACGAACGATCCGCCAAGGCCGCGACGATCAGGCCGATCCGCTCGGTGCGCACGAGACCGGGACCGGCTTCGCCGAGGAAGGTCAGAAGTTGCCGGGCCTCGGCCGGTGACCAGCCGCTGGCTTCGACACCTGCCTCGGCAGCCGCCTGGGCGAGGTCGTCGGGGATCGTCGGCGGGCGCGAGCCGTGCGGTATCAGCAGTGTGCCGCTCCACTCCTCGCCGGCCTGCCCCTGCGGCAGGGCCGGGACGAGGGGCGAAAGGACGGTGACGTCGTCGAACGTCAGGATCCTGACCGGGAGTTCGGACAGGTGCACCGGCTGGTCGAGGCGCAGGGTCGGGGACAGGAAGGTGTCGTATCCGCTCAACCGCTCGCCCACGACGAGCAGCACCTTCTCCTCGCGCTGCTCCAGGCGGCCGTGGACCGCCAGCTCGCCTGTGTGCAAGGGCATTACCGGCGCACCTCCATCCCGAGACCGGGCCGGTCGGGGAGAGCGACGTGCCCGCCGTACGGCTGGAGCGTGCCGCTCAGTGCCCGTTGACGTCGCGGCTCCCACACCACCTGGTACTCCACCGCGCCCGACACGTGAGGGAACGCGGCGGCCAGGTGCACGGCAGGCAGGAACGCCCGGCCGTGCAGGTGGACAGGCACCTTCGCGTCGTGGGCGGCGCCCAGCCAGCCCCGCGCTTCGGTGATGCCGCCGCACCACACCGCGTCGAACGTGAACGCCTCCGGCCGACAGTGCTCCAGCAGGGCTAGGACGTCCTCCACATGGGTCAGCCGCTCGCCGAACGCTACTCTCAACCCTTCTGCCTGCCCGCGCAGTTGCGTGTACGCGGCCCGGTCGGTCCGCACCAGCGGGTCCTCCACCCAGCGCACCGACTCCGGGGCGAGGAGCGGTGCGACTTCCGTGGTCCGCAGGTGGCCCCATGTGCCCAGGGCATCCACCGCCACGCTCTGCCCCGCCCACACCGCAGCCCGTTCGGCCAGCAGCGCGACTTCGCCGACTTCCGCGTCGCGCAGCGCCCACTTGGTGAAGGCAAACCCCTCGCCGGCTGTGGCCCGGACGGACTCTTCGGCCGAAGCGGAGGTCAGGTCCAGGGAGAGCCAGGAGGCGTAGACCGGTACCTGCCGCGCGGGCCGGTTGCTGAGCAGGGCCGCAACAGGGAGGTCGGCGAGACGGCCGTGCAGGTCCCACGCCGCGCAGTCCAACGCCCCCACCGCCCAGCGCCCGAGCCCCGCCGCGTGCGGACCGAGTTCGGCCAGGAGCCTGCTCAGCAGCCCCTTGTGGTCGGTCACCGGGTGCCGCAGCACGCTCTGCCCGAGCCGGGTGGCGACGAGCGCGGCGGGCAGCTCGTCGACCGGAGCGAACACTCCGGCCACCCCGCGGGCCTCGACTACCACCGCGAACCGGCTGTCGCCCGCCTCCCACGGACCCGCCGCTCTCTCATCGAGGCGCTCGACCCGCACCCGGTCGATGACCGTGTCAGCAGGGCCCATCAACGAGGTCCTCCCCCGCGTACGTGAAGTACCACAGCGGCCGGTAACACTCCCAGCCCACCGGCTTCAGCCCGGTCGGCGCCATGGCCCGCTCGATGGCCGTACGTGCCTGCAGGTAGTACTCCAGGCTCTCCGCGCCCGGCGTCCGCATGCACTGCATCATCACCGTATGCGCCTGGAAAACCTGGTAGTTCGGGAACGCGTTGACCATGCGCGCCAGCGCGTTCACCCCGCGCACGAGGGCCTCCATCGGGTCCAACCCGACGATGTACGTGTACGAGGTGTCCAGCCCCGCCGCCCGCGCCCGTGCCAGCAGGTCCGGCATCTGCTCGGGCCGCAGGTCGGCCTTGGTGGACTTCATTAAGGCCTCCCGCCGGGTGAAGTGCTCGGCCGTCAGCCTGAGCACGAACGGCGCCACCTGCGACGCGATGGTTCTGAACGCCTCGTCGCTGCGCAGCACGGAGGTGAGGAAGCCGATCCGGGCTCCGATGCCGGCCCGCTCCAGAGCGGGCCGCAGGGCGGTCAGGTGGGCAACGGCGGCCTCCTCCCGCTCGAAGCAGCCGGTGGAGACGGTGACCTCGGTCAGTTCGGCCATGTTGCGGCGGGGGTGCTGTTCACCGAGGGCGCGCAGCAGGTCGTCGAGCCCCTGCTCCTCCTGCAGCCGTGGGTCGGCGGCGGCCTCCAGGGTGTTGGGGCACCAACCGCACCCGACGCACCGGCTGCGAGCGTTGGGGTTGAGGGTCACGGCCCGGCCGCCGTTGCGGAAGTACCCTCCGACGGCCTCGTCGGCGTCGATGCGCTCGACGTGCGCGATCACCTCGCCGTTCAGCGACAGCTCGTCGCCCCTGAGCAGGAACGGGCTGGCCGGCCGGTTCAGCGGGACGATGATCTGCCAGGGGACATCGGGGCGGCGTACGAGGCGGAGGGTGACCCGGGCTCGGTGACGGTCCTGGTCTGAGGTGATCCCGTACAGGTTGACGGCGATCAGTAACACGTCCTCGACGGGTACCCCGTAGGTCAGGGCGGCCCGCTCCAGGTGACGCAGGCGTGCTGCGCCGACGGCACCGTCCGAGGATAGGACCGGGCTCTTGGAGAGATGCGTCATGAAGGGCTCCAACTATCTCGGATGTGTGGGGGCGTTGCTACGGAGCGGGTCGGCATCGTGCCGTGTGCGGCCCCCGAGCAGCAGGGTCCGCCAGGTACAGCGATCACGCGCTGCCGGCAGCCAGATCCTGCTCGGCCCCGCATCCGCGGTGGACAAGCGAGGAACCGAGCCGTACGGCACGTGCAGGAGGGGGAGAGAAACGTTCACGCCGTCCGCCCCCACCCGGGGCCACCGGATTCAGGTACTGCCGTGGCGTTGGCCGCACGGGGCGGCTGCTCTTCGGCAGGCGTCTGGTCCGGGACCGCAGCGGCTGGACCGAGACTGCGGGCGGCATCGGTCTCGTGCGCGACCATGTGCCCAATCAAGGCGAACCCGATCACATTCGCCCCGAGCAGGACGAGACCAGGGGCACGGCCCTCCGGTGCCCTGCGCCGGTGACTGTTCGCCCGGCTGGTGAGTAAGCGCTCGAGGCTCATGACGCCGTCCCGGCGGGCTCGGCGGCCAGGACGACGGCGTGCTCGCCGTCGGCGGTCGCGGATCCGATTTCCAGGGCCGCACGGATGTGTGCCAGGTGACTGAATGCCTGTGGATAGTTACCGAGTTGGCGGCGGGCGCGCGGGGCGTACTCCTCGGCGAGGAGGCCGACGTCGTTACGCAGCGACAGAAGGTGATCGAGGACCGCTTGGGCCTCGTCAGCGCGGCCAATCAGCGCGAGGCATTCGGCCAACCACCCGGTGCAGATCAGGAAATGTGCCTCGTCGCCGGGCAGGCCATCGACGCCGGCACACTCGCCTTCGGTCCGGTAGCGCAGCAGGAGTCCACCGTCTGTGCCGAGTTCGCGCTGGACCGCCTCGATCGTGCCGATCACCCGCTTGTCGTCGGCGGGCAGGAACCCGGTTAGGAGGGCGTGCAGGAGGGAGGCGTCAAGTTCCCTCGCCCCGTAGTACTGCACGAACGTGTTCCGCTCGGAGTCGTAGCCCTTCTCACAGACCTCGCCGTGGATCGTCTCCCTCAGTGCCCGCCACCGTTCCAGGGGGCCGGTCGCCCATCTGCGCTCGATGGCTTGGACCGCCCGGTCGAGAGTCGCCCAGGCCATCACCTTGGAGTGGGTGAAGGGGCGGCGCGGACCGCGAATCTCCCAGACACCCATGTCGGGCTCGTGCCAGAGCGTCTCCAGCTCCGTGGCGAGTTCGACTATGACGACGGCGATGCCGGGCGCCGCGTCCGGGACGGCGAGTGCGACCTCGTGCAGAGTGTCGGCGACCTCGCCGTACACGTCGATCTGGAGCTGGCTCGCCGCCCCGTTGCCGATCCGCACCGGCGCCGAGCCCTCGTATCCGGGCAGATGGGGCAGCACCTGCTCCCGCAGGTCCGCCTCGCCGTCGATGCGGTACATGATCTGCCGACGCCCGGGGGCGCTGGCGCACGAGCGCACCATCCAGTCGATCCAGGCGAGGGCCTCGGGCAGATACCCGCAGCGGGCGAGGGCGGCGACGGCAAGAGCGCCGTCGCGGAGCCATGAATAGCGGTAGTCCCAGTTCCGGATGCCGCCGATCTCCTCGGGCAGGGACGTGGTCGGCGCGGCCACGATCGCCCCGGTCGGGGCGTAGATGAGGGCGGCCAGGGCCAGCAGGGAACGCACGACGTCCTCGCGGTCCGGGCCGACGTAGGTACAGCGGGCCACCCACGCATTCCAGTG
The DNA here is from genome assembly GCF_044754145.1 of Streptomyces sp. NPDC093149. Classification (NCBI taxonomy): domain Bacteria; kingdom Bacillati; phylum Actinomycetota; class Actinomycetes; order Kitasatosporales; family Streptomycetaceae; genus Streptomyces; species Streptomyces sp. NPDC093149. Next base: position 77,779 of record NZ_JBIVON010000004.1, read on the forward strand.
GTCGAGGGTGTGCTTCAGCAAGGCGTCGGGGGCCGGCTGCGGTGCCGGGGTGTCGATGCCCTCCCACCACGCCAGGGTGAGCGCGACCGTCTCGCCTTCGGAGACGACGAAGGTGGCGTGGATGTCGCCGCCGTTCGTCTGGAAGGGGACGGCGGCATCCACCCACAGCCGCCCGCCGTCCTCGTCGAGGTCGATGGCCACATGCCGTTCGTCGGCACGGTCGAGGCGGGGGACATCGCCCCCGTATCCGGGCCGAGTCCGCAGCAGGGTCCGCATCGCCACCTCGCCCCGGACACCGGTCATGATGCGGACGACCTGCGGCGCCTCGCTGCCCGGGACCATGAAGTCCGTGACGAGCACCGTCCCGGTCTCGGTGACCCACTCGGTCTCCAGGACCATCGTGTCGCCCACGTACTGGCGCACCGGGACGGGCACGGAGGAGGCGCTGGCCAGCTGGGCGGGGGCGAGCTGCCAGAAGCCGTGCTCGGAGGTGCCCAGGAGGCGGGCGAGGACAGCGTCGGAGTCGAACCGGCGCAGGCACAGCCAGTCGATGCTGCCGTCACGCCGGACCAGGGCAGAGCCCCGCTGGTCGCCGATCAGAGCGTAGTCCTCGATCAGCCCCGGCCCGTCCTCACCCGGCACGGGCGCGGCGACGTAGAGACGGGGGCCATCAGGCTCGTCCTGGCGGACGAGGAGACCGTCGGCGAGCAGGGTTCGGCACACGCGGGCTACGCGGCGGGCATCGAGACCGCGCCGCTGGACCACTAGCGGTATGCCGGCCCGGTGGCGTCCGGAGAGGATCGCGTCACGGATCTCCCGCGTGAATTGGACGTCTGCAGGGTGCACCTCGTCCGGACGCAGACGCCGTGCCGGCTTTCGGTGCACGAGGGCGATCTCGCCGTCCGCGTCCAGCTCACGCAGCGCCCGGCGGGTGAGCCACGCTGACTGGTGGATACGGACCGCCAGGGCTCCGACCGGGGGCAGTGCCTCGCCGCACGGGAGCTTGCCGACGATGTCACGCAGCGCGGCACACGCCACGTCGAGGCTCTTCTGTTCGGCGCGGGCGCTCACGCGGCCGCCGCCGTCGTGGGGCGGTGCGGGGCGATGATCTGCCCGCTGGGCAGCAGCTCTCCGGTGTCCTCGAAGAGCAGGAGGCCGTTACACAGCCGGCTCCACCCCTGCTCAGGGTGGTGGGCGGTCAGGCGGGCCGCGTCACGGTCGGGGGACTCGGCGGTGGGGCAGGCGGGTTGGTGCTGACACATGGGGAGCGTCCTTGCAGGAAAGGGCGGTTGGGGAGCGACGCGGTGGACGAGAAAGTGGGTGGCCTCGTCGTGGCTCACCGGGCCTTCTTTCGGGTGCGGCGGTTGCAGGGGAGCGCGCCACGGGCGAGGGTCCGGTCGGTGATGTCGACAGGCGTGGCGGCTCGAAGGCGACGGACGAGATGGTCGACGACCATCAGGCGCGTGTCCGGGGCGTCGATGGGCAGGACCGTCTTGATCGGGCGGGCCTGGGTCGGCGGAGGCGGGTAGTACGTACCATCCACCGCCACCAGCTCCGCCTCGCGGATGTAGACCGCCACGGGTCCCCGCGTGCTGAGCCGGGGACACTGGTGTGCCGAGACCCGGGCGTGGAAGAGGCATACAGGCGGCTCGGTCGTCGTCACGCCCTGGTCCCAGTCGTACTCCGGGTCATCGAGGGAGCCGGTCGGCCTAGGCAGTACCCACAGCAGGCCGTGCTCGGTGCGGGTGGCCGGTCCCATGCCGACTTGGCACAGCAGCTGTTCCATCGCCTGGCACTGCTTGAGGGGGTTCAGCACCGCGTACTGCGGCGCACCGGTCTGGGGACCGCGGACCTGGGGCCATAGCTGGCCGTCTGCATCCCGGTTTTCGGTGCCCTCGTGATAGATGCCATCAGGTCCGATCCACAGGGGCAGGGCGCGGACCTGCTGGTCCGACCACAGGGCGACGGCGGGTACCGGAAGCAGCCTGGGCTGGCGAGGGTTGGTGGTCACCATGGCTTCCGCAGCGTCTAGGCGAACGGGCCGTTCTGCCGGAGCGAGAGCGATCGTGCACACTTCGGCGCCGGTCGGATTCATCTGGGGCCTCTCTTGTAGTGGTGGGGTGGGTCCTCCACCAGCGGTTGGCTTCGCGCGGGGGTTCGCGTCTCCGAGGTCGCCTGGCGGAGGGGGCAGGCCGACCGCCGTGTTCGGGTCTTGAGCGGGACCACTCGACGGCCGGGGCACCACGCCCTCCGGTCGGAGCGGTTCCGCCCCCTGGCCGCCGATGCGTTCGGCAGGATGTTCGTCGAAGAGGCCCGGCTAGGTGTCCTCTTGGCCGCGCCCCGGTGGGCAGCGACGGGGAGGACGGTCTGGAAATCGTCCGGGGACAGGAAGCCGCGGCGGGCTGCGAGTCCTCGTGGCGGGTCGCGAGGTCGTACTCCTCATTGAGGAGCTGGAGGGATTCGATGTCCTGGCGGCCCATCGCCTCGGCGAGCCAAAAAGCGTGGTTCAACTTCCCGTACTCCCGGACGCCGGGCCGCATCCACGACTCATAGGTCCCTCACGCCGACGAGCACGCGGCCGAGCAGGTGCGGGTCGGGCCGGGGCTGTCCGCGCTCGGTCGACGGAGGCCGGCCCGGGGGCCGTTCCAGGCCCTCGCTCTCACCACCACAACTCACGGGGCTGAGGCCGGCCTCGGCCCACACCACCTTTCCGGACCTGCCCCAAGCCGGGTAGTGGCCCCAGCGACTGCTCATCATCGCGACGATGAAGACCCCTCGCCCGCTCGTCGTCTCGACCCCGGGCTCCGTCAGCACGGGCGGCCTCGCGTCGCGGTCCCACACGAACACCCTGACGGCGTCACGGACCATCTCCAGCGCCAGCTCGAAGGTCTGCACGTCGAACTGCGAGGAGAACGGAGAGACCTCCTCACCCTCCTTCTTCTTGGGGTGCCGTACCGCGTTGGTGGTGAGCTCCGAGACGATGAGCTTTACCGTCTCCACGACCTCGGCCGGCACGCCCCAGCAGGAGAGAACGTGGGCCGCGTGCAGCCGTGCCAGGCCGACAGCGTTGGGTGTGCTGGCCAGCGTGAGCGTGTCTCGTGGGTGTGGTGCCTGGGACATGGTGCCTCCCGAGTCGGGAGAGGAGCGCGGGGTGCCGCTGGCTCTCGCTTCGTGTTGGGGACCGCCTGACCCGGGTTCGACGGTTGAGTGGTGGTGGACTGCCGTCCCGGGTTCGTGTCATCACCCGGGTCCGTAGAGCCAGTGCCGACAGTTCGGCGCTGCACGGTTGGCACTGGCCGGGTACGTCCATAAGGGAACCGCTGCGGAGCCCTGGTCAGAAGGGTGCATGCAGGATGTCTTCAACCACGCAGGTTGGCACAGTTGCTGAAGGGTTGCGCAGATGACGGACACAGGGCACGACCACGGACAACGCGGGTTGACAGGGCGCTTCGCGGGCCGCCGCATTGTGGTGACGGGAGGCTCCAGAGGGCTGGGCGAGCACGTGGTGCGCTTGCTGCTGTCCGAAGGAGCGCAGGTGGCGACGTGCGCCCGGAAGTCCGAGCCGCTGGAAACGCTCCGTACTTCGCTCGGCATGCCGGCTGCTCTGTTCGTCCGATCTCTGGACGTATCCGTGCCGAAGCTGCTGGAGCGGTTCGTAGAAGACGCAGCCTCAGCACTCGGCGGGCTGGACGGCGTCGTCGCATGTGCGGGTGGTGCGCGGGGACGGGGAATCACCGAGGCATCTGCCGAGGACTGGACGGCGACGTGGGAGATGAACGTCGGTCATGTCGCCCGGCTGGTCGCGACGAGTACCCCTCACCTGCGTGAAACCGGTGGCGGATCGATCGTCGTGGTGGCCTCGGTCTCAGGGTGGAAGCCGGGACCGCAGGCTCAGTACGGTTCGGCGAAGGCAGCCCAGATCCACATGGTGTCGTCCCTCGCCAGGGAGCTGGCCGCAGATGGCATCCGCGTGAACGCGGTCTCACCCGGATCGATGCTCATCCCGGGCAAGCGGTGGGACCGGATGCGCCGAGAAGACCCGCCAGCCTTCGACCGCTTCCGCTCGGAGTTCCCGGGGGGAGAGTTGGTGCGGCCGGAGGAGGTGGCGGACGTAATCGCCTTCCTGCTCTCGGACCAGTCGCGTGCGGTGACCGGGATCAACCTGCCCGTCGACAAGGGCCAGAACGCGCCGACACCGGAAGGGTACTGACCGGCGCGTTCAGGCTGCTGTGCCGAGTATCGGCCGGGCCTTCCGCTCAAAGTCGCGCACGACGGCCTCGCCCCGGTGAGGGGCAAGACGCGCACGGAAGTCACGCAGCGCCTGTACGGATCGCTCGCTGTGAACTCCGGTGAGCAGGTCCACGGCGTTGCTCGCGGTGCCGACCGCCTCGTCCAGCCTGTTCTGCTGAAGGAACGCCGTCGCGAGCACCGAGCGACTGATGGCCTGCCGACGGCGACGGTCGCTGTTCGCCTCGACGGACGCCAGGGCAAGGCGCTCGGCCTGCCCCGCTTCGTTGAGATCGCGATGGACCAAGGCAGCTTCGGCTTCCAGATAGTGGTGGTCCAGGAAGCGAACCCACGGCGATTCCTCGGCAGGGCCCCGGCTGGCCTCCAGGTCCTTGCCGGCCGCCAGGAGGGATGCCGTCGCGCGCTGGGAATCGCCCAGGACGGCGTACCCGCGGGCGGCCATGGCATGCAAGCGCATGAGCCCGAGCGGGCTCCCCGCGGACTTGGCGGTCGCGATACCCGCTCTCGCCAGTGAGATTCCTTCGGCAGGGTTGCCGAGGCTGGTGGCGAGGTGGGACATGCCAGCCAGGATCTGCCCGCCGAGTACGCGGTCGCCGCCCTCGGCACACAGCCTCAGCGCCTGGATCATGTAGCGCTCCGCGAGTCCGTAGTCGGCGGAATCGTACGAGCACCATCCGGCCATCGCCGCGAGCTTCGCGGCCGAGGTGTAGAGGAGTCGGCGCTGGTGTGAGGGCAGATTGCGCTGCTGCAGCATGGGGGCGAGTTCGGTGCTCAGGTAGTGCACGATGCTCGCTCGGACTCCCCCGCCGCCGAAGCGGTTGTCCATCTCGTCGAACATCTCGATCATCGCCTGGACCTGCTCGGCAGGACCGCCACCGGCAACTACAGCGAGCCGGGGGGCCTGATCATCCTCCAAGAGCCACAGCAACCACTGCCGTTGGGGGTCCAAAAGGGCAGTCGCGACGTACGGCACCGCGCCAAGGAGGCTACGCCGCGAGATATCCGTCGAACCGAGCTCCGCGAGCGTATGAAGTGTTTCACCCACATCTTCACGGTACGTCAAGGCCCTTGAGACCACGGGCTTCTGAGACTGCTCGACGAAGCCGATATCCACGGGAGAAACAGGGCGGCCCAAGAACCCCGCCAGGGCGGCGGCAATGAACTCAGGGGCGCGGCCTCGCGGGGTCATCCCCTGTAGCCATCGGGACACCGATGCCTTGTCGTAGCGGGAAACCTCGCTCTGCAGCGCACTCAGTTCGTTGACCTTGCGCGCCAAAGCGGCGTGCGAACAACCGGCCTCCCCGAGCACAGCCGCGAATGCGGCGTTGGCCTCGCCGCTCGCCCTTGAACTGCCCATGTGTAGATGATGCCTTGTGGATCACCCTGCGTCCCAGGCTTCGGACACAGAGCCACGGAAATACAACCCTCGTACAACCGAACAACCCCGTCACTCCCTCCTCACGAGCCCTGCCAACGCTGACACTGGGAGGGCTGTGGGGCCCACGGCCCTTCCCGGCGAGGACGCCGTTGGAACACCGCTGGCGCCCTCAGCACTGGAGGGAGAACCAATGCAGCCTGTAGTGATCTTGGACTGCTTCACCGTCGAGCCGAGTGGCCTCGGCGTACCGCCCTACCTGTCGACCTACGTCCGAAACGCCTGGTCGGCACTGCGGCGGGCTCGGCCGGAGGCGGATGTCCGGTACGTGACCATCGACGACGTCCGCTGGTGCCTGGCCGAAGGCAAGCCCACCGTCGAACCGCCCCTGAGTGACCGGCTCACGTACTCCACCACCGTCAACCGGGACGCCGCCGTTCAGCTCCTGCGGGATGCCGAGATCGTGATCGTCATCGCCGGGGACGCGGTCCCGTCCGTTCATCTGCACGCCGTGAACGGGTCGTTCGAGGAGATCACTCGCGCGCTCGCCTGCACGCGGGGCCGCCGATATCTGCTCGGCCCGCTGTCCGCCTACGCCCTGGCCTCCCCTGCGGAGTACGCCGAGCTGTTCGACGCTGTCCACACCCACACCGTGACATCCGGCGACCTCTTGCTCGGCAGCCGGCGCCCGGCCGACTACGAGCAGATGCGAAGCGAACGCGACTCGTTCGTCGGCCTCGTCGAACAGATGCCCTGGCGTCCGATCGCCGAGCTGGAGCTGTACCGCGGCTGCACCCGACGCGAGTTCTGCGACTTCTGCAACGAACCGGCGAAGTCACCCCTCGTCGCCTTCCGCGAGGTCGACGATGTCGTCACCGAAGCGGCCCAGCTCTACGCTGCTGGCGTCCGGAACTTCCGGCTGGGTCAGCAGACCTGCTTCTTCTCCTACCGCAACCGAGACGAGGACGCGATCCGCGCCCTGCTCAGTGGCATCCGCAAGCACTGCCCCGAGCTGGAGGTGCTCCACATCGACAACGCCGATCCCCTGGCAGTGGCCGCGCCTGTCGGCTTACGCATCGCCAAGCTGGTGGCGGACTTCTGCACCGAGGGCAACTGCGCGCCGATGGGCATCGAGAGCTTCGACCCGGCCGTCATCAAACGCAACACCCTCACCTGCACGCCCGAGATTCTGATGCGCGCCGTCGAGCACGTGAATACGGCGGGTGCCGCTCGTGGCCCCGGTGGTCTGCCTATGCTCCTCCCGGGCCTGAACCTGATATACGGCCTCCCCGGGGAGACTCATGGCACCCACATGGCGAACCTTCGCGGCCTGGCCGGGATTCTCGACGCCGGCTTGCTGTGCCACCGGACGAACGTGCGCCTGGCGAGGGCGTTCCCCGGTACCCCGCTCGCCGCCCTCGATGAGCAGGAGCCGCTGCCGTCGGCCGAGCACTTCGCGTCATGGAAGGCGGACATCGACTTCACCTGGGATCAGCCGATGAAGGAGCGGGTGTACCCGACCGGCCTGCGCGTGCCCGGACTCCACTCCTACTTCATCAGCGAACAGGGCACCTACTGGCGGCGGCTGGGCTCGTACTCCATCCAGGTCGTCGAGCGCGGCGCGGCGGTGCCGCTCGGTACCACCGGTGACCTGTTGGTCACCGGTCACTCGCCGCGCATGATCTTCGGAGATCGCATTGCAGCCTTTTCCTGACGGGACGCTCGCAACGCTGGCGGCCCTGGATGCGGCGGCGGACCGTACCGTCCGTGCGGGTCTGCTGCTGCCCTGGGCCAACGTCGCCGTGGAGACCGAGTTGTCCCGCCTCGGCCTGCGCCACACGGTCTTCCACCACGCACGGCTCGTGCCCCCGTCCCGGACGACGGCGATCGACGCCTCGTTCTGGCACGGCCTGCGTGAAGCATCGGCGCAGGCGCTGGACTCGTTGTCCCACGTTCCGCTCGATGCAGTGATGCTGGCGTGTACGTCAGCGGGCTTCACCAACGGTCCACCGCTTCCGGGCGGCGTGTTCACCGCCTTCGAAGCCCTTCTGCGGGCTCTCACCGAGGCGGCTGTGGCGCGCGTGGTACTGGTCACGCCCTACCTCGCCTCTGTGACCGAAGCGGAAGCGACGGCGTTCGCCGAGGCCGGCGTGGAGGTCTTGGCTCATGCGAGTCTGGGCCTGGCCGACGGCTATCCCGCGGTCCCCCCGGATCAGATCCTGGCCCTGGTGGGGCAGCTGCCGCAGGAAGTGGTCGGAGCTGCCGAAGCGGTGGTCTTGTCGTGTACCGGGTGGCACACCCTCCCGGTGATCGCTGAACTGGAGCACCGCTTCGGGAAGCCGGTGCTCTCGTCCAACCTCGCCATGGCACTTCTGGCCACCCGAACCCGTGCTGGAGTCGGTTCATGACGATCAAGCGTGTGAAGGCGAAGCCGCTGGAGGTCCGGCGCGTCCACCGGCTGGTGGCCCGCGCCGCCGGCCTTCCGGATGTACGGGCCGAGGTGGAGGCCAATCACGACGAGAACCGGTGGTGGCCGATGTCGATCGGCGATCCGCGGGTACGGATGCTCGCCGCCGGCTGGTCCACCCGGGTCTCCTATCGAATGGTGGAGACGTACGCCCGGGTGATCACCTCGGCCGACGCACATGGCTTCGACAGCCTCCATGCTGCCACGGACGCCGAGCTTGCATCACTGGTACGTCCCATCGGTCTGCCGCAGGCCCGGATCGACTATCTGCGCTCCCTCGCCGCGCTTCTCTGTGCCTGGGAGAAGGAGGGGATCGACCCGACTGCGGAGTCAGCCGACTGCGATGCCCTGGTCCTGGACTTCGCCGCGCGGGTGCGAGGCGCGTCCTACAAAGTCGCCCAGTGCGCACTGCTCACCGCCCGCGGGTACCACTGCGGCATCATCCCGGTGGACTCCGGCATGGTCACCAAGCTCGCACCAGCTTTGGGCCTCGCCCTTCCAACGGGAGCCGTGGCACACGAGCGGATGCGGCACGTACTTGAGGCGACCGTACACGCCCGCTCAGCCGAGTTCCGGTCGCTGGTTACCGACAACGAGTACCAGGTCTCCGTCCCCGAGGGGGTGGAGCCGACCTGGTGGGTGCACCTCGTCCTCATCTACTTCAAGCGGCTGTACCTCAACGGTCCTGCCCCGCAGCTCTGCCGTCGGCGACCGGTCTGCTCGAAGGTCGTCGACTGCGCCCACCGTGCTTGAACTCCTGGGGGGAGACCGTGGAACGGCTCGACGTGATCGGCAACATCAGCCGGGACCTGACCCGCTATCCCGACCACCGTGGTGGATCCCGGCTCGGCGGTGCGGCTCTGTTCCTGTCCCTGGCGGCGGCAAGGGCCGGCCTCCGGGCAATCCCGGTCTGCGTTCTCGGAAACGATCTCGCGCACCTACCGAAGGCGCAGGGTCTGGACACGCTCGACTGGTCGGCACGGATCCAGGTCGACGGCATGTCCACCACCTTCGACTTGGAGTACGACCTGCAAGGCGAGCTGATACGAGTAGGCACGGACTACGGCGTGGCCGAAGGACTGACCGAGCACGCGCTCAGACACATGGACCTGTACCCGCGCGACACCTACCACGTCTGCTGCCGCCGCCCGCTGGATGTGGCGGCAGTGCTCGACCGACTCGCCAGGAACGGGACCCACTTCAGCGTGGACTTCTTTCTGCCGAGCGCGGAAGAGATGATCCGCGCTGCCGCCCGCTGGCTGCCGAAGGCGACCACCCTGTTCGTCAACGCTGCCGAGCACCGACTCCTGGAGCAAGCGATCGACCCCGGTGCGCTCCCGGAGGTGGTCATCACCGATGGCTCCCGGGCAGCAGTGGTTCGCCGCTTCGGACGTCAGGTGGCCTCCGCCGTTCCGCCGCCGCGTCCTCCGCGCGAGGTCTCCGGCGCCGGAGACACCTTGGCCGGGACCTTCCTGGCCCATCGTTCGCAGGGTGCGACAGCCGCCCAGGCTCTGGCGGAGGCGACTGCAGCCGCAGCCAGGTACGTCGCGGCCCCTTCCCTTCCGATCCCCGCGCCCCGTCGCGGCTGACCTAACGACTTGGGGGCCTCTCCCAGTGTCCGTCTACGTAGCCCACCGGCTCTTTGCCGCGCACGACCGCGCTCTCGCCGCCGACCTCGCCGATCGGCTAGCCGCGAAAGTCGGTCCCGATCGCGTCTTCCTGCCGTTCTGCGACACCGACGAGGAGGACCTGGTTGCCGAGGTCAAAGGGCGCCGCCTGTTCGAGCTGGACCGCGAACGCCTCGGCCGCCTCGACGCCATGGTCGCCATCCTGCACGGCCCGAGCCTCGACGACGGGGTCTGCATGGAGATCGGATACGCCGCTGCTTCGGGCGTCCCGGTCATCGTGCTCACCACCGACTTCCAGACCTACTCGCTGACCGAGGCCGGCGCTCGCCTCGAATTCCCCGACCCCCTCCTTCAGGCCGTGGCCACGCGCATCGTGCGCGTCACCAAACTCGGACCACCAACTCTGCCGTCGACTCCGCCCCAGTCCCGCTTCCCGGGCTTCCAAGCACGCAACATGGCCCAGACGAACACGGCACTCGACGCGACCGTCGACGCGCTGCTCGACCTCCCGGATCGCGCTCCCCGCCTCGTGGGGACACCCCCGGCGATCGGCGCACCCGTCTACGTCGAGGCGTCGCCGTACACGGCATGGGGCCGAGATCACCTGGCCAAAGCCTGTGTCGACGCCGACCACACGGTGATGGTGCCCCAGCGCTTCACGGCAGCGGACCCAGTAGCAGGGGCCCTGGCCGACCTGACCGCGGTGTGCTCGGCTGCCCGGCTGCTGGCCGATGTCTCCGGCGCGGAAACGCCGCCGGGAACCGCCCTGCTTATCGGTGCGGCTGCGGCCAGCGGCGTACGGATCGCGGCCTTCCAACCGCGCCCGACGTTCACGCACGCCCATGGCCGGGAGCCAAACTGGCGCAACCTCATGGTCCAGTACGCCGCCGACGCACACCTCGACAACGACGACGCCGTTCTGTCCTGGCTGGCAGCATGAACCTCGACGAGATCGTCGGCGAGTACCAGACCTTGGCCCTGGAAGGCTGCGACGGAGTCGGCAAGAGCACGCTCGGTGAACGCATATCGAAGGACCACGGCTTCGTCGTGGTGCACTCCCCGAAGACACCCGACCACCTCGACCTGGCCAGCCGCTACAGGAACATCCTCGCCGGGCCTGGACGGATCCTCTTCGACCGGTGCTTCATCAGCGAACTCGTCTACGGCCCCCTTCATCGGGGCCGGTCCCGGATCAACTGGAGCCAGGCGATCGACCTGGCCGAGAACGTCATCGAGCGTTCCGGCGTGCTCGTTCACCTGACCGCATCGCCGGCTGTCATCCGCCAGCGGCTTCTCCTGCGCGATGGTGAGGCAGTCAGCCTGAAGGAGCTGTCCGCGCTGGTGACAGGATACGAGAGGGTCTTCTCTACCCTCGCTGACTACACCCGCGTGCTCACCCTCGACACCACGGCCCTCAAACTCCCTTCGGCAGGGTGACGGCCTGCCGCAGTCAGCCCGCCGGCACACTGCTCCCGCTAGGCTTCGAAGGCACCTGCTGTACCGCCGCTGGAGGAGTCTTGGAGATCGAGTCCGCCCAGAAACTCGCCTGGGAGAACAAGACCCTCAAGGGGTTCAACACCACTGACGTGGCCTTGGAGTTCGGCCTTCTCACCGCCGAGGTCGGCGAAGCCTTCACCGCCTGGCGCAAGGGGCTGCCCGACCTCGGGGAAGAGCTGGCCGACGTCTTCCTCTATCTGACGGCCCTGGCTGAGATGAATGGCGTGGACCTGGGCTCCGAGGTCGCGCGGAAGATCGAGAAGAACACGCGGCGTACGTACGAACGGAACGAGCACGGAGCGCAGATCCGAACGAGCGACGCGTAGGTGTGACTGAGCACTTCAGTCGGCGAGTGAGCACGTGAGTCGGCGACCGGAGCGTTCCCCTGATCGAGGGCACAGACATCAAACGCACCAGTTCGAGCAGTACATCCGCAAGCATGAGGGGCCCGACCGGTCGCCGGTTCGAACCCCTCACGCTTGTGCCCCGAATGGGCCCGTTGGCTCGTCCGGTCGACTCCTACTCCAGGTCGGTAGGCAGGACCGATGCGGAACGCAGTTGCAGTCCGTACGAGAGCAGGTTGATCCATGCACCGGCATATCCCACGCCCAGCGCTGCCCATACCCCCGCGATCAGGGTCGGGTCGTTCTGGAGCCGGTGGAGGGCCACGGTGGTACAGACGCCCGCCATCAGCAGGCAGGAGATCTGTGCGGCGCGCAGCCAGACGGGGAGCGGGCCCTTGATGGGCTCGGTAGGAGTGGGCGTGATCGCCACGGCGTCTCCCAGGGGTCGAGGAGGTCATTGTCTTCTTGCCGGCGCCGGCCCTGTTGAAGTTACGGACCTCCAGGATCATTAAGTACCCCCTCATTTCGCGTAGATTGCCAAAGGTCGGTAGGAAAGGGGTCGTCAAGTGGAGTTGACGTCCACAGTGATCGGAGCGCGCGGCCTTCTTACTGACCTGGGCGCCGAGCACGGAGTCGTGTACGTCACGGGCCTTCCAGGCGCCGAGGCATGGAAGGTGACGGTGGGGCTTCGCCGCTCGGCTCACGGCACCTTCTGGCCGGCCATGCTTGCCCTCCGGTCCCATCCCGATCCCGAACGCTTCACTGAGGTGACCTCGAAGGCCATCCGCAAGCTGTGCGTGATCGACAAGCAGTCCGGTGTCCGGCCGCTTGACCGGCTGCTGGCCGTAGCAGTGGCCACGGCGACGCTTGGTCCAGGGGTGGCCCACAGGCTGAACACTGAGTGGGTTCCGCGGCGCCGGGGCGGTGGTGAACCGGCCTTCTCTCGCCTCGTGGCAATGATCTACGCCGAGGCCGTAGCAGCCGATCTGCCGCCTCGCCATGTGGTCGCGGCGGTGTGGTCCCGCAGTCTTGAGGGCGTGAACGACTGGATCCGCGACGCGCGGCAGCATGGCGCGCTCGGCCGGGACACGCGGGCGTTCCGTCCCAAGCGAGCGAAGTTCGTCCCCCTGGACCTGCACGAAACCGTGGCCGACCAGGGTCAGCCATCTGCCCACGTGGACACGACCAGTTACGGTGCGTGGATCACCCACGTGCCAGGCTCGCCCGGGTGGCAGTTCCGCGTCGAGCTGCGCTGGGACAAGGACCGGTCTGCCCGGTGCCGCGGCCTGGTCATCGAACCAGCAGCGCGTGGTCTCGACCTGCGGATTAACGCCCAGACCATCGCCTCGCTCCCGCTCGCCGAGGTGATTGAACATGGTCGCGAGGCGGGGCAACACGGCCCCACCGTCATCAGCGTGGCTCGGCTGATCGTTGGACCACTCAAGAGGGACCGGGGTCGCGAGCACTCCCGCCTGGTGGCCCAGGTGTACCGGTTCGCCCTCTCACAGGGAGTGCCTCCCCTCCAGGTGATCTGCGCGGTGTGGAACCGGCCGTACAAGAACCACCAGGACCAGCCCGACAAGACCGTGAGCACCTGGACACGCAAAGCCCGCGAGGATGGCTTCCTGCCCGAAGACGTGAAGTGGAGCCCGAGGCTACTCCGACGTCCTCGTCCCCGAGGCCGTCCCCTCCCCAAGCTCTCCAATCCAGGGAAGCCGTCCCTGGACGCACCGGCCGCAGACTGAAGTGCTCAACCCGCCAACTAAAGCGCTCAGTCACAGTAGGTCTTCCCACTGATCCAGCTCGTGTGAGCGCCAGCGACGATGGGCCCCCGACCATTGTCGGGGGCCCATCGTCGTGCACCTCAAGGCCAACGCATTGCTCGGCTGACGTCTCTAGGCGGCGAGGCCGTGACGCTCGCTTCTGTCGTCGCCCTGATCTCCTCCTACCTGCGGGCGCTCCAGGCCCAGCAACTTCAGCAGGTCAGCCGTCACCACCCGGTAGGCGTTGCCGAGACGCAGCACCTTGACCGGGTACTCCCCCTGCTTGACAAGTCCGTATCCGGTTGATCGTCCGATCATCAGCACTCCAACGCCGTTGCGTTATCGCTGTGATCTGCGGGGCAAGGGGGTTGGGCGAGGCAATGAGGTCATGGTAGCCCGGCCGGTCACGCGCGCTGTGGCACCGCCCGGGAGCCGAGCGATTCAACCCGAGGACAGCCGAAGCGTCAGTCAGCGGGCGGGTCAGACACCCGAGCGGTGCCAGGTCCCAGTCTCAATGTCGGTGGGAGATGTCATCCTCGGCTCCATGGATCACTCTGCACGGATCACCGCGTTCACAGGTCTCGTCGGGCCGCCGCCCGGCCCGGCGCCCGCCGTCGATTGGGCGGCGGTCGAGGGCTGGCTCGGCACCCCGCTGCCCGGTGACTACAAGGCGCTCGTGTCGGCGTACGGTGCGGCCGAGATAGGCGGCCCGGGTGCGGCGATCCGGCTGCCCCCCCGTGCGTCAGCACCGACGGCCGCTTCGAGTACGCAGCATGGATCGTCGAGACGCATCGGCACTCGGCGATCCGGCCCGGCATATTCACCGCGCGTCGGCGCCCCTTCCTGCCCGAGGAGGGCGGCCTGCTCGTCTTCGCCACGACGAGGAGCGGCGACCACCTCTTCTGGAACACGGGCGCGTCGGACGACCCCGACGAGTGGCCGGTCACGCTCATGACCACGAATGTGGCAGTCGGGGTGAGCGAGCCCTGGGTGGACTACGAAGTCCCGTTCCTGGAGCTGCTGTTCACGCTGCTGCGCACCGGCGTGCCGCAGCCGGGCGAGCCCTGCGGGCTGCTGGGCCCGCTGTCTTCACAGATACGGGTCTGGCCGCCGCTCGCCGGGGCCGCACCCTGGTCGCCACCGCCTGCGGGCACCGCCGTGGACGCGCGGCAGCACGCGGCGCTCACCGAGGGCTCGGGCCTCGACGCCGTCATGGCGCTGGTTCCACCGCCCCTGGAGCCGTATCTGGGCGAGGGCACATGGGAGCAGGTCTTCGAGCGGCTCGGCACCCGGCTGCCGCCGGACTTCGTGGCGCTCGCGGAGCGGTACGGGGCAGGCAACTGGAGCTGGTGGCTGGACATGAGCGCCCCACTGTCCCTGGACCGGCCACGGGAGCAAGGGCTCGCGGCCACCGTAGAGGGCATGCTTGACGGATACCGCCAACTGCGCGCCGCCCATCCCCAGTACTACCCGATGCCCGCGTGGCCCGAGCCCGGCGGCTTCCTGCCGTTCGCGTCGACCATCGACGGGGACCAGATCGGCTGGTGCGCGGACGGCCCGCCCGAGACTTGGCGCGTAGCCGTCGGCCCACGCCACTGGGACCAAGGACCGCCCCTGCCAGGCGACTTCACGACGACCCTGCTCACGTGGTTGCGCGGCGGCCCCGCCGAATCCGGCTTCCCCGGTCTGACCGGCCGGGACCTGCATCCGCTGGACGTCATGTTCTTCGAACCGTTCGGGCCGGGCGCGCCGTGGTGAAGGCCCCAAGACGACGGGCTGAGGCCTCAGCACCGTTGCGTTAGAGCCATGAGCGGCTGTTAAGGCCGTGGGCGAAGAACGCGACGGTGGCGCGGACGGTGTAGTTCTGGGCCTTGTGGGGGTGTTATCCCGCGTTCGGGCCGTACTTGCTGGTGGGGTTCTTTCGGGTGCGGGCCTTCACCCGTTGCCGTCGGTGGGCGGGCAGGAGGTCGCCCAGGGCCGCGCGGCCGATCGCGCCGACTAGGTCGACGAGGGTGCTGGGGAAAATTCCATGGCTCGCGGTGACGGTGTCGGTTGCGGCGGCCAGCAGGACGGTGAAGCTGATCCGTTCCATGGGAATGTCCGACCGTCCGGTCAGGGCGTCGTCGCCGGCGCGGATCAGGGCCTGGTAGGCGGTGAGCAGGGCGTAGACCTCCTGGTCAAGGCCGTCGATGCTGCGGGAGCGCAGGACACGGCCGTCGAGCATCGTGGCCTTGATCGAAAAATATGCAGTTTCTGCCTGCCACCTGCGGTGATAGAGATCAACGAGCTCGGTGGCCGGAAACTTGACGGGGTCCAGCAGATTGGTGATCAGCCGCCACTGCTCGGTGCGGACGGCGCCGTCGGCCAGGGCGACGGTGAGGGTCGCCTCGATCACGCGGACCGGCAGCAGTACCCGGAGGACGCCGTAGCCGATGCGGGCGATGTAGGAACCGTCGCCCAGGTGCTCGGCGGAGGCGGGGACACGGCGGGCCCCAGAACGCACGAGGAACCTCGCCCCGCTTTGATGGACGGCATGAAGGAACTCGTTGCCGTCGAAGGCCGCGTCAGCCAGCAGGAGCATCGTCTTGTCCAGGGCAGGCAGAAGTCGCTTGGCATAGGGGAGTTCTCCCTGGGACTCCGGTCCGAAGGCGGCGCTAATGAGCGCTCGGGTGCCACACTCGACCAGCGCCAGCAGCCGCAGCAGCGGATAGCCGAACTCCAGACTCTCCCCGGCCCGCTTGGGGTAGCGCCAGGTGAGCGTCTCGTCGTCGGGGGTGTGCAGCAGGGTCCCGTCGACAGCCACCGTGCGCAGGCCCTGGTAGAAGGACCCATCCTGCCCGGGGCGGGCGACGGGCCCGGCAAGCGTCTCGAACAGACCCCGCAGAGGCGCGGCCCCCACCCTGCGCCTGGCCCGTGTCAGCGAGGAGACTGAGGGACACACCAGAGCCAGCGGGGTCAAGGCCGCAGTCAGCTTGGACCACACCATGCGATAGGAGTGGCGCTCGAACAGCGCGAGAGCGAGCACGAAGTACACCACCACCCGCGAAGGCAGCAGCCGCAGCCGCTTCTCGCGCCGCCCGGTCTCCTCCAGCACCGCGTCCACCAACGCGAAGTCCACGATCTGGGTCAACTCGCCCAGGTGCCCCGGAGCGAACACCCCCGCGGCTCGGGCTGTACGCCGGGTACAGCCTTCCTGCGCCGGTGTCGCTACAGCAAGGCCGGCTCTCCCCTGCCGCAGGAGATCACTTCGAATCCTCGCCCTGCCGATGTCGTGCACGCCCCTGCCTCGCGTCGAGGCGCCGCGAGGCAGGGGCGGCTTCGGAGGCTGTCAGGCTCTGGTCCGCGACCCGAGGCTGAGGAGGGTGTAGAGGAGGAGGGAGGAGGCGAGGCCGACGGCCCAGCCGTAGTCGGCGAGGGGCTTGAGGAAGGGGATGAGGCCGTCGGTGGGGAAGGGCCCCTGTGCGGTGCCGTTGGCGTCGACGGTGGAGTAGGAGCCGCCGATGGCAAGGACGCCGCCGACGAGGATGGCGAGGACGGCGCGAAGGTTCCAGCCGGCTGTGTACCAGTAGCGTCCGGCAGGGCGGTACAGCTCATCGAGGGCGAGTTGGGTGCGGCGGATGATCCAGTAGTCGGAGATGAGGATGCCCGCGACGGTGCCGAGCAGGCCGCCGACGACGCCGAGCCAGGTGAAGATGTAGACGTGCGGGTTGGCGATCAGCTTCCACGGCATGATGGCGATCCCCACCACGCCCGTGATCAGCGCGCCGGTACGGAAGTTGATGAAGCGCGGGACCAGGTTGGCGAGGTCGTACGCCGGACTGACGACGTTCGCCGCGATGTTCACCGACAGGGTCGCGACCAGGACCACCAACAGCGCGAAGAGCGTCCCCGCGACGCTGTCCATCTTCGCGGCGAGCGCGATCGGGTCCCAGATCGGGACGCCGTAGACCGCCTGTGAGCCCGAGGTGACCAGCACCGAGAGCAGCGCGAACAGCGTCATGGTGGTGGGCAACCCCAGCGCCTGACCACGCATCTGGGCACGCTGACTGCCTCCGAAACGGGTGAAGTCCGAAATGTTGAGCGACAGCGTGGACCAGAACCCGATCATGCCCATCAGAGCCGGGAAGAACACCTTCCAGAAACCGCTCCCCCACCCCAGCGCCGACGGCTGCGACAGCAGCGTACCGAACCCACCCGCCTTTACCGCGATCCACACCAGCAACGCCAGCGCGCCCACGATCACGAACGGCGCGGCCCAGTTCTCGAACCGCCGCAGGGTCTCCATGCCCCGCGCGATCAACGCGATCTCCAGCGCCCAGAAGAGACCGAACGACAGCCACAGTGTCCACGGCTGCCCGGCGACCTGACCAGCGCTCTGCCAACCGCTGCCGAAGAGCTTCCCGGCCAGCAGGAAGATCCCCTCGCCGCCGATCCAGGTCTGGATACCGAACCAGGCACACGCCACCGCCGCCCGAATCAGCGCCGGCAGATTCGCACCCCTCATCCCGAACGACGCCCGCGCGAACACCGGGAACGGAATCCCGTACTTCGTCCCCGCATGCCCGGTGAGCAGCATCGGTACCAGCACGATGAGGTTGGCCAGCGCGATGGTGAGGACCGCCTGCTTCCAGTCCATGCCGAGCGCGACCAGACCGGAAGCCAGAGTCCAGGACGGAATGTTATGAGCCATCCCCACCCAGAGGCTCAAATAGTTGTAAACACCCCACGTACGTCTCTCGACCGGCACCGGCGCCAGGTCGTCGTTGGCGAACCGGGCGTCGTCCAGGACGACCCCCTCAACGAGGGCGACGCGACCATCGGGATAGGTCTGCTGGATCGTGTCGGGTATTGGCGGTGCGCTGAAGGACATGAAGCCACCTCGGTTCGCGGAGTCTCGTGCGGGGGAACGTGACCTCCCCGAGAGCTCGACACCGGGCCCTCAGGGTCGTACGACGGAGCGGGACGACAGTCAGTCCCTGGTGCTGCTCGCGGAAAAGGGGCCAAGGCCGCAGGCACCGGCTCAGCCAGACGCAACAACAGCAGCCCACGGCGACAGGCCGAACCCAGACGCACCAGACACTGCACCTCCCGCCTGACGAGCACCCCCACGAACCCGCAGGTCAGCACCCCGCGTCAATGTTCGTGTTTTCTCCTGCGCGATACAGAGCGCGGCGAAGTTGTACGTCGTCCAGCGGCGCCGTTCCAGCGGAACGGGCAGCAGGTCCTCGTTGACGAAACGGTTGTCGGTGGGCACGGCGCCGGGAGCGAGTCCGATGCGGCCCGACGGATCGGTTATCGGGTCCTGCGGTGGAAGCGGTGGGGTGGGTGGAGTGGGCGGGACGGTCGATGTCATGGCGGCTGGACCCTTCGCTCGGGAACGGTGCCGTGCGGGGCGGGAGGCGCGGGGCGTACGTACAGCCGTGGGGGGGCGGTCGGGTCTGACGGTCAGGTGGACAGGGCGGGGATGATCCGGGAGCCGTAGGCGTCGATCGTCGCCTCGCGCGCGTCGTGCATGTCGTACACGGCGAACTGGTCGACACCGAGGTCACGCAGGACCCGGAGCTTCTCGATGTGGGCCTCGGCCGGGCCCAGCAGACAGAACCGGTCGACGATCTCGTCCGGCACGAAGGTCGTGTCGGGGTTCCCGGCACGGCCGTGGTGGCTGTAGTCGTAGCCGGACCGCCCGGCGATGTACGCGGTCAGGGCCTCGGGGACGAGGCCGGAGTGCTCGCCGTACCGGGAGACCAGATCCGCGACGTGGTTGCCGACCATGCCGCCGAACCAGCGGCACTGCTCGCGGGCGTGGTCGAGGTCGTCGCCCACATAGGCGGGGGCGGCGACGCAGATGGTCACGGAGGCCGGGTCGCGGCCCGCCTGCGTCGCCGCGTCCCGTACCGCCTTGACCATCCACTCGGTGAGGAACGGGTCGGCGAGCTGGAGGATGAAGCCGTCGGCCTTCTGCCCGGCGAGGGCGAGCGCCTTCGGACCGTACGCCGCCATCCAGACGGGCAGTCTGCCGTCCTTGATCCAGGGGATCCGGACGGGCTGCCCGTCGACGGTGGCCTCCCGTCCCTCGGCGAGGTCGCGGATGACGTCGATGGCCTCGCCGAGGCGGGCCAGGGTGTTGGGCCTGCGGCCGGCGACACGCATCGCCGAGTCGCCGCGCCCGATGCCGCAGACCGTGCGGTTGCCGTACATGTCGTTGAGGGTGGCGAAGGTCGAGGCGGTGACCTCCCAGGTGCGGGTGCCCGGATTGGTGACCATGGGGCCGACGACGAGGTGTTCGGTGTGTTCGAGGATCTGGCTGTAGATGACGAAGGGCTCCTGCCAGAGCACCGCCGAGTCGAAGGTCCACCCGTAGCGGAAGCCGTTGCGTTCGGCGCGGCGCATCAGGCCGACGACGGACGAGGCGGGCGGGTCGGTCTGGAGAACGAGTCCGAAGTCCATGACGGGTGCTCCTAGTCCAGGTACTGACAGGTGGCGCGCGGGGTGTACATGCCGTGGCCGGCCCGGCCGGTGAACTTCCTTCCGTCGATGACGACTTCGCCGCGCGAGAGGACCGTCTCGACCTGGCCGGTGATGCGCTTTCCCTCGTACGCCGAGTAGTCGACGTTCATGTGGTGGGTCTCGGCGGAGATGACCTGCTCGGCGTGCGGGTCGTAGATGACGACATCGGCGTCGGCGCCCGGGGCGATGGTGCCCTTCTTCGGGTAGAGGCCGAACATCCGGGCCGGGGAGGCGCAGGCGATCTCGATCCAGCGACGCCGCGAGAGACGGCCGTCCACGACCGCCTGATGGAGGAGGTCCATCCGGTTCTCCACGCCGGGCATGCCGTTGGGGATCTTCGAGAAGTCGCCCCGGCCCATCTCCTTCTGGCCGGAGAAACAGAAGGGGCAGTGATCGGTGGAGACGACCTGGAGTTCGTTGTTCCTGAGGCCCTGCCAGAGTGCTTCCTGGTGTTCCTTGGGGCGCAGAGGGGTGGAGCAGACGTACTTCGCGCCCTCGAAGTCGGGCTCGGCGAGGTTGTCGGTGGAGAGGAAGAGGTACTGCGGGCAGGTCTCGCCGAAGACCGGAAGCCCCTTGTGGCGGGCGGCGGCCACCTCTGCGACGGCCTCGTCGGCGGAGACGTGCACGACGTACAGCGGGGATCCGGCGACGCGGGCGAGCTGGATGGCGCGGTGGGTGGCCTCGGCCTCCAGCGCCACCTTGCGGACATCGCCGTGGTGGCGGGGGTCGGTGCGGCCCTCGGCGAGGGCCTGTTCGACGAGGACGTCGATGGCGATGCCGTTCTCCGCGTGCATCATGATCAGGCCGCCGTTGTGGGAGGCCCGCTGCATGGCGCGCAGGATCTGGCCGTCGTCGCTGTAGAAGACGCCCGGGTAGGCCATGAACAGCTTGAACGAGGTGACGCCCTCCGACACGAGGAGGTCCATCTCCTTGAGCGAGGACTCGTTCACATCGGAGAGGATCATGTGGAAGGCGTAGTCGATGGCACAGTTGCCGTCGGCCTTCGCGTACCAGGCATCCAGCCCTTCGCGGACCGCACGGCCCACGGACTGGATGGCGAAGTCGACGATCGTGGTGGTACCGCCCCAGGCCGCTGCCCGGGTGCCGGTCTCGAAGGTGTCGGCGGCGTAGGTGCCGCCGAACGGCATCTCCATGTGCGTATGCGCGTCGACACCGCCCGGGATGACGTATTTGCCGGTGGCGTCGATCCTCCGGTCGGCGCTCCAGCTCTCGGCCGCGTCGGTGTCGTGCGCCGCGAGAGCGGCGATGCGGCCGCCCTCGATGAGTACGTCGGCATGGATTTCGTCGGACGCGGTGATGACGAGACCGCCGTGGATGACGGTGCGGCTCATGTACCCCTCCTCACGGTGGCGGAACGGGTCTACGCACGTAGATGAGGTGCGTGGTGAAGAACGTAGAAGTGGGTTACCCACTGTGGCAATACCGCTGCGGCTAACCGCTGAAGACGTTTCTGTTTCCCCCGCCCGGCACTCCACCGGCCCACAGCGGGACACGGCGCGGCGCCGCACCCGGACGGCCACATGGAGCGGCACCTGCGGCACGTCCGTGCCGCACGCGCCCGGCGCGGCGGGACGACCGCCCTTGATCCGCAGCCCGTAGCCGCCGGGCCTCGGCAGATCCGTACTCACACCGATCCCGTGCCCGGCGACCGCGAGGGCCTCGACGGTCGGGCCGTCGTCGTATTCGGTCAGCCGGGCGGGCCCCGGCCGCCGCTGCCCCAGCGCGTTCTCCGGAGAACCTCGCGTACCACGGCGAGCTCGACCCGGTCCGCACCCTGGGCCTCACCGGCCACCGGGGCTGACCGTTCGGCCGGGCCCCGGAGTCACGCCCGGGACCCGGCCGCACCCCCGTCGCTCATGCCACCGACCGAAGGGCCTCGGCCAGGATCTTGGCGCCCTCCTCCGCCTCCGCGACGGTCAGCGTGAGCGGCGGTGCGATCCGCAGCACGCTGGTGTTGTGACCGCCACCCTTGCCGATGAGCAGACCGCCCTCACGGGCCGCTTCGAGTACGGCGGCCGCCGCCCGCGGATTCGCCTCGTCGGTGCCCGGCTCGACCAGCTCGATCCCGATCATCAGGCCCCGGCCGCGCACCTCCCGTACGCACTCCGAGGCCGCGCCGATCGCACGCAGCCGCTCGATCAGCAGTCCGCCGACGCGGCGGGCGTTGCCCTGCAGATCGTGTTCGAGGAGGTACGAGAGGTTGGCGAGGCCGGCCGCCATGGTGACCGGGGAGCCGCCGAACGTCGAGATGGAGTTGGCGTCGAGGCAGTTCATGACGTCGGCGCGGGCCACGACGCCGCCGATCGACATGCCGTTGCCGATGCCCTTGGCGAACGTGAGGATGTCCGGCGGACCGCTCTCGCCGTGCGCCTGCCAGCCCCAGAAGTGTTCGCCGGTGCGGCCCCAGCCGGTCTGCACCTCGTCGGAGATCCACAGGATGCCGTGGCGGTCGAGGACCCGGCGGAAGGCGGCGTACAGACCGTCGGGCGGTGAGGTGAACCCGCCGACGCCCTGGATGGGTTCGGCGATCAGGGCGGCGGGCTCGCGGGTGTGGCCGAGCAGGTCCTCCAGATCGGCGACGCAGGCAGCGACGAACTCGGCGTCGCCGAGGTGCGCGTAGGGCCCGCGGGTGCGGACGCCACCGTGCACGTACAGCGTCTGCAGGGGCGACAGGTTAGTGGGCGACCAGGCGCTGTTGCCGGTGATGGAGACCGCGGAGAAGGATCTGCCGTGGTAGCTGTTGCGCATCGCGAGGATCTGGTTCGACCTGCGGTACGCGGTGGCGAGCAGCAGGGCCGTGTCGTTGGCCTCGGTGCCGGAGGTGGTGAAGAAGACCCGTGCGTCCGGGATGCCGGAGAGCGTGGCGACGCGTTCGGCCAGCTCGACCATCGGCCGGTTGAGGTAGAGCGTGGAGGAGTGGATGATCCGTCCGGCCTGCTCGCTGACGGCTTTGGTCACCTCGGGCAGGGCATGGGCGGTCATGGTGGTGAGGATGCCGCCGAAGAAGTCGAGGTAGCGCCTGCCGTCGGCGTCCCAGACGTGGCGGCCCTCGCCGTGGGTGATCTCCAGCGGGTCCTTGTAGTAGAGCGCCAGCCAGTCGGGGCTGACGGCGAGATGGCGTCGGTGCAGGCTGCTCACGGCTCCACCAGTCCTTCGTACGCGTCGGGTCGGCGGTCGCGGTAGAACGCCCACTGCTGCCGGACCTCTTCGATGAGGCCGAAGTCGAGGTCGCGGACGACGAGTTCCTCCTCCTTGTCGCTGGCGACCTCGCCGACGAACTGGCCGCGCGGGTCGACGAAGTAGCTGGTTCCGTAGAAGTCGTTGTCGCCGTACTCCTCCTGGCCGACGCGGTTGATCGCGGCGACGAAGTACTCGTTGGCGACAGCGGAGGCGGGCTGTTCCAGCTGCCAGAGGTAGCTGGACAGGCCGCGCGAGGTGGCGGACGGGTTGTACACCAACTGGGCCCCGTTGAGGCCGAGTTGACGCCACCCTTCCGGGAAGTGGCGGTCGTAGCAGATGTAGACGCCGACCTTGCCCACGGCCGTGTCGAAGACCGGCCAGCCGACGTTCCCGGGCTTGAAGTAGTACTTCTCCCAGAACCCCTTGACCTGCGGGATGTGGTGCTTGCGGTACTTGCCGAGGTAGGAGCCGTCGGCGTCGATGACGGCGGCGGTGTTGTAGTAGAAGCCGGACTGCTCGATCTCGAAGACCGGCACGACGATCACCATGCCGGTCTCGCGGGCGAGTTCCCGCATCCGCAGAACGGTCGGCCCGTCCGGAACGGCCTCCGCCCAGCGGTAGTGCTCGGGTTCCTGCACCTGACAGAAGTAGGGGGCGTTGAACACCTCCTGGAAGCCGATGATCTTCGCGCCCCGGCGGGCGGCCTCGCGCGCATGCTCCTCATGCTTGGCGATCATGGATTCGGTGTCGCCGGTCCAGGTCGCCTGGACGAGTGCGGCGCGTACGACTTGGGACATGAGCTGCTCCTTCGACGCGGCGTCAGAGAGCCTCTACGCGTTTCTACGCCCGTAGACACGTGCGTAGAGGAGAACGTAGGCCCCGTCACACAGCGGGGCAAGACCATCGCCGTGAACCGGCGGAGTCGATCATGTTTCACACCCGTGCGGGTCACACGTCCGCACCGGCCCGTGACCCCTACGGCACCCGCCTCCCGGCCCGGCCCCGCGGGCCGGTTTGTATTCTCGGCAGGCATCCCCCATCAGCGCGGCACCTGCGAGAGGAAACACCATGACCACCGAGCCGAGCCCCGCCGCCCCGACGGAGCCCCTTGAGCGGGCCCGTCAGGACTACCGGGACCTCGCGGGACTCGGACTCTCGCTCGACCTCACCCGGGGCAAGCCCGCGCCGGAACAGCTCGATCTCTCCGACGACCTGCTGACCCTGCCCGGTGGGCGGCACACCTCCGCCGACGGCACGGACATACGCAACTACGGCGGACTGCAGGGACTGCCCGAGCTCCGGGAGATCTTCGCCGGGGTGCTCCAGGTACCGGCCGGGCAACTGCTCGCGGCCGGGAACTCCAGCCTCGAACTGATGCATGACTGCCTGGTGCACGCCCTGCTGAGCGTGGTGCCGGGCGCCCGGTCGCGGTGGGTGGAGCAGGAGCGGATCGCGTTCCTGTGCCCGGTGCCCGGCTACGACCGGCACTTCGCGCTGTGCGAACGGTTCGGGATCGACATGATCCCGGTGCCGATGACCGCCGAGGGCCCGGACATGGATGCCGTCGAACGGCTCGTCGCCGAGAACCCCGCGATCAAGGGCATCTGGTGCGTGCCGAAGTACAGCAACCCGGACGGCGCCTGTTACAGCGACGAGACCGTGGCCCGGCTCGCCTCGATGAACACCGCGGCTCCCGACTTCCGAATTTTCTGGGACAACGCCTACGCCGCTCACCACCTCACCGACGAGCCCGTCGAGATCGCCGATCTGCTCGCCGCCTGCGCCGGAGCCGGGAACCCGGACCGGGCCTTCGTGTTCGGCTCCACCTCGAAGATCACGACGGCGGGCTCGGGCGTCGCCTTCTTCGGTTCCTCGCCCGCGAATGTGCAGTGGCTGCTCGGCAACAACGCCAAGCGGTCGATCGGCCCCGACAAGATCAACCAGCTGCGGCACGTCCTGTTCCTGCGGGACGCCGACGGCATGCGGGCCCACATGGAGCGCCAGCGGGCCCTGCTGCAGCCCAAGTTCGAGGCGGTGGCGCGGATCCTGGAGGCCGAGCTCGGCGGGACGGGGCTCGCGACCTGGACCTCGCCCAAGGGCGGTTACTTCGTGACCCTGGAGGTGCCGGACGGCTGCGCCGAGGAGGTCGTACGCCGCGCCGCCGAGGCGGGCATCGTACTGACCCCGGCCGGTGCCACACACCCTTACGGCGACGACCCGCGCGACGCGGTCATCCGGATCGCCCCCAGCTACCCGGGCCTCGCGGAGCTGGAGCAGGCGATCGAGGGACTCGCCGTCTGTGTCCGCCTGGTGGGGTACGAGCAGCGGGCGCGCTGAGCCGTTCCGTCCGGACGGCCGGGTCACGACGCCGATGAGGATCCGAACCGGGCCGGCACGACGGATTCCACCCGCGTGAGCGCCCACCGGTGCCCGGCCGGGACCCGCGAGAAGGGGGCCGGGCCGGGCGCTTCCCGGTGTGGCCTTTCGTTCGGATCGGGCCGGACCGCGCGCGCCCGGCCGATCCGAACGACAGCCCTCAGGCGTACTGGCCGGGCCGGTAGTCACCGGCCGGCTGCTGGGTGATGACGTTCACGCGGTTGAAGGCGTTGATGAGGGCGATGAGCGACACCAGGGCGCCGAGCTGCTCCTCGTCGTAGTGCTTCGCGGCGTTCGCCCAGACCTCGTCGCCGACACCACCGGCGGCGTCGGCGATGCGGGTGCCCTGCTCCGCGAGCTCCAGGGCGGCGCGCTCGGCGTCGGTGAACACCGTGGCCTCCCGCCAGGCGGCGACCAGGTTGAGACGCACCGAGGTCTCCCCGGCGTGCGCGGCCTCCTTGGTGTGCATGTCGACGCAGTGGGCACAGCCATTGATCTGACTGGCGCGGAGCAGTACGAGTTCCCGCGTCGAGTCCGGCAGCGTCGAGTCCGCGATCACTTTGCCCGCCGCTACGAGGTGCTTCAGGGCCTTGCCGATGGCCGGGTTGTCGAAGAGGTTCAAGCGAGCGTTCATGGTGCACTCCTTGCCGTTGTTGGCGGTTACACCTCTCTGACGGAAACGGCACCGCACGATGTGACAGCCGCAGATGTGACGTGCGTCTCCCCGTCGCATCGCCGCAGGGTCCGCCCACGAAGCCGGCCATGGGGACCATCGGTACAGCCGTTGGCGCCAAGCAGTTGATCTTGGTCGCCCAGCACAGTGATCCGGTCCGGTGCTGGGGCTCAGGGAAAGATCCTCGATCACGGGTGGGACCTGGCTACGGTCCGGGCGTGGCGGTCGAATTCTTATCCGATGAGCAGGCTGAGGCGTACGGAAAGTTCGCTGAGGAGCCGACGAAGCCTGAGCTGGAGCGGTTCTTCTTCCTGGATGACGAGGACCGAAAGCTGATCGCGAAGCGGCGCGGGGATCACAATCGCCTTGGCTTCGCCCTCCAGATCTGCATGGTCCGGTACATCGGGCTGTTCCTGGAGGACCCTCTGGATGTGCCGTGGCCGGTGGTGGAGCACTTGGCCGAGCAGCTGGGGATTGAGGGTATCTCCTGCGTCAAGGAGTACACCGAGCGGCTGAAGACGGCGTACGAGCATGCGTGGGAGATCCGCGACGCGTACGGCTACCACCCGTTCGAGGACCATGCGATGGGCCGGAAGTTCCGGCGTTCCTGCACGGGCGGGCGTGGACGGCGCACGCGGAGGGGCCGAAGGCGCTGTTCGACCATGCGGTCGTCGACCTCGACGATAACGGCGGAGAGGAGGAGTGAGCCGGGTGCCGTCCGCACCCGCAGCAACACCGAGAACCTCGGAGCAGGGGGGAGCAGGGGGCGCAGGGGGGCGCTGGTGAGGCTGGGGCCTTGTCGCCGGATTCGGGTCCGGCCCTCCATGGAATGCGGATCAGGAATCACGCCAGGAGCGAGCCAAGGGTGTGTCCCGTAGATCAAGGTGAGGTCGACGGTGCCCTGGTAGATACGTTCTCGCTTGCGTCTGCCGACGCACTGCGGGACAGGCCGGATCGCTTGCTGAGGAGCGTCAACGCGGTGATCAGGGCGAGAGCGGCGAAGACGCCAGCTGCCTCGAACGCGGCATGCTGCCCGGTGGTGAGTGCGAGTGGTGTCGGACCACCGATCGCGGACGTGCGGGCGGCAGCGACGCTGGTGCAGATGGCAGTGCCGAGGGCGGTGCCGACGGCGAAGGAGGTGTCGGCGAGGCCGGCGGCCAGGCCTGAGTCTTTTTCGGTGACGCCGGTCAGCGCGGCGATCTGTGCGCATACCGTGACGGCGCCCATTCCCGCCCCGAACAAGAACAGGGCCGCCGGCAGAAGACTCATCGGGCCACCGGCTGGTATGCGGGTGAGCAGCAGGCAGCCACAACCGAGCAGGACGGTCCCGGCGGCAGCTACCCGCCACAGGCTGAGCCTGGGCACGATCCGTTGGCTCAGCAGGGCGCCTGCGGCCGCGGTGACGGTCATCATCGCGGACGCCAGGCCGAACTGCGCCGCCGGCCATCCGAGCACCTGCTGCACGAAAGAGGTGAGGGTGACGAGCATGCCGTCGACGGTCATGCCGGCGATGAGCAGGAGGAGGTTGCCGCCGATCAGCACGCGCGAGCGCAGCGACTGAAAGGAAACGAGGGGGGCCACCGATCGCTTCTCGATCAGGATGAACATCCAGACCAGCACGGCCACGGCGGCCAGTAGCCCGATGCTCTGTCCGTTCGCCCACCCGGATGTCGGCACCCGGGTGATCACGTATACGAGCAGAACGAGTGCCGGGGCGATGGTCAGCGCACCAGGGATATCGAAGGAACGGGAGCGTGCTCGGTCCCGGCTTTCGCGCAGCATGGCGGGGGCGAGCACCAGCACGAGGGTCCCGACCGGGACGTTGACCCAGAACACCCACTGCCAGCCGAAGATGTCGGTGATGATGCCGCCCAGTAGTAGACCGGCGGTGGCGCCGAACCCGCCGAGGCCGCCCCAGATACCGAGCGCCTTGTTCCGCTCGATCCCTTCGGGGAAAGTGTTCATGACCATCGACAACGCGGCCGGAGCGATGATCGCGGCCGAAACGCCCTGCACCGCCCGGGCGGCCACCAGGGCCTGGATGGATGGAGCGAGCCCGCACGCCAGCGAGGCCACGACCCGCAGCACCATCCCGGCGATGAACACACGCCGACGGCCCAGCAGATCCGCAGCGCGGCCGCATAACAACAGCAGCCCGCTGAAGGCCAGCGCGTAGGCCGTCACGGTCCATTGGATGGCAGGACCGTGCAGGCGAAGGTGGCCTTCGATCGCGGGCAGAGCGGCGAGCAGGCTGGTGCCGTCCAGAATCGTCATGAAGAACGCCGTGCCCAGCAGCGCCAGCACCCGCCAACGGCGAGTCTGCGAAAGGTTGCTCGTGGTCATCACTGTTGCTCGATGCTTCGCAGCAGTTCGGCGGCGAGCGCGTCAAGCCACTTGCCGGTGCCCTGCTCCCGCCGGCTTGGTTCTTCGCGGCCGTCGAGGAAGGTGCTCTGCTCGGTGAGCAGCAGCCGGGTGCCACCCCCCTCAGGGTGGAACTCCACCGTCGTCAGCGACACTGTCGCAAGGTCTTGCCCCTCGGACAGAGTGGAGGTGTAGACGATCCGCTCGTCCTGGACGATGTCGCGGTACCAGGACTCGAAAGTCAGCACCGGCCCACCGCCAGAGCGGCCGCGGTTGACCTCCCGCCCACCGACGCGGAAATCAAGCTCGTGCTCGGCGTCGGGGCCGGCGAACCAGCGGGCCTTCGCTTCGGGGGCGGCCCACGCGGCGAACACTGTGGCCGGTGAGGCCGCGTAGAGGCGTTCGAGGGTGAACGTGGCATGCGTGACCACGTGATCGGTCATTGTGCGCTCCCTTGATCTGGGCTGTCGCAGTGTTCGGTCAGGTAGTCGCCGAGGCGATCGAGGCGGTGTTCCCAGACGGTGCGCTGCGCAGCGATCCAGTCCTCGGCCATTCGCAGCACACCCGGCTCGATGTGGCAGGTGCGTACTCTTCCGGCTTTCTCGGACCGGACCAGTCCGCACGCCTCCAGTACCTGTAGGTGCTGCATCACCGCCGGCAGCGACATGGCCAGCGGCCGGGCCAGCTCACTGACCGAGGCAGGCCCGCGGATCAACCGCTCAACGATGTCCCGGCGAGTCGCGTCGGCCAGCGCTTGGAACACCCGGTCCAACGAACCAGCTTGGTTAAGCATGTGCCTAACTATTCGATGCCGACAGTAAATAGTCAAGCATTTGCTTAACTTTTCTTGGGTCGGGGGTGTGCCGTTCCCTCGCATACGTCTCGTCCGGGAGTACGCGCCCGGCCCCACTTCTCCGCTCAGGCCCAAGCCCGTACGCATCCGCCGCCCCGAGGACCCGCTCACCCCCGAAGAGATCGACCCCTGCGAACGCCTCCAGGCCCAGCCCCACCCGGACGCGGAGACCCGCAGCTAGCGCTGTGGCCGGAAAGGTTTGCCGGGAGGCTCGCGGCGTCCGGTGCGATGCGTCGCAAGGCGGAGGATCGCCCTCGTACCGGACGCACTCGGGTGATGCGACAACGCGGCGAGGTGCCGTACCGGGCGCCGCGAGCCGGTGAACCTTTCCGGCCACAGCACTAGCGACCATGATCAAGGGCTTAGCGCCAACGGCCGTATCGATGGTCCCCAAGGCCGGAAGCGTTCAGGACCGCCGTCCGGGCCGGCGATCGGGAAAGTCTCTGGATTCGGACGGGCGGACCCGTTATGGTCTGACGAGACGGAACGGTCCGTCTCGTCGAGCTCACGACATGCCCTGCGGGGACACCGTCGTGGAGCACGGCGTTCTTCGCGGACGAAGGAGTGGGTTTCCGTGCCTGGTGCCAGGGTTTGGTTCATCACCGGTGCTTCCCGTGGCCTGGGCCGCGCGTTCACCGAGGCGGCTCTGTCCGCCGGGGAGCGGGTCGTGGCAGCCGCCCGCGACGTCGAGCCGCTCGCCGGGTCGGCCGAGAAGTACCCGGACGAACTCGTACGGCTCCCTCTGGACGTCTCCGACCGCCGGGCCGTGTTCGAGGCGGTGGAACAGGCGGTGGCGGCGTTCGGCCGGCTCGACGTCGTCGTCAACAACGCGGGCGGTCTGCTGTACGGCATGGTGGAGGAGGCCACGGAGGAGCAGATCCGGGATCACCTCGACGTCAACTTCTTCGGGGCGGTGTGGGTGGCGCAGGCCGTGATCCCCCACCTGCGAGCGCAGGGTTCCGGGCGCGTCCTGCAGATCACGTCGATGGGCGCCGGCGGCGGCATGGCCTCCGTCGGGTTCTACGGGGCGGGCAAGGCGGCGCTGGACTCGGTGAGCGAGGCGTTGGCGATGGAGGTCGAGCAGTTCGGGATCAAGGTCACGGTCGTCCAGATGGGCGGCTACGCCACGGGGCTGTTCACGGCGGGTACGACGACGACGGCGCTCGACCCGGCCTACGACACGCTGCGCGCCCGGCTGGCCGAGATGTGGGGCGAGGACGCCGGTCCGGATCCGAGCACGGCAGCACCCGCCGTCATGGAGCTGGCCGCGCTGCCGGACCCGCCTCGGCGCCTGATTCTCGGCGGCCGGTCGTTCGACCTCGTCCAGGAGATGAGCCGGGCGCGTGCGGAGCAGTACCGGGACTGGGAATCCCTCAGCCGCATGGCACCGGGCTGACCCCGCGCGGGGTCGGGGAGTTTGGCCCCGCCGGGTCCGCCACCCGGTTTTCTCCACGGGGCAGCCGGGCAGCCGGGCGGCCGCTGCGCCCCGGCGGGCGGACGTCCTGGACGGCGCGACGGCGGACGACGTCAAGGCGTTCCGCGTTCTTTCCCGTTCGGGTGATGTGCGGCGTGCCGGGAGGATCTCGGAGCGCCCTGGGCAGCCTCCAGGCGACCGATCCTGAGAGGGGAAACAGTGGGGCTGTCACGCGCGTACGGGCACGCCATCAGCGAGGGGCCGACACCGGCCGATGCGGCGGGGGCACCCGCCCTGCCGTATCCGAGCGGCTGGGCCGCACTGGCCTTCTCCGACGAGTTACGGCCGGGCACGGTGCTCACCCGGCCGTTGGCGGGGCAGGACGTGGTGCTCTACCGGCTCGGTACGGGGGCGGTGCGCGCCGTCCGCCCGTACTGCCCGCACCTCGGCGCCCATCTCGGTCTGGCGAAGGTCGACGGCGACGATCTGGTCTGTCCGTTCCACTTCTTCGCGTTCGGCCCCGACGGCACGTGCGTGCGGACGGGATACGACACCAAGCCGCCGAAGTCGCCTCTGATCCAACTGCCGGTCCACGAGGTCAACGGTGCCGTCTTCGTCTGGCGGCACCACGACGGCCGGGCACCGGACTGGTTCATCCCCGACTGGCACGAGGTGGGTCACCGCCCGGCCCGCAGTGCCGCCTGGGAGCTGGCCGGCAATGTCCAGGAAGTCATCGAGAACTCGGTGGACCTCGGGCACTTCGCCACCCTGCACGGCTGGGCGAGGGCCGAGATCGGCGGGCCGGTCGTCTACGACGATGCCGCGTTCCATGTGTCCATGCGGGCCCACGAGTCGGCGCCGCTGCTGGGCGATTTCGTCGTCGAGGTGGAGGTGGACGGATACGGGCTCGGTTGCCTGCACGCCGATGTGCACACTCCTCGGATCGGCCTGCGGATGTGCACGATGGTGCTGCCGACGGCGATCGCGCCCAACCGGATGCAGTTCCGGCAGAGGAACCGCATCGCGTTCACGGAACCGGCCCGGTTGCCGGCCCCGCTCGCGCGGGCGGTGAGCCGGACCGCGGCGCGACTGCTGGACCGCGCGGTCTTCCGGTCCAGTTGCGAGTTCACCGCCGCCGACTTCCCGATCTGGAACCACAAGCAGTACCAGCAGCCGCCCCGGCTGGCTCCGGGCGACGGCCCGATCGGTCCGTTCCGGCGCTGGGCCCGGCGGTTCTACCCACCGCCGGGGGAGAACGGGGGGCACGGCTCGACCGCTGCGGGCGAGGTCGGCCGGCCTGGCGCCGCGACGGAGCCGACGCGGCGTGAATCCTCCGGAGTCGCCGCGTCGGGACCCGAGCACGGCTGAGCGCAGCGCGGTGTCCGGCATCATCGCCCGGGTACCCCGAACTCCGGCTGCCGCCCTCCCCGTTCGAGAGCGCCGCACCCTGCGGTCCTCACCGGCCTCCCGTGGATCCGCCGCCCCGGGGCGCGCCCGCGATGCCGGCCACCCGTAGCGCATGGACGACATCCCGCTCCTTCGTCGGGGACACCGCGCGGGCCGCGGCCAGCAGTCGCGGTACGAGCCGACGGGGGTCGTCGGCCGCCACCCGGGCCGCGTCCTGCGGAGTCCGTACGCGGATGAAGGCCCCCAGCAGCGCCTGCGCCTGCCGCCCCCGTCCCGCCCGGTCCAGCGCCGCCACCGCATCAGTGATCTCCGCGGCCGGCCGCGCCACACCCTGGCGCAGCAACTGCTCGCAGTCGTCCGGCCGCCCCGCGGCGGCGAGCGCGTCCGCCGCCGCGGCGAGTCCGGCGGGCGGGAGCGAGGAGACCTCCCACAACAGGGTCGCCCAGTCCGCGTCGAGGCCCGCCCGGTGCATCTCGACGGCGAGCACCGGAAGCCGGTCCGCCGGCCAGGCGGCCGCCTCGCAGAGCACGACATGGGCCTCTCCGCCGCGGCCCCCGGCCCGGAGCCGTACCAGCCGCTCGACGGCGCCGACGGCGGCCCGGTGCGCCTCGGGGTCCGGGGCGGCGGCCGTCCGGTCCGAGGGCGCGTCGTCCCCGATCGCGGCGGTGCCGAAGCGGGCTCCGCGCGGCACGGCGGCCGTCGTCGGCACCACGGGCGGAACGGGTGCGGCCACGGCTCCGTCGTCATCGGCTCCGTCGACGTCCAGCCCGGCGAACCGGGCACCCCGTGGCTGCTTGCGCCTGAGGGCCGGGGGCCGACGAGCCGGTGGTGACCCGTCGGGGTCTCGCTCGGCAGCGCGCTCGGACGCGGAACCATGCTCGGCCTCGGCCTCGGTCGCGGGTGCGGAACCACGGTCGGCCTCGGCCTCGATCTCGGGTGCGGAACCACGCTCGGCCTCGGGCCCAGGCCCCCGGTCCGGGACCAACTCCCCCACCCGGGACCGCCGTCCACCCCCCGACTCGGGCTCGGGCCCCCGGTCCGGGACCGGATCCTCCACACGGAACCAGCCCCTCGGCACCGTCACCGCGGCCAGTCGCCCACGCAGCTCCGCGCAGCGCGCGGTGGCGCGTTCGTGGTCGTCCCGGGCCCAGGCCTCCGCCTCCGCGTCCAGGGTCCCCGTGCCGCCCGCTCCGGCCGCCCGGAGACGCCGGGCCGCGTACGTCCGCTCCCGCAGCATCAGCTCCAGCCGTTCGACGAGCATCTGCCGTCCGCCCGGCCTTCGGTCATGTGCGGCCACCGAGACGGAGTACAGCTCGGCGGCCCGTACCGACTCGCGTTGCACGAACGCCGCGCCGCGCACCGCCACCAAGTCCTCGAAAAGCGACTCCATCACGTCCCAGGGCGGAATCTCGGCACCGTCGAGACAGGCCCGCATCCCTGCGGGATCGCTTCGGCAGAAGATGCCGTACCAGCCGCTCCCGGGGTCCAGCAGTGCCACCACATCGCGTAGGTACTGACTGAACTCCCCTGTTTCGCAAGCATTTTGATGATCTGTCATCGCCGCCCTCGCCAGCGTCGGCCGGAGCCTTCCGGTCCGCAGGCATTCGACCCCAGCCGTGTTACGGCACGGCTACACCCGCTTTTCTACTGCGGTGCGGTCGTCGCACGGGGCCGGGCACACACCCGCGACCCGCCCCGGCCCCCGCGGCCCGCACACCCGGCAGGGCGGCGCACCTCCGCCGAGCCCGCACTCCTCGTGTGCCGGAACGGGTTCCGGCACGTGCCGCCGCGGCCCGTCGCAGGCCGCCGCTTCGAACGGGCCGAGCAGCAGCGAGCACCATCAGCTGTCCGCACCCCGCCCATGGCGGCCACGCGGGAGGAACGGCGCGGGCGATCCGACCGTCCGACGGACGGCCCGATCACTCCTATCCCGCCAGCGACACCTCGTCCGGCACCGGGGCACAGCGTCTGAGCAGCTCGTCCATCGACAATCCGAGCGCCCCGGCCAGCGCCGCGACGGTGAAGAAGGCGGGGGTCGGTGCGCGACCCGTCTCGATCTTGCGCAGTGTCTCGGCGGAGATTCCGGCGCTCGCCGCGATCTCGACCATGCTGCGCCGACCGCGCGCCTCACGGAGCAGCGCTCCGAGGCGTTCGCCGCGCAGGCGCTCTTCCGGGGTCAGGGGCGTCCGTACCATGCCGGCATTCTAATACCGCCACGACCGGTATAGTAATTGGCATGGTGCAGCTCAAGACAGACACATCCATCGAAGCGATGCGCGAGACGGGCCGAGTCGTGGCGCACATGCTGACGGCCGCGCGGGAAGCGGCGGCGGTCGGCGTCTCCTTGCGCGAACTCGACGAGGTGGCCCGAAAGGTTCTTCGCGAGGCAGGCGCCGGCTCGCCGTTCCTGAACTACCGGCCTCATTTCGCCCCGACCCCGTTCCCCGCGGTCATCTGCGCGTCGGTCAACGACGCGATCGTGCACGGCATCCCGACCGATCAACGGCTGCGCGACGGCGATCTGGTGAGCATCGACGCGGGCGCGACGCTCGGCGGCTGGGCAGGCGATTCGGCGATCAGTTTCACCGTCGGCCGCGCCCGGCCGGCGGACACCCGGCTGATCGACACGGCGTTCGCGGCGCTGGAGGCGGGCATCGCGGCGGCGGTGGTCGGCAATCGCATCGGCGACATCGCGCACGCCATCGGCACGGTCTGCCGTGCGGCCGGTTACGGCATTCCGGAGGGGTTCGGCGGCCATGGCGTAGGCCGTTCGATGCACGAGGACCCGGCCGTCCCCAACGAGGGACGACCGGGCCGCGGCATGCGGTTGCGGCACGGGATGGTGCTGGCGATCGAGCCGATGCTGATCGCCGGCGGCAGCGACGACTTCTACCCGGACCGGGACGGCTGGACCTTGCGTACGTCCGACGGCAGCCGCGCGGCACATGCCGAGCACACGGTGGCGATCACCGACGACGGCCCGCGCATCCTGACCGCGTTGTGAACGCCTGGTGACCGCGCTCCTTCCGCGTGCCGCCAGGACCTCTCGTTCGGATCACACCGGGCTCCCGTGCCCCGGTGCCGCACCTCGCCGACCCGAATCGATCCGAACTTTCGAACCCGTCCGAACCCGTCCGAACCCGTCCGAACAGAAGACCCTAATTGTTCTGGATGAACTGCTTGGCCAAGGCATCACCGGCGGTGACGGCGGCACTGTGACTCTCGATCGGTGACACCTGGGAGTTCTTGAAGAGTATGTAGGTGACGCCGGAATCGGCGCCGCCGGTCTCCGGGTCGGGGTCGATGCCGAGCGCCTTGGCGGTGGCGTACGACGCTTCACCGATGATCTTGCTGGGACCGGTGTCGCCGACGACGGCGTACTCGACCTTGTTGTTGTAGATGACGGCGACGACGCCACCGCCCTTGATCCCCGCGCTGCTGTAGTTCCAGATGCTGCTGCTGCTCGGCACGACGACGTACGGCAGCTTCTCGGCGCTCAGCGGCTTGTCGCCGGAGGTGTGGAACGCCGTGTCGTCCTGGAACCACGGGTCGGTGTTCGCGTTGCAGGCGGCGGTGATCTCACCGTCGCAGTCGATGTCCATGTCGGCCTTCCAGAACACGGCGCCGTTCTTGCCGCAGACGGGTATGGTCGCCGACGTCTCCTCGTCCGTACGGTACTTGCCGTTGGAGATCTGCGAACACGAGGTGACCTTGGCCAGCAGATCGGCCGCGCTGACGGAACCCTCCTTGATTCCGGCCCCGCCACGGTCGGCGACGCCGGAATCCGCCCGGGGCGCGACGGCGGATACGGCACCCGGGGCCGGACTGGCCTCGGCGGGGGTCAGCGTGGCGGCCGCGAGCAGGGCCGCGCCGGAAGCGGCGGTGAGGGCGAGCGTTCGAGTACGCACAGTGGGGGTGCCCTTCCATTAGGAAACTTTCCTTACCGACGCGGCCAAGATGACCCCTGAGTCATGCCCCCGTCAAGACCACGGGGCCGGCCCACGCGCTATGTACGCGTGGAACCAGCCCCGTACAGACCGTTATTGACTTGTCGTCAGGGACGGCCGCTCGGATTCACGACCATGGCCGAACCCCCACCGCGGCGTACCTTCTCCGCAGCCGCCAGCCACCGTCCGTCCGGCAACCGCTGCACTCCCGTCGCCGCCCCGATCTCCGGGTTCAGCTTGAAGACATGCCCCAGCGCCTCCAGTTGTCCCCGTACCGGACTGTTCCACAGCCCCGGTTCGAGCTCCGTCGTCGCCGAGTTGCGCTGACTGGCGCGCGGCGCCGCGATGGCGTCGACCAGCGGCAGCCCCCGGTCGACCTTGCCGATGAGCGACTGCAGCACGGTCGTGATGATGGTGGCGCCACCCGGCGACCCCAGGGCCAGCACCGGCTCTCCGTGCTTCAGCACGATCGTCGGCGAGATCGACGAGCGCGGACGCTTGCCCGGACCAGGCAGATTCGGGTCGTGGACCGCCGGGTCGGCGGGCGCGAACGAGAAGTCCGTCAGCTCGTTGTTGAGCAGGAAGCCACGTCCCGGGACGGTGATGCCGCTGCCACCGGTCTGCTCGATCGTCAGGGTGTACGCGACGACGTTGCCCCACTTGTCGGCCGTCGTCAGATGGGTGGTGTTCTCGCCCTCGTACGTCGTCGGAGCGGCCTTGCCGCCGGCCCGGCAGTCGACCGGGTGGCGGGGGTCTCCCGGCGCCAGCGGGCTGGTCAGCACCGCGTCGTCCTTGATCAGGCACTCCCGCGAGTCGGCGAACCGCCGGCTGAGGAGCCCCTGCGTCGGTACGTCCTCGAACGCCGGGTCGCCGACCCACCGCCCCCGGTCGGCGAACGCGATCCGGCTCGCCTCGATGTAGCGGTGCAGATACCGCGCCTCGCTCGCCTTCGAAAGGTCTGTGGACTCAAGGATGTTGAGCGCCTCGCCGACACTCGTGCCGCCGGACGAGGAGGGCGCCATGCCGTACACGTCGAGGCCCCGGTAGCCGACCTTCGTCGGAGCCTGCCGCAGCGCCCGGTAGGACCGCAGGTCCTTGGCCGTGAGGTCGCCGGGACGCACGACCCGGGTGGACCGCGGGTCCACCGGCGGGTTGCGCACGGTCCGTACGACGTCCTCGGCCAGCTCGCCCCGGTACAGCTCGTCGACGCCCTTGCGGCCCACCTGCTCGTACGTACGCGCCAGATCGGGATTCTTGAAGACGGAGCCGACCACCGGCAGTTGCCCGCCCGGCAGGAAGAGCTGCCTGGACGCCGGGAAGTCGGCGAACCTCGCCTGATTCCCCTCGGTCTGCGAGCGGAACGTGCTGTCGACGACGAAGCCGTCCCTGGCGAGCCGCTCGGCCGGCTTCAGCACCTGTCGCAGCGATTTGCTGCCCCAGGTGTCGAGCGCGGTGTCCCAGGTGGCCGGGGTGCCGGGGGTGCCCACGCCCAGTCCACTGGTGACGGCGGCGTCGAAGGCGATCGGCTTGCCGTTCTCCAGGAAGAGCGAGGAGTCCGCGCTGCGCGGTGCGGTCTCCCGGCCGTCGATCGTCTCCACGGTATGCTTCCTGGCGTCGTAGTAGACGAAGTAGCCGCCACCGCCGAGACCCGCCGAGTAGGGCTCGGTCACACCGAGCGCGGCCGCGGTCGCCACCGCGGCGTCCACCGCGTTGCCGCCCTTGCGCAGCACCTCGATGCCCGCGGCCGACGCATCCGCGTCGACGCTGGCGACCGCCCCTCCGTACCCCACCGCTACAGGCGACTTGGGGGGTGGCGCGGTCGGTGGTGCGGACGAGGAAGGGGCCGCTGCCCCGACCGTGACGACAGCGGCGAGAACAGCCGACAACGACACACTCCGCGCGACGGAACGTCGCATGCACACCTCCAGTGAAGGATTGTTCGCCGCAGGGTAGCGCCGCTCCGCCCGCCTCGTCAGGACCACCGTGAATCCGCGGATCTCATGCTCTCTGACGTGCCCGCCCATGAGTCAGGAGAGCTCTTCGCACGGCGAACAGGCCGGCGCCCACCGGACGGCAAGGACATGCCCGACGGGCCGAGCGCGGCACGGGCACCCACCACGAGGCATCGCCACGCGCCCGGAAAACCGGTGGAACCGCACTCCCTCGTTCCGTTAGCGTGCTCCCGCCCATAGCCATCCGGTCAAGGACATGCCGTTGTACACCAAGTGAGACCCCTCGAGCGCTGATCCGTCGCGCGACGCACATGTGTGCCGCGCTCCTTTTCGCTGCGGTCTTCTCACTGGAACCGGTGTATTTCTGTGTCCAATACCTGGGTGTTCGCGCCCACCTGCCTGCCCATCGTTCTTTGCCGTTGCCACAGGTGCGCCTCCGAGCGCTGCCGGACGCACGGCACATTCCGCGTCGACGCGAACCACAAGCTCCTCGACGCGTGGCTCCTCGCGCTGCGCACCGAATGCGGGGACGCCACCGAGCCCACTGCCCCGGAACGGATGAACGTCCGTTCCGTGCAACCCGAGCTCCTGGACCTGCTGCACGGCAATGACCCCGGCCTGGTGGCCGAACTGTTCCAGGACCCGGTCGTACGGCGCCGCGACGTCGGCGGCTCGGGTCGAACCGAACGGCCTGCCTGGCAGTCGCCGTACGGTCCACCGCCGCACCGGGCGCACCGCGGCCGGTGGGAGCCCGTGCCGATAGTGGCCAGGCCTCGGGCCGTGCGGCGCGGATACCTGTGCGGCCGGTGCGCGTGATCGCCGACGGCTTCGGCTTTTCGCGAGCCGAGGTCCAAAGACCCCTCGCCGAGGGGAAGCCCATATCCGCCGTGCGCCCGA
Organism: Streptomyces sp. NPDC093149; assembly: GCF_044754145.1. Classification (NCBI taxonomy): domain Bacteria; kingdom Bacillati; phylum Actinomycetota; class Actinomycetes; order Kitasatosporales; family Streptomycetaceae; genus Streptomyces; species Streptomyces sp. NPDC093149. The sequence goes on from NZ_JBIVON010000004.1 coordinate 116,689, forward strand.
GCGGCAAGCTCTCCGGCGGCTTCCCCTTCATGCTCGAGCGCTGAGCCCTTCCGGCCCGGGGCCTGTCCGGCACTGTCCGATCCGCCGGACAGGCCCCGGCCTTCGCCTGTCACTTGCGGCACCGTCCGGGTCCTCAGCGGTAACGCGAAAGCGCCTCTTGAGCCGGGACGATGAGGCTGTGTGCTGTTCGGTGTTCCGTGGTGGCTTCACGACGTGCACCGCCTCGACACCATGGTGCTGCCCCAACTCGTCGACGCCGTCGAGGGCGAGACGAGACCGGCGGTTCGGCGGCCGTGGCCCGGACGCACCGGACCACCTCGCCTTCGCGGGCCGCTTGGCGAAACTCGTCCCCGGCGGGCACACTGCCACGGTGTCGACGGCCGCGCCCTCCTCCAGCTTGGAGAACCCGGCCCGCTCGAGCGCCGAACCGACGTCATTCCTGGAGACCGTATGAGCAGCGCCCTTCTCGTGATGGACGTCCAGCGAGCCATCGTGGACATCGCCGACGACGGCTCCGGATACCTGCCGCGCCTGCGCAGGGCGATCGACGGTGCGCGGGCGGCAGACATCCCCGTCATCTACGTGGTCATCGCACTGCGCCCGGGATTTCCGGAAGTCGGCCCGCGCAACAGGGCACTCACCGCCGTCGCGCGCGCCGGGCTCCATGTCGAGGGCGACCCCGGCACCGAGATCCACCCCGATGTCGCGCCCCGGCCGGGCGAGGTGGTGGTCACCAAGAGACGGGCGAGCGCGTTCTCGGGCAGTGACCTCGACGTGGTGCTCAGAGCGCACGGCATCGACAGCCTCGTCCTCACCGGCATCGCCACCAGCGCCGTGGTGCTGCACACCCTGTGCCAGGCCAACGACCTCGACTTCGACCTCACCGTCCTCGCCGACGCCTGCCTGGACACGGACGCCGAGATTCACCGGTTCCTCACCGAGAAGCTGTTCCCGCAGTGGGCGGACGTCGTCACCGTCGACGACTGGCTCAAAGCGACCACCCCCCGTCCGCACACTGGTGAGAGGACAGCCGACGGCAGGTCCGCGGCGACCTGAACCTCCTGGAGTACGTCCGACAGCACTGCTCCATCGGCTGTGCGGGGCAGTGTTTGAAGCTGGACACGCTCTGACACCATGTCCATGCCTTCGCCCGCGTGATCCGCGACAACACCGGTACGAGTACCGCCACTTGGAACCGCGCTGTCCGCGCGACACCCGTTCAGTAGCGTTGGCCGTGATCACGTAACGGCCTGATCCGCTCTGGGCGTCGCTGAGGTGAACGGACGTCCTTGCGTGCTGTCCGGCGGGGCGGACGGCACCACCACGCGGATGTGGGACCTGACGACGTGGATGCGGGACCGGGCGAGCGGGCAGCCCGATCACGGCGCGACGCTCATCGAGGACGGTTTCACGCTCGCCGTCGCCACCACGGTGGTTCACGGCCGCCCCGTCGCCACGACCATCACCGCGGAGTTCGGCAACGACTACGGCACGGTGCGCCTCTGGGACCTGAGCACACGCCGGCAGATCGGTGAATCAATCCCCCATGGTGCGTCTGCGGCCGACGTCATCGAGGTCGACGGCAACCTTGTCGTGGTCGCGGACGGTGAGGACGGAACCCTGCGCCTGTGGGACCCGATGACCGCACGACCGATCGGTGAGCCCCTGGCCGAAGACATCATCGTCAGGGAGCGATCGGTGAACACGACGCTGCTGGACGGGCGCCCCGCCGTCGTTGCTTGCGGGTTGAACAGCACCAAGGCCCATGTGGCGTGGGCGTGGGACTTGGCCGACAGGCGGCAGCTCGGTCCGGACCTCGCGTTCCCGAGTCCGGTCTGGACGACCTCGGCATGGACCGGCAGGTTGGCAGTGGGCTTCGGCGGGGAGGCCGTGGTCCTGTCACGCCAATGACCAGGTGCTACCACACCGCCGAAGCCGGATCGGCTCACTGAGGGTTCGTCACGATCTGTGGGCGGCGGCCGGTGGAGGGCCCGGATGGTGCTGCGCCGCCCCGTTCGATACGAGCTCGTGGCGGGACGGTCGCCGAGGTGGCTTCGGTCGGTCAGACTGCTGTCGGGCCCTGGGGGACCTGCGCTCGCGTGAACCCGTGGCTCCGCTCCACTTTCGCCACATGCAGCGTGTAGCTCTGGTACCACTCGGCTCGCCCGCGCTGTTGCGCCGCGCGGTGCTCGGCGTCGCTCCGCCACTTTGTGAGGGCGTCGGCGTCGCGGAAGTACCCGACGGTGATGCCCAGCCCGCCAGGAGTCTGCGCGTGGTCCATCCCCAGGAACCCGGGGACGTCCTTCACCAGGTCTTCCATACGTGCGTTGGTCTCGCCGTAGCCGCTCTGGTCCTGGGTTCGCACCGCGGTGAAGACAGCCACGTAGTAGGGGGGTTCATAGGCCTCGACGGGCGCGACAGGCGCTTCGGGTTGATCACTCATGGCGCCACCGTAAGGCGGGACGCGCCCGACGATCCAGCGCCTTTCCCGAACGGGATACATGACGGCCCGGTGCACGCCGGCGAGCGGGCTCTTGACCGAAGCCGTCCGAGCTCTCCTCCAACTCCCGGCGACGGCAACGAGGCCAGATGACGTCAGCCCCGAGTGAATGCCTCCCTTGTGATGTCACGCTCCAGGGCGGCGGCCTGGAAACCGTACGTTCTGATGGCCGGCACTTTGATCAGGATGCAGAAACGGTCCAGCGATTCGAGGGAGCGGGCCACGTCACGGTGGTGCCGCTTGAGGTAATGGATGGCTGCCTGGTTCCCCAAAGAACTGTGTCCGCAGATGAGGAAGACCGGGCGGGTGGCCTCCGGCGGCGTGAATTTGGCCACCAGCGTGAATTCCAGGCTGCCCTTCTCGAACAGATACCGGTGACCGCCGACGACGAAGGCCCCCGACTCAGGCCCCTCGCTGTACGGAAGGATGGTGACGCCCGGCAGATGCGCGGCCAGGTGGCCACCCGTACGGATGTTGGCGTCACCGAGCGGGCCACCGATGCAGAACTCCGTCCGGACGTCGTTGCTGCCGCGGAAGTCGTTGCTGGATTCGGTGACGACATCACTGCCGAGCTGGCTGGCCAGTGTCGCCACCTCGATGATGGCGCGGACGTCCTTGCGGTTCGTCGCGTCCGGCAGGTTGTACTTGTTGCCGATGACGATCACGCAGGTCTCCCCCGGCACCACACCGAAGAAGTCCGCCTTGCGCCGTACCACGCGGGACCGCTTGCCGCGTTCCCAGAGCCATACACACGCACCACCGATGAGACTGGTCGCCAGGCCGATCAGCACATTGACGATCACCGAAAGGATTGCTGCCCCCTTGCCCCGATGCCCCGATGCCCCTGGAGGGACGCGGCCTCCGCCTCCGAGATCATTCACCACGCACCCGGTCGTGGCAACCATCGGTGACTTGCTGCGGCTGACGACCCACCGCGCCTTGCGCGGACTGCCGGACCGGGCCAACGGTCCGTCAACTCCCTGGCGTACGGGCCCGATGTGGTGGAGATCGTCGCCGTTGCGACGCCGGCCGCGCAGGCTCCCGTCCCGGCGCCGCGCAATTCGCTCCGGGCGACGGGCCGATACCGGCCCCATGGACCGGGCGGGCGTCAGACGGAGCAGTGGGCCGGCCCGACGACACCGTCGGTGCCGATCACCTTCACCGCCGCACCCCGGTCCGCGGTACGGGCCTGGGCGGCCGTGCAGATCAGCTGCTGCCGGGCGATCTCGGAGAGTTCCGTGACGGCTGTGCTCAGCCGGACCGTCACCCCGTCCGGCCCCAGAGTCAGACCCAGTGTCCGGATGTACGGCAGTTCGGTGCGCAGCCCGGCGTCGGCCTCGGCCTTGGTGGGGCCGTCGAAGAGCATGGCCAAGGCCTTGTCGGATCCGCGCCACACGCGCATCGTGCCCCCGGTGCCGGCGTCGCCTGCCGTCGTCAGGTCGACCTGCCGCACCACCGGCATCAGCCGGCTCGCGGAGGACGAGGACACGAAGTAGAGGAGCGTGCCCGCCGGGCCGCCCGGCGCCACGTCCACCGTCGCCGGGTCGCCGACCTCGACGACATCCGTCGCCTGTATCCCGCATCCGGCCACCGTCAGCACGAAGGGCAGCAGGAGGCGGAGGGCTCGTGCGCCTCTCACTGCCCCTCCAGCGGCAGTTCCACGGTGAGGACCGCGCCGCCTCCGGGCTCGTTGGCCGCGTGCACGGTACCGCCGTGCAGCCGCACGTTCTCCTGAGTGATCGCCAGACCGAGCCCGCTGCCCGCCGAACGGGTGCGGGCCGCGTCGGCCTTGTAGAACCGGTCGAAGATGTGCGGGAGCACTGCCGGGTCGATACCCGGTCCGTTGTCCGCGACTTCGGTCACCAGCCAGGTGGTCGCGCCCCGCGATTCGGTCCGCAGCCGTACGGTGACGGGCCGCGCACCGTGCCGGAGGGCATTTCCCACGAGGTTGGCGACGACGACGTCGAATCGACGCGGGTCGAGCAGCGCCCTCACTCCGTCGGGAAGTTCGGTGTCCACCCTGTTCTCCCAGTGCCTGCTCTGCAGGGTCTTGCGGATCGTCTCGGCGACATCGACCTCGTCGAGATGCAGATCCGCCGCCTTCGCGTCGAAGCGGGAGATCTCCATCAGATCCTCGACGAGGGTGGCGAGCTTCCCCGTCTCGGCGCTGATCAGCCGGACGGCCGCCGCGGTGTCGGAGTTCAGCTGGGCGGCGTCCTCGTCGAGCACCTCGGTGACGGCGAGCATACCGGCGAGCGGGGTGCGCAGTTCGTGCGAGACGTCCGAGGCGAAGCGTCTGGCCCGCGCCTCCGCCCGCCGCAGCTCCTCCACCGACTCCTGGAGCTTTGTCGAGGACTCGTTGAACGTCCAGGCGAGTTCGGCCAGTTCGTCGGAGCCCCGGACCTCGATACGGGTGTCGAGCTCGCCCCGGCCGATGCCCGCCGCCGCCCGCCGCAGATCGCGTACCGGGCGCAGCACGCTGCGGGCGGCGAGCAGGGCGGGCACCAGCGCGATCAGAAGTGCGGGCAGGGCGCCGTCGCGGGCCGCGGTGACCATGGCCTTGACATTGGCCTCCTCGGTGGTCAGCGGTATCACGGCGTAGAGGAAGAGCCCGGTGGGCTGGCGTCCGTCGCCCCGGTCGAACAGAGCGGGCATCCCGACGGTCAGCCAGGGCCTGCCGTCCTTGACGACCCGTTGGAAGGAGCCGCTCGCGTTGCCGCGGACGGCGTCGCGCAGTGCGGGGGTGATCACGTTGGAGGTGGGCCGGTCCGACGAGGAGACCCGGATCTTCCCGTACTCGGCGAAGACGCGGGTCTGCGGCTTGCCCTCCCTGGCGAGATGCTGGCAGTTTCGCCGCAGTTGTTCCTCGTCCACGGGCAGGGTCACGGCCAGCGCGGCGATCCGGTCGCGGAACTGGTCGACGGCCGTGTCCTGGGCCTGTTGGAGGATGGCGGAGCGGGCCTCGCGGTAGGTCAGGGTCGCGGTGGTGACGGCACTGATCGCCGCGACCAGGAGGAAGGCGGCTATGAGGCGGGTCCGCAGTCCGAACCGGGCGGCGAAGAGCTTCATGCGAGCGGCCCGAAGCGGTAGCCGAAGCCGCGGACGGTCTGGATGTAGCGCGGGCTGCCCGCCACGTCCTCGATCTTCTGTCTCAGCCGCCGCACGCAGGCGTCGACCAGTCGGGCGTCTCCGTGGTAGCTGTGCTCCCAGACGCATTCGAGGAGTTGCTGCCTGCTGAACACCTGCTCGGGCGAGGCCGAGAGGTGGAGCAGCAGCTTCAGTTCCGAGGGCGCCAGGAGGAGCCGCTCCCCCGCCTTGGCGACCGAGAGCCCGGTGCGGTCGACGACGAGTTCGCCGTGGTGTTCGAGGCCGCTGCGTCCCGCGGGCTCGGCGAGCCTGCGCAGTACGGCACGGATCCTGGCCTCGATCACCTCGGTGCGGGCGGGTTTGACGATGTAGTCGTCGGCCCCGGCCTCCAGACCGACGACCACGTCGAAGTCGTCGCCGCGCGCCGTGAGCATGATGATCGGCAGCTGACTGGTCTCCCGGACCCGTCGGCAGACCTGGACCCCGTTCATTCCGGGGAGCATCAGGTCGAGGAGCACCAGATCGGGCCGGAACTCTCCCAGCGCGGCCAGCCCCGCCTCACCGGTCTCGACGGCCCGCAGTTCATGGCCGCGCCGCCGCAGCCCCAGCTCGACCCCTTCCCGTACGGAGGGGTCGTCTTCGATCAGCAACACGCGAGGCATGGCAGCAGTATCCCAGCGATCAAGGAGTGAATTCGAACCGATGAGCGGGCCGTGCGCCCGGCGGATCAGGCCCGCCGCAGCCGCCCGCGGCCCGCCGCGATCAGGGCGCTGATCTCCCGCAGCCGGAGCGGCCGGGCCAGCAGCGCGACCGTGAGCAGCAGTACGGCGGTCCCCGCACCCACCGCCGCGAAGTCACCGAATCCCTCGCAGGCGCGAGCGGCCAGATATCCCAGCAGCCCGGCGGGCACACTCGCCACCACCAGTCGCAGCTGCGCCCACAGGCCGGCCGAGCGCAGCAGCGAGGGCCGGGCGGCCGCGCCGGCGCAGACCCTGCGGTGCAGCACGTACGCGGTGACGCCGAAGCCGGCGAACAGTGCCACCGAGTACGCCCCGGCCATGCCGGTCACGGCCCAGCGGACCGGCAGCAGCAGATACGCGACGACACAGAGTCCGGCGTTGAGCGCCGCGATGACCAGATTGAGGAGGAACGGCGTGCGGGTGTCGCTCATCGCGTAGAACGCGCGGGAGAGCACGTACTGCCCGGAGTAGGCGATCAGCCCCGGCGCGAACGCCGTCATCATCCCCGCCATGGCCGTGATGTCCGCGGCGTCGGTGCGCCCGTATCCGTACACGGCCCCCATCACCCACGGCGCCAGCGCGCACAGCACGGCCACGGCGGGCACCACGACCGCGGCCGAGGTGCGCAACGCGTACGAGACGTCGCGCCGCAGACCCGTCAGGTCGCCGTCGGCAGCCGACCGGCTCATCCGGGGCATCAGCGCCGTGACGAGGGAGACGGTCACGATGCCGTGCGGCACCACCCAGAGCTGATAGGCGTAGCTGTACGCGGTGTAGCCGACGCCGCCCGACACGTGCTGTTCGGCGGCATGCTGGCCGGTGGCGGTGGAGAGCCGGGTGACCACCCAGTAGGCGATCTGGTTGGTCAGCACGAGCATGACGAGCCAGCCTGCCGCGCGCAGCGGTCGGGTGAGACCGCTGCCGCGCCAGTCGAACCGCGGTCGCCAGCGGAACTTCGCGGCCCGCAGCGCGGGCACCAGGGCGAGCGTCTGCACCGCGATCCCGGCGGTGGTTCCCCAGCCGAGCCACCCGGCCTGCGCCGAGGTCAACGTACCGTCGGAGCCCGTCGCCACGCCGAGATAGATCCCGAACACGGCGATGATCACCAGGTTGTTGAGGACCGGGGTCCACATCATCGCGCCGAACCGGTCGCGGGCGTTGAGTACTTGGCCGAGCAGGGTGAACAGTCCGTAGAAAAGGATCTGCGGCAGGCAGTAGCGGGCCAGGGCGATGGTGAGATCGGCCTGTTCGCCGTGGTAGTCGGGGGCGTAGACCGAGACGATCCACGGTGCGCCGACGACCGTCAGCGCGGTGAGGGCGAGGAGCCCGATGGTGCAGAGGGTGAGCAGCCGGTCGGTGTACGCGGCTCCGCCGTCGGCATGGTTCCTGGCGGCCCGGACCAGCTCCGGGACGAAGACGGCGTTGAGCGCGCCGCCGATGAGCAGCGTGTAGAGGATGTTGGGCACGGTGTTGGCGACGGTGTAGCCGTCGGCCTGGAGTCCGGTGCCGAGCGCGGCGACGACGACCGCCGAGCGTACGAAGCCGGTCGCCCGGGAGACGACGGAGCCGGACGCCATGACGGCGCCGCTGCGCAGCACCGAGCCGGATGTGCGTTCCGCGGTCTTCGAGGCCGCCTCGGTGGCCGTCATCGGCGCGCCAGGTATGCCTGGAACGCACGGTACAAGGTGTTGTTGGCGGCTCCGCCCACCGATGTCTCCCACTCTCCGAGGGTCTCGACGACCTGGCCTCCGGTGCCGAGCTTCCAACGGAGCAGCCCGAAGGGGCGGTCGTCGGGGTCAAGGGTGGAGGGTACCCCGCGCATGTCATGCACATCGGCACCGAGCTCATGGGCGTCGAGCATCATCTTCCACTGCAACGCGTTGCTGGGACGGACCTCGCGGCGGTGGTCGGCGGAGGCGCCGGTCTGGTACCAGACGCGCCGACCGGTGCTGATCATGGTGTGGGCGGCCAGGATCTCGCCCTGGTGGACGGCGAGGTAGAGCCTCATCCGGCCGGGCCGCTCGGCGTTGAGCACGGCGTACTGCCGCTGGTAGTACGCGAGGGAGCGGCCGAGCCGGAAGCCGTCGCGCTCCTCGGTGATCCTCAGCAGCCGGTGGAATTCGGGGAGTTCGGCCTCGCTGCCGATGACGATCCGCACCCCGGCCTTCTGGGCCCTGCGGACGTTGCGGCGCCATTCCTGGTTGAGTCCCGACCACAGTTCGTCGGGGGTCCGCCCGGCGAGCGGGACCCGGAAGACGTAGCGCGGCTGCGCGTCGGCGTCCTCTCCCCCGTCGCCGCCGCAGCGGCGCCAGCCGCGGGCCCGGAGCCGTTCGGCGACGGCGGTGCCGAGCGGGTCCACCTCGGTGGCGAGCACGTCGCCGATCCTCCGGCCGGGGCCGGTGGCCGCCTTGAGGCGGGCGGTGTCCCAACGGCGGTACGCGGGTGAGGGACCGATCCGGACGGCGAAGGCACCCGCCTTGCGCAGATGGGCCACGAGCGGTCGCAGCCAGCGGTCCATGTCGGGATCGGCCCAGTCGGCCACCGGGCCCTCGGGCAGATAGGCGAAGTACTTGCGGGTTCCCGGGAATTGCCGGTAGAGCACCAGCGCGGCCCCGGCCAGTTCGCCGAGATCGCTGTGCCAGCCGACCGTTTCCGAGGTCCACTGGTCCTTCACCCCGGCCCAGGACGGATACTGCAGAAAGCTCGCCTCCGTGCGGGTGGCGACGAATGCCCGGTGCTCGGCGGCGGTCAGGCCGCGTATCCGTAGCTCCTGGTCGCGGCTGCGGTCCCCGGTCGCGAGCAGTGCTGACATGTTCGTGGCCCTCCCTGGTCCGCCCCGCTGTCGGCTCCGCAGGGCTGCACAGGATGCTCACAGCGGTCCGTGACGGAGCCGCGCGGCGTATGTGACCGGACGATGACCGTTGTGCTGCGGTCCATGTCACACAGAGGATTTCCTGGTTTTCGGCCGATTTGTGGAACCTATCGTCGGTGGTAACGCCTCTTCACCAATGAGAAGCAATGCCTTGGAGGTTTCCGTTGTTCTCCGCACGTCGGCGCACACGCCGTACCGCCCCGCTCGTCCGCCCGGTCCGGCTCACCCTGATCGCCGGCACCACCGTGCTCGGCGCCACGCTCACCGCCTGTTCCGGCGCCTCCGCGTCGGACTCGGGCAAGGGGGCGACCGGGGTCGCACCGGCGCACGACACCAAAATCTCGGTGAACCTGAAGGGCACCGGGGCCGCTCCCGGCGAGCCGGTGAAGGTGACCCTGGGCGCCGGAAAGCTGAAGACGGTCACGGTGAAGGCGACCGGGGGCGACGCGCTCACCGGCCGGATATCCGCCGACGGCAGGACCTGGACATCGGACCGGCCGGCCGCGCCCGGCACCACGTACAGCGTCGAGGCGAAGGACACCGAGGGCGGCAGCGACAAGGCCGGCTTCACCACCTCGGCGGCCGAGAAGGTCAACAAGCTGACGCTGGCCCCCGGCAAGAACACCACGGTCGGCATCGCCCAGCCGCTGTCGATCGTCTTCGACAACCCGGTGAAGGACAGGGCCGCGGTGGAGAAGGCCCTGAAGGTCTCCACCTCGAACAACACCGAGGGCTCCTGGGGCTGGCTGCAGGACTACTCCGGCAAGGACCGCGTCGACTGGCGGCCCAAGGAGTACTGGAAGCCCGGTACGAAGGTGACGCTCGACGCCGACCTCAACGGCATCGACTCGGGCCCGTCCGGCGGCTGGTTCGTCCGCGACTACCGGACCACCTTCGCGATCGGCGCCGACCAGGTGGTCAAGGTCGACCTCGACCGTCACCGGCTGGCGCTGAAGAGGGACGGAAAGACCGTCATGGACGTGCCCATGTCGGCCGGCACTCCGGGCGGCGAGAAGGCGTCCTGGCGCGGCACGGCCGTGCTGATGGCCAAGGAGGGCACGATCAACATGCGCTCCGAGACGGTCGGCCTGGGCGATGCCTACGACAAGATGGTCGACTCGTCGATGCGGCTGACCTGGTCTGGGATGTACGCCCACGCGGCACCGTGGAACGCCGCCTACTTCGGTGTGGCCAACCACAGTTCGGGCTGTGTCGGCATGAGTGACGCCAACGCCGCTTCGCTGTACCGGCAGGTGCGGGTCGGCGACCCGTTCGAGATCACCGGCGCCGACGCCAAGGGCACGGTCGCGGAGGGCAACGGATACGGGGCGTGGAATGTGAGCTGGACCGACTGGCAGGCGAAGAGTGCGCTGAAGTGAGCCGCACGGGCGCGTCGCGTCACGGACCCCGCAACCGGGGACCACTGCGGACGTCTGCCGGGTCCTTCTTCCCCGCGGGAACCGTCCGAGCCGTTGCCTCCCCCTCCGCACTTCGGGCGGGGGCGGGAAGGCAACGGCACCGAGGACGTCCCGGACGGTCAACGATTCGCCACGTCGATCGACGCCGTCGGCCGCCGTACATCGAGCACGGCCCGGCCGGCACGCAGCTGACCTTCTTCTCGCCCATGGACGACCCGTCGCACGGATCCGTCGTCCTGCGCGAGAAGTGATCACCGGCTGCTGCCGGGCGGGCACCACTCCTCGGGACCGCTTCGCGGCGGATCCCGGCTACTGCACTCCCGGCAGCAGCGTTCCTGGTTCGGCCGGTGCGACCTCCACGGCCTTCGTCTTCGGATTGCGCCGCTCCTGCTTCGCCACCCAGGTCGCGAACCAGGAGAGCAGCATGCACATCCCGATGTAGATCGGCGAGATCACCATCACCACGGGGATGAAGGGAAGATCGTAGTCGAGATTGGAGGCGATGAGCTTGCCCGCGTGGAGGAATTCCTCATAGGTGATCAGATAGCCGAGCGAGGTGTCCTTGAGTGCCACCACCAGCTGGCTGATGATCGTGGGCAGCATGGCGCGCACCGCCTGCGGGGCCAGTACGTAAGTGGTGACCTGCGTCTTGCGCAGCCCCAGCGCGTACGCGGCCTCGCGCTGGCCCCGATCCACCGAGTTGATTCCGGTACGGAACACCTCGGCCAGCACAGAGCCGTTGTACAGCGTCAGACCGGTGACCAGCGCGGGCAGCGGCTGCACCTTCAGCGCCACGAAGATGAAGAAGATCATCACCAGTACGGGCATCGCCCGGAAGAACTCGACCAGGAGCGTCGAGATCCAGCGCACGGCCCGGTGGACGGACAGGCGTCCGACGGCGAGCACCGCCCCGAGGACGAGGGAGAGCACCGCGGCGTACGCGAACGCCTTGAGGGTGTTTCCCAGTCCGCGCAGCAACAGCTCCTGAATGCCCTTGTACTCGAAGGGGGTCCACTTGGCGGTGGTGAACTGTTCGGTGCCGAAGAGCAGATGGACGATCCAGCCCACCAACGCCAGGATCAGTGCCGTCGAGACGATCCCGTAGACACGGTGGCGTCTGCGCGTGACCGGTCCCGGGATGTCGTAGAGCGCGGTGGCGGACGGCGGGGTGCGGGTGGTCATCGGGCGACTCCCCAGCGCTTCTCCATCATGTGGAAGAGCGCACTGATGGACAGGGTGATGATCAGGTAGCCGACGGCGATCCAGACGAAGGTCCAGATGATGCTGTACCCCAGCTCGTTGAGGGTCTTGTAGGTGCCGAGCAGTTCGGTGACGCTGAACGCCCCGGCGATCGCCGAGTTCTTGGCGAGGGCGATCAGTGTCGAGCCGATCGGTGGGATCACCGACCGGAACGCCTGCGGCAGCACGATGTGGTTCAGCGTCTGGCCGAACGTCATGCCGAGGCTGCGGGCCGCCTCGCCCTGCCCCGTCGGCACGGTGTTGATGCCGGAGCGCAGCACCTCGCAGATGAACGCGGAGGTGTAGCAGCCGAGGGCCAGGACGGCGAAGACCTTGAAGGGAAGCACCAGTCCGAAGCGCGGCAGTCCGAGCAGGACGGCGAAGAAGAGCAGCGTCAGCGGGGTGTTGCGCAGCACCGTCACCCAGACCGTGCCGAGCACCCGGAGCGAACCCACGGGAGCCACCCGGCAGGAGGCCATGAGGAAGCCGAGGAGCAGGGCCAGGATCGAGGAGTAGACGGTCAGCTCGACCGTGCCGAGGAAGCCCTTGCCGTAGAGCGAGAAATTCTGCGTGAGCACGTCCATGTCGGTCCCCGCCCTCTCAGGTCGCCGGGTAGCGGTCGATGGGCGGCGGGGTCGGCGCGGGCACTCCGGACAGACCGAGTGTGGCCTCGAACGCCTTCTTCCAGTTGCCGTTCTTCTGGTTCGCCTCCAGGGCGTCGTCCAGGGCGAACCGCAACGCGTTGTCGCTGCGCGGGACGCCGATGCCGTACGGCTCCTGGGAGAAGGGCTTGCCCACCACCTTCAGCTCCTTGGGCGCCTTGGCAGCGAAACCCAGCAGGATCGCGTCATCGGTGGTGACGGCGTCGACCTGGTAGGTCAGCAGGTTGTCGACGCAGATCGAGTACGTGTCGTAGGCGACCAGGATCGCCCTCGGGTAGTCGGCGGCGATGCGCTGGTACGGGGTCGATCCGGCCGCCGAGCAGACGGTCCTGCCGGCCAGGTCCTGCGGGCCGTGGATGTCGTGCTCGTCGGTGCGTACGAGCAGCGACTGTCCGGCCATGAAGTAGGGACCCGCGAAGCCGACGAGTTTCTTGCGCATGTCGTTGATGGTGTAGGTGCCGACGTAGTAGTCGATCTGACCGTTCTGCAGCGCCGTCTCGCGGTTGGCGGAGGCGATGGTCCTGAAACGGATCGTCTTCGGCTCGAAGCCGAGCGAGGCCGCCATCATCTTGGCGATCTCGATGTCGAAGCCTGAGTAGACGCCGGTGGCCGGGTCCTTCTCGCCGAGGTAGGGCTGGTCCTCCTTGGCCCCGACCCGGAGGTATCCCCGCTTCTTCGCCTTCGTCCAGGTCGGTGATGCGGGCAGCCGGAAGCCCGTGTCGACCTGGTACACGGGCAACTGATCGGCTTTCGGGCCCTTCACCGGCGGGCTGCCCTCCTTGCCGCAGGCGGCGGCGAGCACGGCCAGCAGGAGACCGGCGCAGACGGCCAGGACCTTTCTCGTACGCAACAGGAGCCCCCGTCAGTGCTTGAGGATCTTGGACAGGAAGTCCTTGGCGCGGTCGCTCTCCGGAGCGGTGAAGAACGCCTCGGGAGTGCGGTCCTCGACGATCCGGCCGTCGGCCATGAAGACCACACGGTTGGCGGCGGAGCGGGCGAAGCCCATCTCGTGGGTGACGACGACCATGGTCATGCCGTCCCGGGCGAGCTGCTGCATGACCTCCAGCACCTCGTTGATCATCTCCGGGTCGAGTGCCGAGGTGGGCTCGTCGAAGAGCAGTGCCTTGGGGTCCATGGCGAGGGCGCGGGCGATGGCCACGCGCTGCTGCTGGCCGCCGGAGAGCTGGGCGGGGAACTTGTCGGCGTGTGCGGCGAGTCCGACCCGTTCCAGCAGCTCCCGGGAGCGCCGGTCGGCCGCGTCCTTCTTCCGCTTGCGGACCTTGAGCTGGGCGAGCGAGACATTGGCCAGCACGGTCTTGTGCGCGAACAGGTTGAACGACTGGAAGACCATACCGACTTCGGCACGGAGCCGGGCCAGCCCCTTGCCCTCCTCCGGAAGCGGTCTGCCGTCGATCACGATCCGGCCCGACTCGATGGACTCCAGCCGGTTGATGGTCCGGCACAGCGTCGATTTACCGGATCCGGAGGGGCCGATGACCACCACCACCTCCCCGCGCCCGACGGTGAGATTGATGTCGCGCAGTACGTGCAACTGTCCGTAGAACTTGTTGACGTCCCGCAGCTCGATCAACGGATCGACGGCCATACGCTGCCCCACCCACTTGTCGCTATGTCGAGGTCAGCGCAAACTATCCAGCGCGAAAAGGGGACTTCACTTCCGACACGCAAAAATGGGGCATAAGGCTTCTTATCCGGTTTTGATGAAAGCGCTACCCCTCGGCCGACTCCGAATAGACCTGCGAGAGTTCGGGGCTGCCTGCCATCGCCCAGTCCAGCCCGGCCTCGACCACATCGATCTCCCGCCCCGAGGCGAGCCGCACGACAGGCTGCCCGCTCGGCCAGATGCTCCAGACCGCACCGGGGACGTTGCGCACCAGGACGGTGCCGAGGTAGAGCCCCGCGTCGTTGCCCAGCCAGGGCAGTTCCTCGGGATCGTCGCGCCAGCGCGGCGGCAGCTGGTCGAGCGCCGCCAACGAGGCCGGACTGTCGTCGAGTTCGAGCCCCCGCTGTCCCGCCCGGACACGCAGCAGCTCGCACTCGGCGAGAAGCTCGGCCACGCCCTCCGGATCGGCCGCGACGGCGGCGGCGAGCCCCGCCCCTCGCGTACCTTCGTGACGCTTACGCCAGTCGTCCAAGAAAGGGATGTTCATGATCGATTCCCCCTTGGTGCGTCGCCGCTGAACACGGGCCCGGCCTGGGCGGCATCACACACAGGCGAGATCGAGCAGCCGGCCCCGGTCAGCGTCGGTTCGCTCACGTTCACCATGATCATCTCCCACTCGACTCCCACCGGGCTCCCATCGCGTCAACTTGGCGAAGTGCGAACATCAGCCCACCATGACACAAAACCGGCCCCGGGTCGCTGCACCTCGGGGGGTGTGGACTGCGACCCGATTCGACCGATCGGTGGAGACGCTCCGCGGCGCCGGGGTGACGGTGCCGTACGGGCCGTGCGGCTTCGTACCGAACCAGCCGGGCGAGCGGCGCCCCGAGGGCTTCCCGTGGCACCCGGCCTCGGACACGGTCGGGGCCATTGAGCCTTTTCCAACCCCACGCTGAGGCGTGAGGCTGGAAAGGCTCATTGTCAGTGCATCCCCGTAGCCTGTTCCCATGTCGATCACGCCTTCGCCTGCCACGCCTGTGCGCTCGCCCGCCGCGGTGAACGCGGACATCCGCGCACTGTGGGCTGCCGGCCCGCTGTCACCAAAGGGCGAGGCGGAGTATCAGCGGCTGCTGGTGGAGTGGGAAGCCGCAGTCCGGGCGGATGTCGTCACAGCCGCCTGACCTGCGCGGCTCCGTTCGATCGGCAGTGCTGCCGTTTACGATCCGGCCGTGGCGATCGATGTGCCTGAAGAACTGATCACTCTGGAACGTGCCGCCGCCGAAGAGCAGCGCAAGGCCCTCGCCGAGCCCTGCACGAAGGAGGCGTGGGAGCCGTGGCGTGAGGCGGCGGCGAAGTTCCAGGCCGCGGTGACCGCGCACGCCGAGGCGACCGGGGTGTCCCGGTTCGAGCTGGAGATGGCGGTGAAGAAGGCCGTGCTGCATCCGGAACCGGAAGGCGACGACTGACGCGCGTCCCCCTCCCCCGGGCGCTGTTCCGGGTGAGGGGCGGTCTCGTAGCCGCGCCCGGCCATGGGCGCGAACGGGACGAGTCCACGGTACTGGGCCGGTATGACGACCGGGCCCGGGCACCGTGCGGCGCCTGCGCAACCATTCGCGTGCCCCACGTGTCAGACCTTGCACGCCTACATTCGGAGTGCCGTCGTGAGACCCGCCGCTGTCCTGATCGCCACCGCCGCCCTGCTGTCCCTTGCCGCCTGTTCGACTGAGCAGAGGTATGTGAACAAGGCAGAACCGGGCAGCAGCGCCTCAGCCGACACCGGCAGGGGCAGCACTGCGGAGAAGGCCGCAGGCATCCCGGACGCGCCGATCGGTGCCGACCGAGAGGTATATCTTCGCGCGATTCGGGCCGTGGACCCGCGGATCGTCGAGGACGAGGAGAAGGCCATCGACGCCGGCCGCAACCAGTGCTCCTCACTCGCGGGCGGAGGCGACAAGGTGGATCGGCTTGCGGCGCAGCGATTCGGGAACGACGCCCGGCCGCTCACGGACGCACAAGGCAAGCAGTTGAATGCCGCACTGCGGGGGACGCTGTGCCCTGAGTGACGTTGCTCCCAAGCAGGCCAGGCGGTCCCACCGACGGAGCACGCAGCGGGGCCGAGGCCCGCGTGACAGGGGACGGTGTTCCGTGACATCGAAGCTTCGCCGAATGTCACGGAACCGCCGCGCCATCGACCGGGACAAGGCACTCGCCCTGCTCGCGGACGGAATCCGTGACGGAGCTCGGGGTGCTGTGAGCGGGCGAGGGGTGCACGCTGAAGACATGAGCGCCCCGATAGTCGTCCACGGCCTGTCCCGCACCGGCGGGCGGAGAGTCACGATCAACGGGGAGATCGCCGGGCTCGCCCACGACGACCGCGACCTCGTCGAGTTCCTGAGACGGGCCGGACTCGAAGACGCCTGGGATCTCCTCGACGATCCGCACTGGATCGAGTGGCGCGGCAGGCGGGCGCACCGGTACGAGGCGGCGTGACGAAAGCCCCGCCGAAGAGGAATGTCAGGCACGAGGAACAGCCTGACGTACCGCGGTCCCGGCTGCTCCTCGACGATTCCGAGGTCGAGGAGCGTCTCCGTGTCGGCGGCGCCGTCGTCGATGTGCCGCTGTACCTGCCGCGGCGGAATGTCAGCCAACAAGTCTCCTGTACACCGAGGTTGCCACCAGAGCGCCGAGGCCGAGGAGGCTGTGGGAGTGGTCCGACGCAGGAGTGGCGGTGCCACTACGGCGGCACATCAGAGCATCCGGATCGCTCGACGACGGCTGGAGACTGCACCCCTCAGGCGCGGCTGCCGGGCGGGCCGGCCATCGGGGACTCCCGCCGCCGCTCCACCTGTCGAGCAGTGCGCGCCGTCCGCGACCACTCGGAGAGGCATACGGTCGCGCGCCCCTCGCAGCCGCCCACGCGGCGGGTCCGGGCCCGGCACAAGGTCGCCGTCACCGCGGGCTTCATCGGAAAACAGGTGGAGCCGGAAGATCCGAGCTGATAGTTTCGCGATCATGTCCAGCCCCGAGTCCGACAGACACTAGCCACCGGTCCGCCGGTGGCCGAAGTCGTCGGCGAACCGATCCCGCACGGTCGAGTACCGGTCGCGAGGTCGTTCCCGCCCGGCTGCCGCCGCCCGACCACCGCAGTGTGGGCTGCGTCTTCCCGTACGCGCACGTGACGCATCCGTGCGCGGATTCTCCGGCTCCGGCGCCTGCCGCGTCGCCGGGTTCCGTCCATGACGACCATGGGCGTTCTTCCGCGTTGCCGCTCGTCATCATGTTCGGGCGCGGCCCACACCCCCTGTCTGGTCCATCCATCAGCCGTCCACGGGGTTCCTCATGCCATTCGCTGTGTACGCGCTCGGGCTCGCCGTCTTCGCCCAGGGCACATCCGAGTTCATGTTGTCCGGTCTCGTCTCGGACATCGCCGCCGACCTCCACGTGTCCATTCCGGCAGCGGGGCTGCTGACCTCGGCCTTCGCGGTCGGGATGATCGTCGGGGCGCCGGTGATGGCGCTCTTCAGCCGCAACTGGCCGCGCCGCCGCGCGCTGCTGTTCTTCCTCTGTGTCTTCAGTGCCGTCCATGTCGTCGGCGCGCTCACCCTCGGCTACGGGGTGCTCCTCGCGACCCGGGTGGTCGGGGCGCTGGCGAACGCCGGATTCTGGGCCGTGGCGCTGGTGACCGCGGTTTCCATGGTCGGCCCGGAGGCCCGAGCGCGCGCCACGTCCGTGGTGGTCGGGGGCGTCACCATCGCGTGTGTGGCCGGAGTGCCCGCCGGTGCGGCGCTGGGCGGGCACTGGGGGTGGCGGTCGGCGTTCTGGGCCGTGGCCCTCGTCTCCGTACCGGCCGTCGTCGTGATCGCCAGGACGATTCCGGGGGGACGGCCGAAGGCCGCCCCCGCGCGCGCGGGCGTCGAGCTGCGAACCCTGTCCCGGCCACGGCTGCTGCTCACCCTCCTGACGAGCGCCCTCGTCCAAGGGGCGACGTTCTGCGCGTTCTCCTACTTCGAACCGCTCGCCACCCATGTCACCGGGCTCGGTGACGCCTGGGTGCCCGCCCTCCTCGCGCTGTTCGGCCTGGGCTCGTTCGTCGGGGTGACCGCCGCGGGCCGGCTCGTCGACGCACGGCCTCTCGCCCTCACCACGGCCGGCCTCGTCTCGCTCGCCGTCGGCTGGACCGCGTTCGCGCTGAGTGCGGGGAGCCCGTTCGCGACGATCTCGCTCGTCTTCGTCCAGGGGATGCTCGCGTTCGGCACCGGGACGGCTCTGATCTCATGGGTGTTCCGGTTGGCAGCCGACGCACCGACCCTGTCCGGCTCGTTCGCCACGGCCGCGTTCAACGTGGGCGGCGCGCTCGGCCCCTGGTTCGGCGGCCTCGCGATCGATGCGGGACTCGGCTTCCGGTCGCCGCTGTGGGTGAGCGCGCTGCTTATGGTCCTGGCGCTGGGAACCGCCTGGGCATCACTGGGCACGCGCCGGGCCGTCGACCGCGGTCGGGACGGCGTTCCCGCAGTGTGACCGCCGATGGATGAAGCCCCGCCCGGCGCTGAACGGGCGGGGCCGTCCTGATCACAGCAAGCAGCCAGCGAGCGGGACAAGGACATGGACCACCGTATCGGCGGCCACTGACAAAGGCGCCGCACGCCGGGATCCGCCGCTCGGAGCCGACGGCACTAGGATCTGCCGCACACACGCGAACAGGGGGTTCCGGTGACCGAGGACCGCGACGGCATCGTCGTCTACTGGAGGCCCGGCTGCCCGTACTGCATGAAGCTGCGCCTGCAACTGCGGCTCACGAAGTTGCAGTACAGCGAGGTGAACATCTGGCGCGACCCCGAGGCGGCGGCCTTCGTCCGGTCCGTGGCGAACGGGAACGAGACCGTGCCGACGGTCACCGTGGCGGGCAGGCCCATGGTGAATCCGTCCAGGCGCCAGGTGCTGGAGGCCGTCCGCGCCGGGGCTCGGCAGGAGTGAGCCCCGGCGGGGCGAGCCGTCAGAGATCCAGGTCCACGACGACCGGGGCGTGGTCGGACGCGCCCTTGCCCTTGCGCTCCTCGCGGTCCACATAGCTGTCCTCGACCGCCGTGACGAAGGGCGCGTTGCCGTAGACGAGGTCGATCCGCATGCCCTTGTTCTTCGGGAAGCGCAGCTCCCGGTAGTCCCAGAAGGTGTAAGGACGGTCGTACTTGAGCGGGCGGGGCATGACGTCGGACAGCCCCTCCTGGCGCAGTGCGGCGAGCGCGGCCCGCTCGGCGGGTGTGACATGGGTCGCGCCCTCGAACAGCGCCGGGTCCCATACGTCCTCGTCGGTCGGGGCCACGTTGAAGTCGCCCAGGACCGCGAAGGGCTGCGAACCGGCGGCGTCCGCCGCGACGGATTTCTGCAGGGCCTCGAACCAGCGCAGCTTGTACGCGTAGTGCGGGTGCTCGATCTCGCGGCCGTTGGGCACGTACACCGACCAGACACGGACCGGGCCACAGGTCGCGGAGATCGCCCGGGGCTCCTCCACTCCTTCGTACCCGGGGCCGTCGGGCAGCCCCTTGACGACATCGGCCAGGCCGACCCGGGAAACCAGCGCGACCCCGTTCCACCGGCCTGTGGCGTTGACCGCGGATTCGTAGCCGAGCTCGCGGAGCTCGTCCGCAGGGAACTGCTCGGCGGTGCACTTGGTCTCCTGGATGCACAGCACATCCGTGCCGGTGCGCTCCAGCCAGGCCAGCAGCCTCGGGAGCCGGGCGGTGATCGAATTGACGTTCCAGGTGGCGATGCGCATGTACGTAAACCTAGCCGCTCCCACTGACAGTCGCCGGACCGGTGCCGGTCACAGGCC
The DNA here is from genome assembly GCF_044754145.1 of Streptomyces sp. NPDC093149. NCBI lineage: Bacteria > Bacillati > Actinomycetota > Actinomycetes > Kitasatosporales > Streptomycetaceae > Streptomyces > Streptomyces sp. NPDC093149. Next base: position 136,661 of record NZ_JBIVON010000004.1, read on the forward strand.
GGTCGAGTCCCCGGGGGCCAGCCGGCCGTGGTCGGTGCGGCCGAGGCTGCCGATCTGGGTGTCGTAGATCGGGCGGGCCAGATCGGTGAGCAGTGCGTCGTGGATGTCGATGGCGCGGCGCGGCCCGACCTCGCGTACGTAGTCGATGACCTCCGAGATCTTGTTCCAGGGCGCCATCACCGGAAGCATCAGTGTGTCGACCGGCCGGTCGGGGACGGTGAGGGCGTCGCCCGGGTGGAAGACGGAACCGTCCACCAGGAAGCCGATGTTGGTGATCCGCGGGATGTCCGGATGGATCACCGCATGCAGTTCGCCGTGCACCTGTACCTCGAAACCCGCGGCGGAGAAGGTGTCGCCGTGACCGACGGTGTGGACACGGCCGGGGAAGGCCGCGGCGAGCCGGTCGGCGACGCTGCGCAGGGTCCAGATCTCGGCGGCCGGGTTGGCCTCCATGCCGGCGCGCAACCGCTCCTCGTCGAAGTGGTCGGGGTGCTCGTGCGTCACCAGCAGCACGTCGGCGCCGACGGCGGCGTCCTGCTCCGAGAAGCCGCCCGGGTCGATGACGAGCGTCTGCCCGTCCTTCTCCAGGCGGATGCAGGAATGCGTCTTCTTGGTCAGTTTCAGGTGCGCGGGGTTCATGGCCCCATCCTGCTACGGACGGGGCGTCGTTTCTTCCTGAATCACTGTCTGGGCGATCGAGAAGGCGGCGCTCGCGGCCGGTACGCCGCAGTACACGGCGGTTTGCATCAGCACCTCCTTGATCTCGGCCGGGGCCAGGCCGTTGCGCAGTGCGGCCCTGACATGCGCGGCCAGGCTCTCCAGACGGCCGGAGGCGACCAGCGCGGTGAGCGTGACACAGCTACGGGTGCGGCGGTCCAGGCCCTCGCGGTTCCACACCTCGCCCCAGGCGTAGCGCGTGATCAGCTCCTGGAAGTCACCGGTGAAGTCGTCGGCGGCGGCCATGGCCCGGTCCACATGGGCGTCGCCCAGCACCTCGCGGCGCATCTTCATGCCGGACTCGTACGGATCGGTGCGTCCGGTGGTGCGGGTCTCGGGCTGTGCGGTGGCGGCGGTGATCTCCGCGACGGGCAGCACGGGAGCGGAGAGCTGCGGGGTGTGCGGCGGTACGGGGATGGCGGCGAGGGTGTCCTGCCAGGCCGTGGAGAAATGGGTCAGGAGCAGATCGGTGACGGCTCCGGGCTGCTCGACCGGGGCGAGGTGCGAGGCGCCGGGGACGAGGGCGAGCCTGGCGTCCGGTATGCCCGCGACCAGGGTGCGAGCGTCTCCCGGCCCGGTCACCCGGTCCTCGGCACCGACCAGGACGAGGGTCGGGACGGTGATGCGGCCGAGTTCAGCACGGATGTCGAAGGCGGCGAGGGCTTCGCAGGCGGCGATGTAGCAGCCGGGGTCGGTGGTGCGGACCATCTGGACGGCCCACTCGACGATGGCCGGCTGGGCGGCGGCGAACCCGGGGGTGAACCAGCGCTCCGGTGCGGTCCGGGCCATCGGCTCCAGACCGTTGGTGCGCACGACCACCCCGCGCTGGCGGAATTCGTCGGCGCTGCCGAACCGGGGCGAGGCTGCGACCAGGGCGAGCGAGGCGACCCGGTGCGGGTGACGCAGTGCGAGGTCCGCGCCGATCGCGCCGCCCATGGAGCAGCCCGCGTACCCGAAGCGCTGGACGCCGAGTCCGTCGAGGGTGGCCAGCAGTCGGTCGGCGAGCTCGGTGACGGCGGAGGTCGGGTGGGCGGGGGCACCGCCGTGGCCGGGGAGGTCGAAGCGGAGCACTCTCCATTGCTGGGTGAGCTCCGGTATCTGCCGGTCCCACATGTGCCATGTGGTGCCGAGATAGGGGCCCAGGACCAGGACCGGTGCGTCCTCTGGCCCGTCAAAGCGGTATTGCAGGGTGTTCGGTGGTGTCACGCTCACCCGCCCGACCCTCTCATGTACCACGAAATCTCACATCGCCGGGGCGAACCCAGCGGGTCTCGTCCCTCGCGCGACGACAGGTCCGGCACTGCCGGAACCCTCTCGTCGAGAGTCCGGGTACGTGTTCTCCGGCGTGTACTGGTGACCGTTGATGTCCCGTCTCCAAGGAACCGGTCCGTCTCGAGGAATCCGGTCCGATTCGAGGAATCTGGTCCGATTCGCCTTGGTTCTCCTCCGATTCGCCTTGGTTCTCGGGTGAGTTGGTCCGCCCCTGCCAGGTCGGCTTTCATCCTCTGGCGTTGGCGACTGCCGAGTTGTCCATGTAGTCGCGGGCCCGCGTGATCAGTCCGCTGCGGATGTGGAGGATCAAGAGACCGGGGACGGTGAAGTCGGTGCGTCCGGTCGGCAGCGTTCCTGCCACGACGTGCTCGGCGATGATCACTTCCGGATCGACGGTCTCGTAGGCCGCGATCTTCCTGACCTCCTGCACCTGGACGGGGCTTGCGCCCCAGGCCGCCCGGTATCCCGCGCGCACTGCCTCGCGCCCCTCGTAGCGCGGAGGGAAGCCGGGCGAGGTGAACGGGAACTCGTGCACCGCGTCCACGGCATAGAGATCGGCGAGGTCGTCCGGGGACTTGTCGAGCATGGCCTGGTAGTAGCGGTTCAGCACCTCGCGAGGGGTGCGAACAGCAGGTGTATCCACATGCGGCACAGGGGCCTCCATCCGCTCAACGCTTGTTGACCCACTTACCGTAGGGCCGGCCGGAAGTTCGGTCAACGGCTGTAGAGTGAATGGGTGTCCACTCCTCGCCAGTCCCGCGCCGACCGCCGCCGAGCGACAGAGGCGCGCATCCTCGACAGCGCCCGGGAGCTGTTCGCCGAGAAGGGATTCGATCGCACCACCATCCGCGCCGTGGCGACTGCGGCGAGCGTCGACCCGGCTCTGGTCATGCAGTACTTCGGCTCGAAGCGCGAGCTCTTCACCCGAGCCGCGCAGGCGCTTCCCGTAGTACCGGCGACCACTGACACCGACGTGCTCGTCGATCAGCTGCTGGCCACGCTCGGCCTCAAGCTCGGCGGCCTTCCCGAGGGCACGCTGGCGATGTTGCGCTCGATGCTCACCGATCCGGCAGCAGCCGATCACGTCCGCGTCGCCCTCGATCGGCAGATCGACAGCGTCAGCGCCGCCCTGCCCGCAGGCGAGGACCCCGAGCTGCGCGCCGCACTGTTCGTCACCACCTTGCTGGGCGTCACCATCGGCCACCGGTTCCTCAACCTGACCGCTCTTCGTGGCGCCCCGGCCGACCACATCGCCGCCCTGCTGCGCCCGGCGTTCAAGGCCCTGGCAGGACCTCCGGGCTGAGAACGGCGCCGATGCTCGGTGCGCTCATGCGGTCCCGCCCTGAGGGGGCGAGCCTGTGGAGGCGGTACCCGCCTGGGGGTACACATCGGACGTCCAGGTGGGATCTGTCGGCGTCGACGGTGCCCAGCGTCTCGCTCTGCCGGCCCGCTGAGAAGGTTGAGCCCTTCGGTCCTGCCTCACGGGTCCGGAAGTTCACCGCGTTCAAGGGGCAGAAGAACTTCACCGGCGACAATTGAGCAGTGACCTTGCGGTCTTTGGCGTGCCATGGATCGTGGGTGGAGCGGGACGCGGTCCTGGCTCTGGGCTTCGATCCCGCCGTCGTGGCTCTGGCGTCCCAGCTGTTCCGCCCGGTCCGGCCGGACGACGGCCGGGATCCTCACGCCGGACAGCGATCCCACGCCGTCGGCATGCCGGACGAAACACTCGATGCCGGAGCTACGGAGGCGGTGTGCTGGGCGAGGAGTCCCAGTGCGTCAGAGGATGGGCTTCCGGGTTCGGCGGTGTAGAACTCGATCCGGTAGTCGGGCATGGCCGGTTGGTTCATCGCGTGGTAGGTGACTGTCAGGGTGCCGACTTCGGGGTGGTGCAGGGTGCGGTCGCCGTAGGTGCATTCGCGGACGTTACCGCTTGCCCACATGGTGGCGAACTCGGCGCTGTGGATGGTGAGTTCGCCGATGAGTTCGGCCAAGGCCCGGTCGTCGGGGCGTCTGCCGCTCAGCATGCGGAGGTACGCGACATGGGTGCGGGCGTAATGCTCCCAGTCGGCTTCCATGGCGCGTACGTGGGCGTCGAGGAACAGCATCCGGGTGGCAGACGGTCGGGTAGCAGGGTCGGCCGGTGCGTCGAAGTCGAGGTGGCCGGCGAGCAGTCGGTGCGCGAGCTGGTTCCAGCCGAGCACGTCGTTGCGGCGGCCCAGGAGGACGGCCGGGACCTGCGGCATCGAGTTCAAGAGGTCGAGGACCGGTTTCGGAGCGCGTTCGACGGGGGGTCGGCGACGTTTGGCTGCCGGGGCGGGGCGAGCCAGGTCGAACAAATGCGCAGTCTCGGTCGCGTCAAGGAGCAGAACTCGGGCAACCGCACCGAGGACCTGGTCGGAGGCGTTGACGCTGACTCCCTGTTCGAGCCGGGTGTAGTAGGCAGGGCTGATCCCGGCGAGCCGGGCGATCTCTTCCCGGCGCAGCCCTGGGACGCGTCTGGCCCGTCCGGCAGGTAGGCCGTGCCGGTCCGGAGTGATGCGTGCACGCCTGCTGCGGAGGAATTCCCCGAGTTCGGTGCGCAATTTCATGCCACTCAGAATATCGACCGTGTGCGTCGGCATCGGACGTGAAGGTGACCCTGTGAGTGGTAGGAATGCGGATCCTACGAAAAAGACATGGCTTGTTGGCGACGAAGGGGGGATCGACGCTGGAGATCGTTCACTGTGACCTGTGACTCAAGGAGCGATCTGCTCGATGCCTCTTGCTCTTGTGGCGCTGGCGCTCAGCGCTTTCGCGATCGGAACCACCGAATTCCTCACCAACGGACTGCTTTCCTCGCTCGCCGCCGACTTTGACATCTCCGTCGCGGATGCCGGCCTGGTGACCACGGCCTACGCAATCGGGCAGATGTGCGGGCCTTTGCTGGCCCTGGCGACCCTGCGGCTTCCGACCAAGCGGGTGCTCGTGATCCTGATGGTGTTCTTCACGCTCGGCAACCTCGTCGCAGCGCTCAGCCCCACCTTCACATTCCTGCTCGTGAGCCGCTTCGTCACCGCCTGGTCGCACACCGCATTCTTCGGCGTGGCCTCGGTTGCCGCGTCCCGGCTGGTGCCCCGCCGGAAGCAGGCCGGTGCCATCGCGCTGGTCTTCACCGGCCTGAGCCTGGCGAACGTACTCGGCATGCCCGCCGGCACACTCACCGGACAGGTCTGGGGATGGCGTGGCTCGTTCCTCGTCGTCACCGCGGTGAGCGCCGCGAGTCTGGCCGGGATCGCCGTGCTCGTTCCCACCGATCGCGACCATGCCGCCGCGAACCTGCGTGAGAGTCTGCGCCCCTTCACGAACGCACGTCTTTGGCTGGCGTTGGCCGCGACGGCGATCGGATTCGGCGGACTCTTCGCATCGTTCACCTACATCGAACCCCTCCTGACGACCGTGACCGGTTTCTCCTCCACGGATGTCGTATGGCTGCTCGCGATCTACGGGGCCGGCCTCGTTGTGGGCAACTGGCTCGCCGGCAGGGCAGCCGACCGGGCACTGCACGCGACAACCATCACGCTGCTGATCGTGCTCGCCTGCGCTCTGACGGTTTTCGCGTACACCGCGCAATACCGTGCCGTCACGGTCCCGATGCTCTTCCTCCTCGGCGCATGCGGCTTCGGACTCCTCACCCCGCTCCAGACCTTCGTCCTCCGCTTCGCCGGAAACGAGTCCTCCCTCGTCGGCACCGCGAACACCGCAGCCTTCGGTGCCGGCATCACACTTGGCTCGCTCCTCGGCGCGACGGTCCTGAACAACGGCGGCACCTTCACAGCCGTGAACCTCTCCGCAGGCGCGATGACCCTCCTGGGGCTCGTCGTCTATACGGTCGCGGCCCTGACCGACCGACGTTCCGCGACAGTGCCGGTGCACGTGCCGGCAGCGGCAACGCACCAGTAGTGCTTCGTCGAGGAGCGGTCGGGGTCGAGACGGTGCGGGTGCGCCGTGATGGCTCTCCGGCTGAGCGACCGCGAAGACCGACCGCCCCGGCCGAAGGAGCTGATCCACCACTCGGACGCCGGGTCGGCGCGGGCAGCGCGGGCAGGTCTCGGTCGACGCGTCGCCGGGCCGCCGGGCCGCCGTCGGCAGTGGGGGGCTTGTGCCGGTCAGGTGCGTGACCTGCACCGCCACCTCTCCTGCTGTTCACGCCCCGGCCCGTGAGCGGTGTCCGTCACCGATACCCGGTCGCGTCCGCCGGCTTGCCGGCGCTGTCGACCTCGACCAGGTAGCGCCAGCAGTCCGGGCGTGAGCCGTCGAGGTCGGTGAAGCCGTAGTCCTGTGCGAGTTGCCCGCTGGACAGCGACTGGCCGTTCCAGCGCGCGACGTCGGCGTCGCGGGCCAGCGCCGCGACCGCGCGTCCGACGTACGACGGGCTCTCCGAGATGCAGAAGTGCGGCACCGTGGCCAGCGCGTCGCGCCAGCTGTCCTCGGTGACACCGAACGTGTCGAGCATCATCTCCGAACGCAGCCAGCCCGGGGTGAGCGCGACCGCCGTCCCGCCATGCCGCTCCAGCTCGTGTGCCAGCACGAAAGCCATGCGCAGCACGCTGTTCTTGACCAGGTCGTAGAAGTACGAGTTGCGGTAGTGCGTTCCGTTGTACGCGGACGTCCCGTCGGTCATCTCGACCACGAGTCCGCCCGGTCGACGCACCAGCAGCGGCAGCGCGAAGTGGCTGGTGATCGCGTGGGTCTCCACGCCCAGTCGGAGCAGCCGCAGTCCGTCGTCGAGGTCGTGTTCCCACACCGGCTTGTCGAACGCGAACAGCCGCTCTCCGCCCCAGACATCGTTGACCAGCACGTCGAGCCGCCCCTGCTCGGTGTCGATGCGCTCGGCCAGCGCACGGACCTGCTCAGGCACCAAGTGGTCGGTCGGCACCGCGATGCCGGTTCCGCCCGCGGCGGTGACGAGCTCCGCGGTCTCCTCGATCGTCTCGGGCCGGTCGTACTCCGAGCGCCGTTCCCGCGTCGTGCGGCCGGTGACGTAGACCGTCGCGCCCGCCGCGCCCAGCTGGACGGCGATACCGCGCCCGGCTCCCCGTGTGGCCCCCGCGACCAGCGCGACCTTTCCGCGGAGGTCCGGTGTCGATGTGTCGGGCATGAATCCCATGGAGTTCCTTGTCTGTCTGCACGGCCTGGTCCACGTCCGTCATCGACGCGGACCGGTGACACCATGCTCGACCCAAAACCCGACACCCTGTGTCGTATTTTTTCACCCGTCTCACGGGCCCGGGGCGCGGTCCGCGAACCGGGCGTTGTCCGGGAAGAACCGGAAGTACGCTCCGCGCATGGGACTGGACATCAACGTGCTGATCGCCGACTGGTCATGGCTGGGCGAGGTTCCTCCCCGCGACCGGCTGGCCCGGCTGAGGGAGGCCTGGTACGCCGATGAGACCGGCTTGTGGCACCGCGAAGAACCCGCCGCGGAGGGCGAATGGGAGCGGCCGGGAGGACCCCACGGCGCCTGCTTCGACATCTACGAGTTCCGTGGCACCCTCGGCTCCTTCAAGGCGCACTTCTGGGCCGGGCACCGCTGGCAACAGTTCCGCGACCATGCCGAGCCTGAGATCCGGACCGGACTGGACACCTTGCTGAGCGGGCTGATCCGGGACGGTCCGGACGGTGAGGGGTCGCGCACGGACGCGGGCTTCTTCAGCGACGATCCCGCCCTCTTCTACGGCGTGCTGCTCGCACGGTCGCCCGACAGCGTGCGGGAGCTGGCCGCGACCTGGGAGCGGGTACGCCCGCGGCTCGGCGAGCTGCGCGGGGTCTTCGCCGAGCACGCAGCCGCAGCCAGTGGGTGGGTCGGGCACTTCGAGGGGTTCACCGACCTGCTGGAGGACTGGGGGCGCGTGCTGACCGAGGCCACCCGGCGGGGCTGGGGCGTCGTGGGACTGAGCGAGTAGCGCGGGGCCGGGTCCCTCGCCGGCCGTGGCGCCCCGCGGCATCTGTCGCGCACGCGCCGCCACGGCCACGTGCACGCTCGCCGCGCCGCCACGGCCACGTTCACGCTCGCCGCGCCGAAGGGCACGTTCGCGAGAAGCAGGAGCACGCATCGGCCTTACCCGGTGGTCCGGGCCCCGGACGACCTGCGGGCGGACGACGCTACTTTCGAAACACGCCCCAAGGTCTCTCGTCGCGATCAGGCCGGACTTGAACCGAACGCGGGAACCCGGCCGTGGTTCCTGCGGTGTGACCGTTCGTCGGACGCGCGCCGCCGGAGTGCCCGGACCGTTCAGGGGGTCGCCGCGGATACGACATAGACGACAGGGTTCATCGGGTCGGTCATGTTCACTGTGATGTTCTGGGTGGGGCGCGGGCGCTCGTTGGTGTGCGTGGTGCTCGCCCACTCGACGCCGGGCCCGAAGCTCCAGCCCGGGATCTTCTGGTCGCGGGCACTGATGCCGACCTCTCCGGCCTGCAGGTCGGCGCGGCTGCTGCCCAGTCGGCTCAGGAACCGGTCGAGCCCGGCGGACGTGGTGCGGAACTCCACATACAGCCGGCTGGCCTTCCAGTTGTTGGTCTCGTAGTACCGCACGTCCAGGGAGTTGCCGGGCATCGGCAGCTCGAAGATCCGGCGCTGCAACCGGGACGGCCAGCCCTCGCGCATTCCCTGTACGGAGGCCTCGGCCTCCTTGTTCTGGCCGGAGCGGCGGCTCTGTCCGGCGGAGATCAGCAGATAGCCGGCCGGGATGCCGATGAGCAGCACGATGATGGTCGCCGTGATCAGACGGCGGCGGATCATCCGGCGCCGGTCCTGCGGCCGCTTGTCGTCGTCGGGCGGCGAGGACTGGCGTGGCAGGACGGGGTGCTCGGCTGCGGTCATGTCTCTGGGGATCCCTAGGAGGTACGAGTGTTGCGCGTGTTCCGGATGGTGCTGGCCGCCTGGTCGTAGATCTGGGCGTACCGCTCGTACCGCTCGACGCGGCGACGGTTGGCACGGCGGAATCTGCGGGCCACCAGCCGGGCCAGGTCGGCGGCGCCGACCATACCCGCCTCCGGGCCCAGCTGTGCCTTCGCGATCCGGGCCTCGGGGCGGTAGCCGCGGCCGGTGAGGTGGCGTTTGAAGGCGTCCCTGGCGGGGCCGATCAGCAGGTCGTCGGCCGCGCTGACGCCGCCGCCGATGACGAAGCAGGAGGGGTCGAGCGCGGCGGCGAGGTTGGCGATGCCGACGCCGAGCCACTGGCCGATGTCCTGGAGGAGCTCGACGCACATCGCGTCGCCCTCGCGGGCCAGCTCGGTGATGAGCGGCCCGGTGATGTCGGGAATGTTCCCCTTCACCCGCTCGATGATGCCATGGGCCACCGGGGAGTCGGCCGCGGCCAGTTCCTTGGCCTCGCGGACGAGCGCGTTGCCGGAGCTGTACTGCTCCCAGCAGCCGCGGTTCCCGCACGGGCAGCGATGTCCTCCGGGAACCACCTGCATGTGACCGAACTCACCGGCGACGCCGTACTTGCCGCGCTTGACCTGACCGTCCTCCAGGATCGCGCCGCCGATGCCAGTACCGAGCGTGATCATGACGAGGTGGTCCTCGCCGCGGCCCGCTCCGAAGCGCCACTCCGCCCAGGCGGCGGTGTTGGCGTCGTTGTCGACCATGACGGGGACGACGAGGCGGGAGGCGAGGGCGTCGCGCAGCGGTTCGTCGCGCCAGGCGAGGTGCGGGGCGAAGAGCACCTTCGAGCGGTCCGCGTCGACCCAGCCCGCCGCCCCGATGCCGACGGCGTGCACATCGTGCCGGTCGGAGAGGTCCAGTACCAGTTCGACGATGGTGTCCTCGACGACCTTGGGGCTCTTGGACTTGTCCGGCGTCTCGGTGCGCAGCTGCTCCAGGATGTTGCCGTCGGCGTCGACGACGCCAGCCATCACCTTCGTGCCCCCGATGTCGATGCCGACGGTGGGTACCCGTGGCGCCGTGAGGTGCGAGCGTCGCTCCCGGGTGCCCACGGTCCGCAGGACGGTGGCGCGGGCGGAGCCGCGGTGTGTGAAGTCGCGGTACGTGCTCATCGTCCCTGCGGGGTCTGGGGGGCCGGAGGCGGTGCTCCCGGCGGCGGACGGCGCCCGTCGAGCTCGATTCTGCCACTGCTGGGGCGCCGCGGCGGGCGGACCTGTGGGGGGAGCGCGGGTATCGGTCCGGGCTACCGCGGGCCGTCGGTGCCGGGGGGAGAGCCGAGACGGGTCGGCCCCGGGGCCCGTTCCAGTTCGTGGCTGAGCTCCTCCAGCTCACTGCCGCCCGCCATTTGGCGGGTCAGCTCGTCCAGGGTGATGTTCGCCCTGGTGTGGCTGCCGGACATGGCGCCCCGCTTGAGGAGGACGAAACGGTCGCCGACGAGAAACGCGTGGTGCGGGTTGTGCGTGATGAGGACCACCCCGAGACCCGCGTCGCGGGCGGCCGCGACGTACTTGAGGACGACCCCGGACTGCTTGACGCCGAGCGCGGCGGTGGGCTCGTCCAGTACGAGGACCTTGGCCCCGAAGTAGACGGCCCGCGCGATGGCGACGCACTGGCGCTCGCCGCCGGAGAGCGTGCCGATCGGCTGGTCGACGTCGCGCAGGTCGATCCCCATGCGCAGCAGCTCGGAACGGGTCGTCTCGCGCATCAGCCGCACGTCGAGCCGTTTGAACGGGCCCGCGCCGGTGGTCGGCTCGGAGCCGAGGAAGAAGTTGCGCCAGACCGGCATCAGGGGGACGACGGCCAGGTCCTGGTAGACCGTGGCGATGCCGCGGTCGAGGGCGTCGCGCGGGTTGACGAGGGTGGTCTCCTCGCCGTCGACGAGAAAGGTGCCGGCATCGTGCCGGTGCAGCCCCGCGATGATCTTGATCAGTGTGGACTTGCCGGCTCCGTTGTCGCCGAGGACGCAGGAGATCTCCCCCGCGTGGACCTCCAGCGAGACGTCCTGGAGTGCCTTGATGTTGCCGTAGAACTTGCTGACGCGGTCCAGCTCGACGAGCGCCCGGTGGGGCGTCTCCTGGTCGGCCGGCCGGCCGGCCGGTGCCTGGGGGGCCGTCATTTCGTCGCCTCCGCGCGCTTGCGTACCCATGCGTTGAGCAGGGTGGCCAGGAGCAGCATGGCTCCGAGGAAGAACTTGAACCAGTCCGGGTTCCACTCCGCGTACACGATGCCCTTGCTGGTCATGCCGAAGATGAAGGCACCGACCGCGGAGCCGATCGCGGAGCCGTAGCCACCGGTGATCAGACAGCCGCCGATGACGGCCGCGATGATGTAGATCAGTTCGTTGCCGACGCCCTCGCCGGACTGCACCACGTCGTACGAGAACAGCAGATGCTGCCCCGAGACCCAGGCGGCGAAGGCGACCCCGAGGTAGAGCCCGATCTTGGTACGGATCACCGGGACGCCGACCGCGCGGGCCGCGTCGGCCTCGCCGCCGACCGCGAAGATCCAGTTGCCGAAGCGGGTGCGGAGCAGGATCCAGGTGGCGATCGCGACGAGCACGGCCCACCACAGGATGGTGACCTTGAACTCGACGCCGCCGATGGTCCACTGCGAGGCGAAGACCCGACGGGCCGAGTCGAAGCCCTCCATGTCACCGATGGTCTTGGTCGACACGGTCCCGCTGATCAGCTTGGTGAAGCCCAGATTGAGGCCGGTCAGCATCAGGAACGTACCGAGCGTGATGATGAAGCTCGGCAGTCGGGTCCGGGTGAGCATGAAGCCGTTGAAGGCCCCGATGGCCAGTGTGACCAGCAGCGACACGAAGACGCCGACCCAGACGTTGGCCGTCATCTGGTAACTGAACATCGACGAGATCAGCGCGGAGCTGGTGACCAGCACCCCGGCGGAGAGGTCGAACTCGCCGCCGATCATCAGCAGCGCCACCGGCGCGGCCATGATCCCGATGGTGGAGGCCGCGTAGAGCACCGTGCCGAGGCTGGAGGCGCGCAGAAAGCTTTCGGCGACGATCGAGAAGAAGATGAAGACGGCCGCGGCGCCGACCACCGAGCCGAGCTCGGGGCGGCCGAGCAGCTTGCGCAGCGGTGAGGTGCGCAGCAGCCGCTCGTCGGCCACGGCCGGGGCGGGTGGACCGGTCACCGTGCTCATCGGGTGCCCCGCTTCGTGTACTCGGCGAGTTCGGCGGCGTCCTTCGAGGTGATGATCTGCGGGCCGGTGAGAACCGGACGGCCGCCGCCGAGCACATTGCCGTTGTAGCGGTGGAGCCAGAGCAGGTCCACGGCCTCGTACCCCTGGAGGTAGGGCTGCTGGTCGACCGCGAAGCCGAGGGTCTTGTCCTGGAGGGCCGTGGCGACCTTGGCGTTCAGGTCGAAGGTGTCGATCTCGGCCTTGCTGCCGGCGGTCTTCTTCGCCTTGACGGCGGCGTCCGCGAACGGCGCGCCGAGTGTGACGACCGCGTCGATGTTCTTGTCGGCCTGGAGCTTGGCCTCGATGGACGCCTGGACGTCGGGCATGTTGGTGCCTTCGACGTACAGGTTCTGCATCTGCCCGTCGAAGGTCTTCTTCGCCCCGGCGCAGCGCTGCTCGTGGCCGACGTTGCCCTGCTCGTGCAGGATGCACAGGGCCTTCTTGCGGCCCCGTGCGTTGAGCTCGTCGCCGACCGCCTCGCCCGCGATGGACTCGTCCTGGCCGATATGGCTGAGCGCACCGAACTGCTTGGACTCCGCGGAGCCCGAGTTCACCGTGATCACCGGGATACCGGCCTTGGTGGCCTTGGCGACGACGTCCTTCATCGCGTCGGGCTTGGCGAGCGTGACGATCAGCCCGTCGACCTTCTGGTCGATGGCCGCCTGGACGAGCTGGGCCTGCTGCTGCGCCTCGTCGTTGTGCGAGTACAGGAACTTGATGTTGTCCTTGACGGCCGCCTGCTCGGCGCCCCGCTGGACGATGTCCCAGAACGTGTCGCCGTCGCCCGAGTGGGTGACCATGGCGAAGGTCCAGCGGGGGGTGTTCACCGCGGACCGGCCCTCGGCGGCAGCCCGCGCCGCGCGCTCCTCCGCACGCTTGCCACCGGTGCTGCTGCATCCCACGAGGGAAACCCCGAGCACCGCCGCAAGCACGGCGCCCATCGCACGTACCCCTGTCCGAACCCTTGCCACGACGCCATGCCCTTCTTGTGCTGCTCGTTGTGCTGCCTGGTGGACCGGGGACGGTTCACACCCTGCTCTGCCGGCCAAGTATCCCCGAGCCGCCGACGGCGCCGCCCGGCAGGGCGGAGGTCGACGTTCCGGTTCAGGGCGGTCCGGACGGGCCGGGCCCGTTCCCCGCCTGCCTCGTTCCCCGCGTGGGAGAACTCGACGCCGCCCCCGGCCGCCGTCTCCTTCACGCCGTCGCACACGATCCCCCGGTAGCCACGTCCCTCCTCCCGGGTCCGCATCCGTCGCGGGCCCGGGTGACCCCCGTCACCGTACGAGCAACTGGAAGTCGAAGGAATAGCGCGAGGCCCGGTAGATGTGGGAACCGAACTCGACCGCGCGCCCCGTGTCGTCGAAGGTGGTGCGTTCCATCGTCAGCAGCGCGGCACCCTCGGTCTCGGCGAGTGCGGCCGCTTCCTGGGCGGTGGCGAGCCGGGCGCCGACGGCCTGGCGGGCGCTGTGCAGGGTGATGCCGGCGCCGCGCATCATCCGGTAGAGGCCGGTGGTCTCCAGCCGTTCGGTCTCCAGGCCGACGATCCCGAGAGGCAGGTGGTTGCGCAGGAGTGCCAGCGGCTCGTCGTGCGCGTACCGCAGTCGCTCGACGAGGTGCACGTCGGTGCCCTCGGTGATTCCGAGCGCGTCGGCGACTGCGGCGTCGGCGGGCTCGACGGTGTTGCGCAGGACACGGGTGGTGGGGTGTCCGCCCGCCGCCTCCAGGTCGTCGTACAGGCTGCTCAGTTCGAGGGGGCGCCGGACCCGGCTGTGCACGACCTGGGTGCCGACGCCTCGGCGGCGGACCATCAGTCCCTTGTCGACCAGTGACTGGATGGCCTGGCGGACGGTGGGGCGGGACAGCCCGAGCCGGGCCGCGAGCTCGATCTCGTTGCCGAGGAGGCTGCCGGGGGCCAGCCGGCCCTGCTCGACGGCCGCCTCCAGCTGCTGGGCCAGCTGATAGTACAGCGGAACCGGGCTGGTGCGGTCCACACCGAGTTCGAGTGCGGCGGGGTCGGTGGTGGGTTTGGGCACGCGTGGAGGGTATCCCTCACGTCAGAACCTCCGGTAGTCCGGTCGTCCTGTTGTCCGGACAGCATGAAGATCGAACAAACCTCGCCTTGTCAGGACATATGGTTGACAGCGCAGTCGGTGGGCGGCACGTTGGGTCCATGCGCATCGGACTCATCGGCACCGGCCGGATCGGCTCCTTCCACGCGGGCGTGCTGGCCCGCCATCCCGCGGTCGACGCCCTGGTGGTGACGGACACCGACGGGGCACGGGCGGCCGAGGTCGCGGACCGCCTCGGTGCGCGGGCCGCGGACAGCGCCGCCGAGGTGTTCGGCGCGGGCGTGGACGCCGTGGTGATCGCCTCGGCCACCTCGACGCACGCGGATCTGATCGGGCAGGCCGCGCGCGCGGGGCTGCCCGTGTTCTGCGAGAAGCCGATCGCGCTGGACCTGCCGGGGACGCTGGGCGCGCTGTGCGAGGTCGACCGGGCGGGCAGCGTCCTGCAACTGGGCTTCATGCGCAGATTCGACGCCGGGTACGAGGCGGCCCGCACCGCGGTGCGGGCCGGGGCGCTGGGCAGGCTGCACACCGTACGGGCCATGACCATGGACCCCGCACCGCCGCCCGCCGCGTATCTGCCGCTCTCCGGAGGGCTGTACCGGGACTGCCTGGTCCATGACTTCGACATGCTGCGGTGGGTGACGGGCCGTGAGGTGACCGAGGTGTACGCCACCGGCTCGGATGCCGGACCCGGGATGTTCCGGGCGGCGGGTGACGTCGACACGGCGGCGGCCCTGCTGACTCTCGACGACGGCACCCTGGCCACGGCGACGGCCACTCGCTGCAACGGCGCCGGTTACGACGTGCGGATGGAGCTGGCGGGCGAGCTCGGCCAGCTCACGGTCGGCCTGGACGACCGCACTCCGGTCACCTCGGCGGAGCCGCGGGGCCCGGCCGCGCCGCGCCGCCCCTGGCCGGGCTTCCTGGAGCGGTTCGCCCCGGCGTACGAGGCGGAACTGGACGCGTTCGTACGGGTGGTGCGGGGCGAGCTGCCCAATCCGTGCGACGGCCGGGAGGCGTGGTACGCGCTGCTGATCGCCGAGGCGTGCGAGGTGTCCCGGCGGGAGCGGCGCCCCGTGGCGATCGCCGAGATCGCCGACGGGGCGGCCGCCCGGTCCGGCGCTCATGCCGCGGGATGAGTCCCGCGGCGCCCCGCTCCCGGCGGCCGGGAGCGGGGCGGAGGCGTTTCAGGACGGTGTGGCGGACAGTACGGTCCCCTGGGCCACCGCGCAGAGCGTCCGTGCCCCCTCTTCCCCCGTGGCGAACAGCTCGCAGCGGACCACGGCCTGGCGGCGGCCGGTGTGCACGACTTCGGCGCGGGCGACGAGTGTGCGGCCGGTGGCGGGCCGGACGTACTGGATGGAGAAGCCGCCGGTCAGCACGGCCGGGCCGAGGGTCGTCCCGGCGGCGAAGGTGATCGAGTTGTCGGCGGCGTAGGCCAGGACCCCGCCGTGCACGAAGCCGTTCTGCTGCTGGAGCTCCTGACGGATGTCCACCTCCAGGGTGGCCGCACCGTCCCCGAACGCGGTGATCCTCGCCCCGACCAGCCCGCTGAACGGCTGACTGTCGAGCACCTTCTGTGCCATCTTCAAATCAAGTCCCGTCATGGCAGAGCTTTTTACCTCACCAGCGGACGGGCAGCCCACGCACCCCACGGATCAGCATGCCGGGGAGCCAGTCCGGCTCCCCGCCGTCCGTGTCCAGTACGAGACCGGGGCACCGCTCCAGCAGCGACCGGATCGCGATCCGGCCCTCCATCCGGGCCAGCGGCGCACCCAGGCAGAAGTGGATGCCGTGTCCGAAGGCCAGATGCCCCTGGGTGTCACGGCGGATGTCGAAGCGGTCCGCTTCCGGATAGCGGCCGGCGTCGCGGTCGGCGCCCGCCAGGGAGACCAGGACCGGCTCGCCCGCCGGAATGACCCGCCGGCCGACCCGGACCGTTTCGCGGGGGAAGCGGAACGTGGCGGTCTCCACCGGTCCGTCGTACCGCAGCATTTCCTCGACGGCCCCGTCGATCAGATCGAAGTCCGCACGGAGCAGGGCCAGTTGGTCCGGATGGTCGAGCAACGCCCGTACCCCGTTGGAGATCAGGTTGACCGTGGTCTCGTGCCCGGCGACGAGCAGCAGGAAGGCCATGCCCACGAGCTCGTCGGGCGACAGCCCGTCCCCTTCCTCGTCACGCGCCCTGACCAGCGCGCTCATCAGGTCGTCACCGGGCGAGGACCGCTTGTCCTCGATCAGTTCGCCGAGGTAGGCCCCCATGGCGGCCACGGCCTCGCGCTCCTGCTCCGGCGTGGCCGGGGTGACGACGCCGTTCGACAGCCGGCGGAAGGCGTTGCGGTCCAGGTCCGGCACACCGATCAGTTCGCAGATGACGGTCATCGGCAGCGGGAAGGCGAACGCGTCCACGAGATCGGCCCGCCCGGCCGGCACCATCGCGTCGAGGAGTTCGTCGGTGATCTGCTGGACGCGGGGGCGCAGGGCCTCGACCCGGCGTGCGGTGAACTCCCGGGTGACGAGCTTGCGCAGCCGGGTGTGGTGGGGTGCGTCGAGCTCCAGCATGTTGGCGAAGATCGGATCGTTCCCGTCGGGCCGGTCCACCAGCCCCTGCCACTCCTTGCCGAAGCGCTGGTCGGCGAGGACGGCGCGGCCCTCGTCGTACCCCACCACGAGCCAGACCCGGTCGAAGTCGTCGGTACGGACGGTGTGCACGGGACCCGTGGCGCGCAACTTCTCGTAGTGCGGATAGGGATTCGCGGTGAAGTCCTTGACCCCGCGCAGATCGAAGTCGACATGGAAACTGGCATCGGACATGGGATCGCCCCTCCCGGTCTGATCGGCTCGATCGCTGGCGATCGACCGCTTCAGCCTATGTGGCCCGGTCTGCGCCTTCGTCGTCGAGCAGGCCCGCGTCGTGCACCAACAGCGCGATCTGGACACGGTTGTTGAAATCGAATTTGGCCAGGATCCGGGACACCTGGGTCTTCACGGTCGCCACGCTGAGATAGAGCGTGGCGGCGATCTCGGCGTTGGAACGGCCCTGCCCGACGGCGATCGCGACCTCGCGTTCCCGTTCGGCGAGGGCCGCGATCCGCTGCCTCGCCCGGTCGGTGCGGTCCACCCGGCCGCCTCGGCCGGACCCGGGGCCGGTACCGGCGGCGCGGGCCATCAGCCGGCGGGTCACCGCGGGCGACAGCACCGGATCACCGGCCGCCACCCTCCGCACCGAGTCGACGATCCGGGCCGGAGGGGTGTCCTTCAGGACAAATCCGGCGGCTCCGGCGCGGATGGCCCGCAGCACCTGTTCGTCGGCGTGGAACGTCGTCAGGACGATGACCTCCGGTGCGTCGGGGCGGGCCCGCAGCGCCTCGGTCGCCGTCAGCCCGTCCATGGTCGGCATCCGGATGTCCATCAGCACCACATCGGGGCGGAGCCGGTCGACGAGATCCACGACCTCGGTGCCGTCGGCCCCCTCCCCCACGATGTCGATGTCGTCGGCGCCGCCGAGCATGAGGGTGAGCCCGGCCCGGACGAGCGGGTCGTCGTCGACGATGAGCAGCCGGACGGGCTGCGCCACGGGATCCATGGGCGTCGGGGTGGTCATGACGACAACCGTAGCCAGACCCCGGCCCCTGACGTGCCCCGGTCCGCGACGGCCTCGGGGCCTCTCGTTCGGATCGGGCCGGGTTCGCGTGCCCCGGCACCGCGCCCCGCCGATCCGGCCCGATCCGAACGGAAGACCCCGGGACCGTGCGCCGCTCAGGCCGGCCACGGCAGCCAGGCCCGGATGCCGAAGCCGCCGCCCGGCTCCGGCCCGTGATCGAGACGGCCCCCGGCCAGGGTGGCGCGTTCCGTGAGGCCGATGAGCCCCTGGCCCGAGCCGGGGACCTGCTCGAACGGTTCGGTGGGCGCCGGATTGCGCACCTCGATGGTGAGCCCGTCCCCAGGACCGCCGGCGACGGTGACACCGACCTCGGCGCCCGGTGCGTGTTTACGGGCGTTGGTCAGACCCTCCTGGGCGATGCGGTAGACCGTGCGGCCGGTGGCGGCGGGGGCCGCGGCGGGGTCGGTGATGCGGCTGTCGAGAGTGACCCTCATACCGGCCAGCCGGGACTCGTCGATCAGGGAGTCCAGGGTGGCGAGGGTGGGCTGCGGCCGGTTGTCGTCGCTCTCCCCCGGGCTGCGCAGGACTCCGATGATCTCGCGGAGGTCCTGGAGCGCCTCGTGCGCGCTGTCCCGGATGACCCCGGCGGCCCGCGCCACCTGGGCCGGGGGCGCGTCGGGGCGGAATTCGAGGGCACCGGCGTGGACGCTGAGGAGGGTCAGCCGGTGGGCCAGCACATCGTGCATCTCCCGGGCGATGGCTTCGCGGGCCAGCCGCTGTGCCTGTTCGGCGCGGAGCTCCGCCTCGGTCTCGGCCCGGCGGGCGCGCTCGCGCAGCGTGACGACGAGCTGGCGTCTGGACCGTACGACCATGCCCCAGCTGAGCACCAGCAGCGACAGCAGCACGCCGACGACCGTGGCCGCGGTGAACGAGGTGTCCGGGTCGGGCCGCAGATACGGCTGCACGGGGGCCGTGATCAGAGCGAGTGCCCCGATGACCGCCACGGGGCGGAACGGCCTGTGCACGGCCGCGCTGAACAGGGCCACGAGCAGGGCGCCCGCGGCGACCGGTTCGACGGTGGAGACCAGGATCAGGCCCACCGCGAGGCCGACCGGCCACCGCCGTCGCACCCACAGGGAGCAGCAGGCGGCGGCTCCGATCAGGCAGTCGACGAAGACGACGCCGTCCGGGGTGGTGCGGTCGGCGTCGAGAGCCGACGCGGCGAGCAGGCCGACGCCGGCGGCGCAGAGGAAGGCGGTGAGGTCGACGATCCAGTCCCGCACGGTGCGTCGTGAGCGGCCGGCCTGGTCACCGGGCAGCTCCGGGTCGGCCATCGCCGAGGGCAGCAGCCAGGGGTACTCCGTACGCGTCATACGACAAAACTACCCAGGTCAGGCACAGGTGCCGACGATCCCGGCACAGTGAGACACCAAAGTCGCAGGACGCGAGACTTTCGGCGCGGCGCGGCAGTCCGGTGGCCGACGCGGCGGGCCGACGGGAGCCGGGAGGCTCCCGCCATGAAGAAAATCTGCGAGTCGGTCGGCTTCCTCGTCTTCGTCCAGGGGGTCGCCGGACTCGTCAACGAATGGACGGGATGGTTCCGGTTTTGGACTCTGGTGCGGCGGCTGGACTTCGTCGGTCCCTACGCGACCTTCGTGAACATCGTGCTCGCCGTGGCGGGTGCGGCGGTGATGGTGGCGGCCGACCGGCTCAAGGAGTAGCGGGGTTCACCGCGCGGCGCCCCCGGCCGGTGCCCACCAGGACCAGCAGAGCACCCACCGCACCGAGGACGCCGAGCCGTTCACCGCCGATCGCGATGCCCACGGCGGCGGCCCACAGCGGTTCCGTACCGAGCAGCAGACCGACCCGGGACGGCGAGGTGCGGCGCACCGACCACATCTGCACGAAGAAGGCGAAGAGCGTGCAGAAGACGGAGAGGAAGAGCAGCCCGCCCCACTCCCGGACCCCGAAGCCCGCGGCCACCGTCCACGGCGCCCGGCCGGTGCCGGGCGCGGCCGCGAGCACGGCGAAGACGGCGACGGCACTGCCGAGCTGGACCGTGGTCAGCGACAGCGAGTCCGCCCCCTGCACCGATTTCATGCGGGCCATGAGCAGCACGTGCACGGTACGGGCGAGGGCGGCCACGAGCATCAGCAGGTCGCCCGCCGACGGGCCGGTGAATCCGCCGCCCTGGGTCAGCAGTGCCACACCGGCCACCGAGAGCCCTGCGGCGCCGAGAAACGCCCGGGACGGCCGGACACGGGTCACGGCGGCCTCGGCGAGCGGGGTGAAGATCATCGTGAGGCTGATGACGAGCCCGGCGTCGGTGGCCGAGGTGTGCACGACTCCGTACGTCTCCACCAGGAAGATCCCGCTGAGGACCAGGCCCAGCAGACCCGCTCCCCGCCACTGCGCCGCGCTCAGTGCCCGCAGGCCGCGCCGGCCGGCCACGGCCAGCACGGGCAGTACCACGACGAAGCGCAGTACGAGGACGGCGACGACGGTCTGGGCGGTGGTGATGCCCTTGGCCGCGAGGTAGCTGGACCCCCAGACGACCGCCACGAGCAGCACGGGCAGATCGGTGAGCCAGGCACGGCGCGGCGGGGCGAGGGACGGCGCGGCGATCGAGGACACCTGGCTGGTTCTCCTGGTTCTCCACAACGGGAAGGGGGCGGGGCCATGTGGAGACCTCGGTGGCTCGCACGCGGGGCGCTCACCGTAACGGGCCGCTCCCTCCGGTGGGAACACCCGTCTCACCAGCGGAAGTTCCGCTGCCCCGACCGGCCGCCCGCACGGCCGAGGAGGGATCGTCCTCCGGGGAAGCGGGGTGGAAGTGGTCGGCCGCATCGCCTCCGGGAGCGTCCGAGGGCCACGCGCGGGTGACCGGATTCCGTCGGTCCGGCGGACGGCGCCGCGTGCCCCGCCTCGACGTCCGATTCCCGCCGGTGCGCGTACGGCCGAAGGGCCTTCCTGGTCCGTGTCGAAACAACGGCCCGAGCACAAGGAACCCAACGGGTACGGAAGTGACCGTGGACGGGGGCCACGCGGCCTGACCGTACGGACGTGGGAGGGTGGGGCAACGATTCCTGCTGGAGGAGGGGCCCATGTCCGGACCGGGTCGGCACGACGATCGTCCGCCGCACGAGCAGTTCGGCTTCGACATAGCCCGGCGCGGCTATGACCGCGATCAGGTCGACGACTACCTCACGCGGCTTCGCGACGGCAGCCCGCCCAGCGATTTCCCGGGCTTCGACCTGGTCCGACGTGGCTACGAGCGGGGCCAGGTGGACGAAGCCATCACTCGATTGCGCAGGGCAGCAGGGCTGTGAACCGGGCTCACCCGCACCGGCCTCCGCCCGGCGCCGCGGTCCGCCCCGCCCTGTCGGAACGGTTCGGCCTCCTGGGGTTCGAGCTGACAGCGGACGAGCCGGTCCGCGTCTCCGACGGGTCGCACGGGAGATGCGGCGGGGACCCCGAGGCGCACGAAGAGTTCTGAAGGACCTCTCGCGTCGTGGGGGGGGGGGGCGGCCCCCCCCGCCCCCCCCCCCCCCCCGCCCCCCCCCCCCCCCCCCCCGCGCCCCCGCCCCCCCCCCCCCCCCCCCCCCCCCCCCCCCCCCGCCCCCAACCCCCCCCCC
>NZ_JBIVON010000004.1:158099-380355 GCF_044754145.1 Streptomyces sp. NPDC093149
GCCCCCCGGCCGCCAAACAGATTTTTACCTCCCCCCGCGGGGGGGGGGGGCCCCCCCGGGGGGGCCCCCCCCCCCCCCACTTCCGGATCAGACCGAGCGCGGGACGAGCTCCGCCATCCGGGACCAACCCTCGCCAGGCACCTCGACGTTGATGATCTCCGGGGTCACGGCGACGAGCTCCGCCATCCGGTCCATGGCCGCCGCGAAGTGCTCCGACTTCACATGGGCCTCGCCGGCCTCGGGGGAGGCGAAGGCCTCCAGCAGGACGAACTGGTCCGGGTTCTCGACGCTGTACGACCACTCGAAGAACACATTGCCGGGCTCCTTCCGGGTGGCGAGGGTGAAGTCCTCGACGGCCGGGAGCCAGTTGTCGCGCTCGGCGCTGTGGACGGTGAATTTGACGGCGATGAAGATCATGCGCCCAGGGTCGCACAAGCCCCGAACGCGGATGTGACGGGCACACCAGGATGAAGTCGGACGGACCGCGTTCAGGCTCGTCCGGCGCTCGGGAAGGCCCGACCGGTGATCCGGACGAGAGGCCCTGGGTCTTTCGTCCGGATCAGGCCGGCGTGATCCGGACGAGAGGCCCTACCCGCCGAGCTCGCGGTGGCGCGCGGCCAGTCGCGCGGCCCCCTCCTCGGTCGGTGAGCCGAAGAGCCGCAGCCGGGAGATGCCGCCGTCCGGGAAGATGTCGATCCGGACGTGCGTGGCCCGCACCGCCTCGGGCAGAACGAAGCGGTGGTTCGTGTCGGGCTGGAGCCGGGTCCGGGGCAGCACCTCGGTCCAGCCGCCGCTCTCCCCGTCGCGGGCGGAAAGGCTCGCCCAGCCCGCCGAGTTGCCCTTCAGGTACGCGGTGTCGATCTCGACGGCGCGGATCTCCGCCTGCTCGACGAGGCGGTAGCGGATCCAGTCGTTGCCCCGGTCGCGTCGTCGGCGGGTCTCCCAGCCGTCGTCCATCTTGCGGGACGTGCCGGGCTGGATGGTGTTGGTGGCCGGTGAGTAGAACCGGTCGGAGGCGTCCTCGACCGTGCCGCCGTTCTCCAGGGCGACCAGATCGAAGGTGCCGAGGGCGGCCAGCCAGCCGGGGTCGGGGGTGACCTCGCCGTAGACCCGCAGCCGGGCTATCCCGCCGTCGGGGTGCTGTTTGACCCGCAGGTGGGTGACGCGCTGCCCGGCCGCGACGGCGAAGCCATTGGCGGCGTGTCCGCCGACGGCCGTACGCGGTACGAGCGTTGTCCACCTCACCTCGGGGGCGAGGAGGTCCTCGGGTGACGGGGAGCCGGGGACGCAGGCCGCCTCGACGGAGACCGCCTGCGGGTAGTTGCCGCGGAAGTGGGCCGTGTCGACGACGATGCCGCGAACGACTCCGGGTGCACCGAGCCGTACCAGTGCCCAGTCGTGGTCCTCGTCCGCGGGATGCGGCCGGTCGGCGCCCGCACCGCGTCGGCGCCGGGTCTCCCAGCCGTCCATGATCTTGCCCTTGTGACCGAAGCGCTCGGGGTCGAACTCCGCGGGCTCCGGCTTCAGAAGGTTCTCGCGCTCGGCGAAGAACTCGTCGTTGGCGGCGACCACCCCCGCGCCGAGCCGCCGGTCGGCGAGGTCGACGAGGGCGGTGAAGGGGAAGTCGGCCGTGCGGTAGTCGGCGTACGGGTCGCCGCCGCCGTACGGGTTCGCGTCGCCGGTGAAGCGGGCTGTCGCCGTCATGGTCAGTGCTCCCTTTCGAGAAGGCGCCCGGTGGGTCCGGCGACGCTGCCGTCGGCCGCGATCCGTACACCGCGCAGCCAGGTCGACTTCACGACGCCGTGCAGGGTCTTGCCCGCATAGGCGGTGACCTGGTTGCGGTGGAAGAGCTCCGCGGGATCGACGGTGAAGGTCTCGTCGGGGGCGAGGACCGCGAAGTCGGCGTCCCGGCCGGCCTCGATGGCACCCTTGCGGGTCAGTCCGGCCAGTTGCGCGGGGGCGGCCGACATCCAGCGGACGACGTCGTCGAGCGAGTGGCCGCGCCTGCGGGCCTCGGTCCAGACGGCGGGAAGGCCCAGCTGGAGGGAGGAGATGCCGCCCCAGGCGGAGGCGAAGTCCGGCGTCTTGAGGTCGGTGGTGCACGGCGAGTGGTCGGAGACGATGCAGTCGATCGTCCCGTCGGCCAGCCCCTCCCACAACGTGTCCTGGTTGGCGGCCTCCCGGATCGGCGGGCAGCACTTGAACTCCGTCGCGCCGTCCGGGACCTCCTCGGCGGTGAGGGTGAGGAAGTGCGGGCAGGACTCGACGGTGACCCGTACGCCCTCGCGCTTGGCGGCGGCGATCATCGGCAGGGCGTCGCTGGAGGACAGATGCAGCACATGGACCCGGGCGTTCAGCCGCCGGGCGTGTGCGATGAGTCCCTCGATCGCGGTGTTCTCGGCGTCGCGGGGCCGGGAGGCGAGGAAGTCGGCGTACGCGGGCCCGCTGCGCTGCGGGGCGGACGCCAGATGGCGCGGGTCCTCGGCGTGCACGATCAGCAGCCCGCCGAAGCCGGCTATCTCGGCCATGGACCGGGCCAGCTGCTCCTGGTCGAGCTCCGGGAACTCATCGACGCCGGAGGGCGAGAGGAAACACTTGAATCCGAAGACCCCGGCCTCGTGCAGCGGCCTCAGGTCCTTGACGTTGGACGGGACGGCACCGCCCCAGAATCCGGTGTCGATGTGCGCCTTGGGGGCCGCCACCTGCTGTTTGGTGCGCAGGTGGTCGACGGTGGTGGTCGGCGGAAGGGAGTTGAGGGGCATGTCGAGCAGGGTGGTGATGCCGCCTGCCGCCGCCGCGCGGGTGGCGGTGTGGAAGCCTTCCCACTCGGTGCGGCCGGGGTCGTTCACATGGACGTGGGTGTCGACGAGTCCGGGCAGCAGGACGTCGTCGCCGAAGTCCTCCAGCCGGGCACCGGCCGGCACCTCGCTGTCGTACGGCAGGACGGCGTCGATTCTCCCGTCGGCGACGGCGACCGCTGCGGGGCGCGTCCCGTCCGGGGTGACGACGCGCGTCGAGCGCAGTACCAGATTCACGTCCGCACCGGACACCCGTGCTCCTCATTTCGGACTTTCGACCACTACGAATTCAACGAACTGTTGAAGGAGTCTTCACTCGGGATTCGGACCCGTCAAGACCCCACTCTCCTCGCGGGACGACCGGCGGACCACCCGCACCCACAACTGGAGATTTCCACAAAGTAAAAGCCTGATTCCGGAGAGTGGAACGTAACATGGAACCAGTGCGGCATCGCAGAACCGCCCCCCCGGGCCGCCGACACCGGGACAAACGGGCTCTGACCGGCCAGGACGCCGCACCCTGAGCAGTGCGCCGATCGGGAACCGCCCGGTAGGCTGCGGGGTGCCTCGCCGGGCGGGGCACCCGCACTTCCGCCTCGAAAGGACCGTTGACGTGCCGCCGTCCCACGCCAGCACATCCGACTCCAAGCCCGCCGCTTCGAGCGGTGGTGTGCAGTCCCTTGAGCGTGCATTCGACCTGCTGGAACGGATGGCGGACGCCGGGGGCGAGGTCGGCCTCAGCGAACTCTCCGCGAGCAGCGGGCTTCCGCTGCCGACCATTCACCGTCTGATGCGCACACTGGTGATCTGCGGATACGTACGCCAGCAGCCGAACCGCCGCTATGCGCTCGGCCCGCGTCTGATCCGGCTCGGCGAGTCCGCGTCGCGGCTGCTCGGCACCTGGGCCCGCCCGTATCTCGCGCGCCTGGTCGAGGAGACCGGCGAGACCGCGAACATGGCGCTGCTCGACGGCGACGAGATCGTGTACGTGGCACAGGTGCCGTCCAAGCACTCGATGCGCATGTTCACCGAGGTGGGCCGACGGGTGCTCCCCCACTCCACGGGGGTCGGCAAGGCGCTGCTCGCGCACACGCCGCCGGAGGAGGTGCGGGCACTGCTCGCCCGTACCGGCATGCCGGCCGCCACCGAGAAGACGATCACCACTCCGGACGGTTTCCTCGAAGCGCTGGAACAGGTCCGCAGGGTCGGTTACGCGGTGGACGACAACGAGCAGGAGGTCGGTGTGCGCTGCCTGGCGGTCTCGGTGCCCGACTCCCCCACCTCCGCCGCGATTTCGATCTCGGGGCCGGCCGGCCGGGTGACGGAGGCGGCCACGGAGCGGATCGTGCCGATTCTGCAGCAGGCCGCGAAGGAACTGTCCGACGCGCTGGCCAGCAGCGGCACCACCGGCTGAGAGGTGTGGGAGGGGCGGCCCCCCGGCCGTCCCTCCCACGTCTCTCAAGCCGCTGCGGGCACCGTCAGACGGCCGTCGTCCATCGTGACGACGCGGTCCGTCCGGTCCAGATGGGCCCGGTCGTGCGTGACCATCACCGTGGCCGTCGACCGCTGCCGGGTCAGTGTGACCAGCAGTTCGAGCACGGCGGCCCCCCGCTCGTGATCGAGCGCGCTGGTCGGTTCGTCGACGAGCAGCACCGCCGGCTCGTTCATCAGGGCCCGCGCGATGTTGATCCGCTGGCGCTGCCCGCCCGAGAGCTGATGGGGCCTGCGGTCGGCCTTGTCCGCGAGGCCGACCGCGTCCAGCAGTTCCAGCGCCCGGCCGCGGGCGCCGCGCACGGCCCCGCCCGACAGATGGGTCATCACCTGGAGCTGTTCGGCCGCGGTGAGGGACGGCAGCAGATTGGGCTGCTGGAAGACGATGCCGACGCTCTCGCGGCGCAGCGCCGCCTTTTCCGCACGGCCGAGGGCCGCGGTGTCCGTACCGGCTACGACGACCCGCCCCGTGTCCGGCGTGACCAGGGTCGCCGCCACCGCGAGAAGGCTGGACTTGCCGGAGCCGGACGGTCCGACGACCGCGGTGAGCGAACCGGCGGGCACGTCCAGCGAGACCCGGTCCAGGGCGGTGAGCCGGCCGTCGCCGTCGGGGTAGGTGAGGGTGACATCGGCGAGGGTCAGGGTCATCGGGCACTCCCGAGTGCGGTGAGCGGGTCGACGGCGGTGATCCGCCGGATGGACAGCGCCGCCCCGACGGCGCCGAGGACGATCATGACGGCCGCCGGCACGAGGACGGTCGCCGCGTCGAGGACGAACGGCACGGCGCCGCCGCTGACCACCGCGCCGATGCCGGAGGCGAGCGCGGTGCCCACCGCGGTACCGATCGCGAGCATCACCACGGCCTGTCCGAGCGCGTCGCGCAGCAGATACGGCGTGGAGGCGCCCAGCGCCTTGAGGACGGCCACATCACCGCTGCGCTGGATCGTCCAGACCGTGAAGAAGGCGCCGATGACCAGGGCCGAGATGGCGAAGAGGAAGCCGCGCATCAGCTGGAGCGAGCCGTTCTCCGCCTGGTAGGAGCCGATCGCGGTGAGGGAGTCCCCGAGGGAGAGCGTGCTGGTGCCCGCCGCCTTGTCGCCCGCGGCGAGGTCGGCGCCGCCGGTGGTGGTCAGGGCGATCACCGTGGCATGCGGGGTCCGGCCGGCACCGTCGGCCCCGAAGCGCTGCCAGTCGTGGAGCGAGGTCCACACCACCGGTGTATGGCTGTACGAGGCGTCCGTCGCGACCGCGGCGACGGTGACTTCGGTGCCGCCGAGGCGCAGCCGGTCCCCGGCCCCGGCAGCCAGGTCGTCCGCGGCCCCTCGGGACAGCACCACCTTCCCCGTGCCGACGGCCCTGGCACCCTCGGGTGCCGGTCCCGCGCCGGGCTCGACGCCGAACGCCGAGACGGCGGCCGTGCGCCCGCCCTCGACGGTGACGGCGTTGAGGGTGCGGATACCGAGCGGCTCCGCGTGGCTCACACCGGGCCGCTGAGCCCAGCTGCGCCAGGCACTCTCCTCGACGATCGAATCGGTGAAGGACACCGACCGGC
Organism: Streptomyces sp. NPDC093149; assembly: GCF_044754145.1. Classification (NCBI taxonomy): domain Bacteria; kingdom Bacillati; phylum Actinomycetota; class Actinomycetes; order Kitasatosporales; family Streptomycetaceae; genus Streptomyces; species Streptomyces sp. NPDC093149. The sequence goes on from NZ_JBIVON010000004.1 coordinate 163,941, forward strand.
CGTCGGGCGGGGCGGCGAACGCGAGATGGTCTGCGTTCAGCCCCGTGACGGCCGAGGTGTTCTCCCTGGCCAGACCGGCCGTGAGACCGGACAGCAGGCCCACGAGCAGCGTGATCAGAACCACGACCGTGCCCATGAGCGCGAACCGGCCCTTGGCGAACCGGAGATCTCTCCATGCGACGAACATGCTTCCAGCCTCGGACGCCGAACGCCCGGAAACATCGCGCGGCGGTGGGGCCCGACATCAAACTTTCGATTGACCGGGCCCGGGCACCACCCGTCTACGCTGGAGGAATCATGGATTCCCGTGCCCACCCCCCGGTCACCGCCGCGCTGCGGCTCTGTCTGCACGCGCTGCTGGTGGGACTGCTCGCTCTCGCGGCGCTACGGGCCGTCGGCGACGGGACGCCGCACGCCGCCGCGGTCGTCGTGGTCACCTGTGTGATGGCCGCCGGGTACGCGGCGGGCGCGCTCGCTCCGGTCGTACGGCCGCACAGCCGCGCGGCCGCCCTGTGGCTGGCGCTGTTGTGCGCCCTGTGGCTGGTGCTGCTCGTCCTGTCGCCCGACGCCCTGTGGGTGGCGTTCCCGCTCTATTTCCTGCAGCTGCATCTGCTGCCGACGCGCTGGGCCCTGCCGGCCGTCGTGGTCACCGCCGTCGCGGCCATCGCGAGCTTCTTGCTGCACGGCCAGGCCGTCAATCCCGGCACCTTCATCGGTCCACTGCTCGGCGCGGCGGTCGCGGTCGCGACGGTTCTCGGGTATGAGGCGCTGTTCCGGGAGAGCGAACGGCGCCGCGAACTCATCGAGGAGCTGATGTCGACCAGGGCGGAGCTGGCCGAGGCGGAACGCACGGCGGGCACGCTCGCCGAGCGTGAACGGCTGGCCCGCGAGATCCACGACACCCTGGCGCAGGGGCTGTCCAGCATCCAGCTGCTGCTGCGCGCTGCCGAACGCACCCTGTCCGCCGACGCTCCCGCCACCGCGCACGTCCGCCGGGCCCGGGAGGCCGCGCAGGAGAATCTCGCCGAGGCCCGCCGCTTCGTCCGTGCCCTGTCGCCGCCCGATCTGGAGAAAGGCTCCCTCGCAGCCGCCCTGGAACGGCTCTCGTCCCGCACGACGGGCCCCGGCCTCATGGTGCAGTTCGCGGTCAGCGGCAGCCCGGTGGAGCTGCCGACCCCGTACGAGGTGGCGCTGCTGCGCACCGCCCAGTCCGCGTTGGCCAACACGGTGCGGCACGCCGGGGCGCGGCGCGCGGAGATCACTCTCAGCTTCATGGACACCTCGGTGTCGCTGGACGTCGTCGACGACGGCCGTGGGTTCACCCCCGGGAGCGGGCCGGTGGTCGCGGAGACGGACACCGGCGGCTTCGGCCTGCCCGCGATGCGTTCACGGGCCCGTTCGCTGGGCGGCACGCTCAGCGTCGAGTCGGCGCCCGGTCAGGGCACGGCCGTCGCCCTGACCCTTCCGCTTCCGCTGCCCGACGGCCGGCCAGGACAGGACGCCGCATGACCACCCCCATCAGGCTGCTGCTCGCCGACGACCACCCGGTGGTACGGGCGGGGCTGCGGGCCGTGCTCGACGCCGAACCCGACTTCCAGGTGGTCGCCGAGGCGGCCACCGCCGAGCGGGCCGTCGCGCTCGCCGCGACCGGTGGGTTCGATGTCGTCCTCATGGACCTGCAGTTCGGCGCGGGCATGCACGGCTCCCGCGCGACCGCGGCCATCACGGCGGAGGCGGGCGCGCCCAGAGTGCTGATCCTCACCACGTACGACTCGGACGCGGACATCCTCGCCGCGGTCGAGGCCGGCGCCACCGGCTATCTGCTGAAGGACGCCCCGCCGGAGGAGCTTGCGGCGGCGGTACGCACGGCCGCGGGCGGCCGGTCGGCTCTCGCGCCGGCCGTCGCCCATCGCCTGATGGACCGCATGCGGACCCCGGCGCAGGCCCTGACCAAGCGGGAACTGGAAGTCCTGCAACTGGTCGGCGAGGGACTGTCGAACCTGCAGATCAGCAAGAAGCTCTTTCTCAGCCAGGCGACGGTGAAGTCCCACCTGGTGCACATCTACGCCAAGCTGGGCGTCGACTCCCGGACCTCGGCGGTGGCGGCGGCGACGGCCCGCCGGCTGATCCGCCGCTGATCCGCCGCTCGTCCCGCCGTCAGCCGCGCGGCGGCTCCCCGAAGAGATCCACGGCGACCCGTACGTCCCTGAGTGCGGAGGCCAGTGCGCTGACCGAGCCGATCGCCCCCGCGATCAGCAGCAGCGAACGGCGCAGACGCGGAATCTCGGGTGCGCCGCCGGTCGCCATCTCGTCCAGCGCGGCCAACTCGTCCTCGGCGATCCCCCGGTCCGGGAACTCCGCGGGGTGCCCCGCGAGCTCACGGCGGAGTCGGGAGACCGCCGTACGCAGCTCCGTCACTCTCGGGTCCTCACCACTGCTGGTCACTCGCGTCTGCCCCACGCTTCGCAACAAAGCACTCCCCCTCGCACATCCTTGTGCCAGTTTTCCGACCGTTTCCCGGACCGTGGTCAAGTGTCCGGAGATGCCCGCAAGTTAACGCCATGAAAGGTGTCGAGCGCCACTCCGCGGACGGAAATCAGGGGTCCCGTACGGGTGATGCGCGGAACGTTCCGTGGACGTCGCCGCCCGACAATCACGCCCTCCCCGCCGGTTCCCGCTTGCGCGAACGGGGTGCGTCCGAGGTATCCAGTCCGTATGACCCGAACAACACAAGCACCGTCGGTCGCCGGGCTGCTGCTCGCCGCGGGCGGCGGGCGACGGCTCGGCGGACAGCCCAAGGCACTGCTCGAACACCGCGGCCGGCCGCTGGTGGAGCACGCGGTACGCGTGCTGCGGGAGGGCGGCTGCCACCACGTCCATGTGGTCCTGGGGGCCGCGGCCGAGGAGGTGGTGGCACGTGCCGACCTCACCGGCTGCACGGTGACCGTCAACCCCGGGTGGACCGAGGGCATGGGCTCGTCGCTGCGGGCGGGACTGGGGGCTCTGTCCGGTACGGGGGCGGACGCGGCGCTCGTCCTCCTGGTCGACCAGCCGGGCATCGGCGCGGACGCGGTGGCGAGGGTGCGATCGGCGTACCGCTCGCGGACGAGTCTGGTGGCCGCCTCGTACGAAGGGGAACGCGGCCACCCGGTGCTCTTCGGTGCGGACCGGTGGCCGGACATCGCGGCGGGAGCGGTGGGTGACCAGGGCGCTCGGGCGTATCTGCGGGCGCACCGCGATGCGATCACGCTCGTCGAGTGTTCCGATGTGGCTCAGGCGTACGACATCGACACGGCGGAGGACCTGAAGCACCTCGAGTGAACGGGCCGGCACGCCGCGCCGACATCACCCCACTTCTGTCGACCCGGAGAATCTCGACATCAACAAACCATTGAACTTCCACCATGAGGAAACTACTATCCACTGGTCAGAAGCCCTCTGCACCTCAAACGGCGCCCACGGCCGTATCCCGGAGCCCTGGCACGCCGTGCCATTTCAGGCGACCCGGCGGCTGTGAGACGCCGCCCGCACCGCCCGCTGAAGGAGTGACAGCTCATGTCCGCACCAGCGCCGTCCCCGCTGGCCATCGTCGATGCCGAGCCCCTGCCCCGGCAGGAGGAGGTCTTGACCGACGCGGCCCTCGCGTTCGTGGCCGAGCTGCACCGGCAGTTCACGCCCCGCCGTGACGAACTGCTCGCCCGCCGTGCCGAGCGCCGCGCCGAGATCGCCCGTACGTCCACGCTGGACTTCCTGCCCGAGACGGCAGCGATCCGCGCGGACGACTCCTGGAAGGTCGCGCCGGCCCCGGCCGCGCTCGACGACCGCCGGGTGGAGATCACCGGTCCGACCGACCGCAAGATGACCATCAACGCCCTGAACTCGGGCGCCAGGGTCTGGCTCGCCGACTTCGAGGACGCGTCCGCCCCCACCTGGGAGAACGTGATCCTCGGCCAGCTCAATCTGATCGATGCGTACACCCGGAACATCGACTTCACCGACCCCGTGACCGGCAAGTCGTACGCCCTCAAGCCCGCCGAGGAGCTCGCGACGGTCGTCACCCGCCCCCGCGGCTGGCACCTGAACGAGCGTCACCTCCAGCTCGACGGCACCCCGGTGCCGGGCGCGCTGGTCGACTTCGGCCTCTACTTCTTCCACAACGCCCAGCGCCTCATCGACCTCGGCAAGGGCCCGTACTTCTACCTGCCGAAGACGGAGTCGCACCTGGAGGCCCGTCTCTGGAACGACATCTTCGTCTTCGCACAGGACCGCCTCGGCATCCCGCGGGGCACGGTCCGCGCGACCGTCCTCATCGAGACGATCACCGCCGCGTACGAGATGGAGGAGATCCTTTACGAGCTCCGCGACCACGCCTCCGGGCTGAACGCGGGCCGTTGGGACTACCTCTTCTCCATCGTCAAGAACTTCCGTGACGGCGGCGCCAAGTTCGTCCTCCCGGACCGCAACGCGGTGACGATGACCGCCCCGTTCATGCGCGCGTACACCGAACTCCTCGTCCGCACCTGCCACAAGCGCGGCGCGCACGCCATCGGCGGCATGGCGGCCTTCATCCCGTCCCGCCGCGACGCCGAGGTCAACAAGGTCGCCTTCGAGAAGGTCAAGGCCGACAAGGACCGCGAGGCCCACGACGGCTTCGACGGCTCCTGGGTCGCCCACCCGGACCTGGTCCCGATCGCCATGGCCTCGTTCGACGCGGTCCTCGGCGAGAGGCCGAACCAGAAGGAACGCCTGCGCGAGGACGTCTCGGTGGCCGCGGGTGACCTGATCGCCATCGACACCCTGGACGCGAAGCCCACGTACGACGGCCTGCTGGGCGCCGTCGCGGTCGGCATCCGCTACATCGAGGCCTGGCTGCGCGGCATGGGCGCGGTCGCCATCTTCAATCTGATGGAGGACGCGGCCACCGCGGAGATCTCGCGCTCGCAGATCTGGCAGTGGATCAACGCGGACGTCGTCTTCGAGAACGGCGAACACGCCACCGCGGACCTGGCCCGCGAGGTCGCCGCCGAGGAACTCGCCGCGATCCGCGCCGAGATCGGGGACGAGGCCTTCGCGTCCGGCAAGTGGCAGCAGGCCCACGATCTCCTGCTCCAGGTCTCCCTGGACCAGGACTACGCGGACTTCCTGACCCTGCCGGCGTACGAGCAGCTGGGCTGAGCCCCGCGCCGTCCCGCCGACGAGCCCCGCCCCCGGTACCGCACAGCACCGGGGGCGCAGGTGCGCCCACCGTCGAGGCGGGCCGGCGCGGTCGGGTCGGGTGTCAGGCGGTCGCCGCGTCCATGTCCGCCTTGACCGCCGACTCGTCCAGCGACTTGAGGACGGCTCCCGGGTCTCCGCCCTTCAGCACGGCCCGGCCCACATCGGTGCGTATCACGCCCCTGACGGCGGGCCAGGACCGCGTGTTCACCGGCGCGAACTGCGCGTCCGTCAGCTGATCGATGAACGGCCACAGCGATCGTCCGGAGGACCTCTCGCGCGCCGCGTCGGACGCGGTGTAGGTGACGGGGAGCGCGGACTGACCGCCGTCGTAGGTCAAGGCGGACTTCCCGCTGTAGAGGAAGGCGAGGAACGCACCGCATTCCTTGCGGTGGCCGTTGCGCTTGAACGCCATCAGCCAGTCGCTGAGCCCCAGCGGCGCGGCGGCTCCGCCGTTCTTCTTGGGGAACGGGGCATGCGCGTAAGGGACCTTGGCCCGATCCGCCGCGCCCATCAGCACGGGGTGGGCGATCAGCATCCCGATCCCGCCCCGCAGGAACTGTGCGTACGCGGCCGTCCTGTCGAGCTCCGCGGGGGCGGGGCCCGCCAGCCCTGTGGCGACGAGCTCGTCCCGCAGCCAGGTCAGGGCCTCGATGTTGACCGAGGTCTCGAAGTCGTAGCCCGAGAGGTCCCCCGTATAGCCGCCTCCGGCCGCCAGCAACCAGGACAGGGCCTCGTCGTCGGCCGCCTCGGGGCCGAACTGGAGGCCGTACGGCGTCTTCACGCCGATCCCCTTCAGGGCCTCGGCGGCCGCGCGCAGCCCGTCCCACGACGTGGGGGCGCCACCGATGCGGGCCCGCCTGAAGAGCTCCTTGTTGTAGAAGAGCCGGGGCGTGCTGGCCAGGAAGGGGACCCCGTACGTGGCGTTGCCGACCGTGCCCGCTTCGGTGAAGGACCGGATGAAGTCGGCCTGGGTGGCGATGTCGAGCAGCTGCGACAAGTTGTGGAGCCGGCCGTCCTCCGCATAGGGCGCGAAGACGTTCGACTGCGCGATGTCAGGCTCCCGGCCCTCCTCGACCCGCCGGGCGAGCGTCCGGTCGATCTTGTCGTACGGGACCCGCTCCAGGTTGATCCTGATACCGGCGTGCTGCTGCTCGAAGGCGGAGACGACGTCGTCCCACTGGTCGCCGAGCGAGGCGCCCACACTCCTGTCGTAACTGGCCACGAGGACGTCGAGTTCCACGTCCCGGCCTTCGGCGCATCCGGTGAGCCCGAACGCGGCCGTGGTGCCGGCGAGGCCGGCCGTCTGGAGAAGGAACTGCCGCCGACGCACCGCTCTTGCCACCCCTTGTTCGTGCTGCACCCTGCTTGTTGGCAGATTCTGCCACATAGGCACATTAAGCCTTTCTGGAGAGGTGTCTTCAGGGCATAACCTGACCCGTATGCAAGGTGGCTCTCTGACGGAGCGGCGCAAGGCCGCGACCCGACTGGACATCGCCCGTACGGCGGCGTCGCTCTTCGTGGAACACGGCCTGCGGACCACGCGCGCCGAGGACATCGCGCGCGCCGCGGGCGTCGCCCCGCGCACCTTCTACCGCTACTTCGCGACCAAGGAGGAGGCCATCGCCCCACTGCTCACCGCCGGGGCCTGGCAGTGGGTGGAGGCGGTGCGGGACGCTCCGGGCGCATTGTCCGTGCCCGATGCGCTGCGGCACGCCGCTGCCCGCACGCTGACTCCGGATCCGGATGACGCGTCCGCCTCGGAGTCCCTGGACTGGGTGCGGTCCCTCCTGAGGATGGCGGTGGACAGCCCCGCCCTCCGATCGGTCTGGAACGACGCGTGCCACGACTCTGAGATCACTCTGGCAGCGGTACTCACCGCGCGTGCCGGACTCCCGGACGGAGCGGACCCGCTGGACGTCCGGCTGACGGCCGGGGTCGCCGGCGCTGCGGTGCGGGTGGCGGTGGAGACCTGGGCGGCGAGCGACGCCCCGGCGACGGGGCCACTGGGGCCCGCGGCGCTGGCCGAGCGCTGCCTCACCGCCGCCGAAGGCGCGCTGAAGAGCGCCTGATCGAGCCCGGCCTCCCGGCTCGGGCACCCCGGACTCCGAGAGGTGGATCGAGCGCGCCGGCCGGCGAGAGGGCGTGGGTGGCGTCGTGGGCACGAATGTCGTGGGCACGAACCTCGTCGGCACGAGCCCGGAGATGTCGGCGCCGGGTCGTGCGCGGCGTGGACGTACCACCGGTTCGCGGAACCCGCCGGAGTTCCGCGAACCGGCGACCGATCCGTCGCGCCGACTACTTCAGACCGGTGTCCAGCGCGCTCATCAGGGTGCCTTGTGCCGTGTCACCCGACATCTCCCAGACCATCACCCCCAGCAGCCCCTTGGACTTCACGTACGCGGTCTTCCTGCCGATGGACCAGGCGTCGTCGAAGGACCACCACTGGTTGCCGGTCCAGCCGTAGGTGGACACCGACTGCTCGTCGTGGTGGACCGTCATGGTCGGGTAGGCGCCGATCAGGTTGGCGTAACCGCGGGTGCCAACCTCCTCCGCGAACTGGCCGGGGGCCGCGCCTCCCGCGGGCTGCCATTCGCCTGCGGCCCCGCCGTCGGTGACGTTCTGCCAGCCGCGGCCGTAGAAGGGGATGCCGAGGGTCAGCTTGCGGGGTTCGACGCCCGCGTCCGTGTACGCCTTGATGGCGGTGTCGGCGCTGAAGTGGAAGTCGTACGGGTCCTGGTCGTCCGTGTAGAGATTGGCCTGGTGTCCGGTGCGGTCGGGCTCCCAGGAGTTGTCGCTGCCGGAGCCGTGGAAGTCGTAGCCCTGCACGTTGGCGACGTCGAGGGAGTCGAAGACCTTGCCCAGGTCCCAGCCGTCGCCGATCTTCTGCGGGTCGGCGGGGGTGAAGGCGGTGAGCAGGCGGTGGCCGCCGCCGAGGGCGTCCATCTGCTTGCGGAATTCGGCGAGCAGCAGGGTCAGGTTGTCCTTGTCGTTCGGCGACCAGTGGTTGCCGGGGTGTCCGGTGCCGGTGCCCGGCCACTCCCAGTCGATGTCGAAGCCGTCGAAGATTCCCGCCGCGGTGCCGGGACCGCCCGCGCCGCCGTACTCGGGCAGATTGCCCTTGATGTACATGTCGATGCAGGAGGAGACGAACTTCTTGCGGGAGGCGTCGGTGGCCGCCGCGTCGGAGAAGAACTTCGAGTACGTCCAGCCGCCGAGCGAGACCACGATCTTCAGGTTCGGATGGAGCTTCTTGAGCTTCTTCAACTGATTGAAGTTGCCGCGCAGTTTGCCCCAGCCGTCGTCCGCGACGCCGTCGACGGACTGGGCGGCGCTGAACGGACGGGCGTAGTCGGCGTCGGCGTCACCGGCGCCGGTGCCCTGATCGGGGTCCTCGGGGTCGGCGGTGGTGCCCTTGGTGACACCGTTCAGGCAGGTCAGGTTGGTCGGGTCGATGTTGGCGAAGGCGTAGTTGACGATGTCGAGCTTGTCGGCGGCACCGGAGTCGTGGAGATTCTTGACGAAGTACTGACGGCCGTAGATGCCCCACTGGACGAAGTAGCCGACCTTGGCGTAGTTGCCCGCGCCGACGATGTCGTCGGTCTTCACGGTGAGCGCGTTGCTGGCCGAAGAAGCGTTGTCCGCCGCGTCACGGGCCTTGACCGTGAAGGTGTAGGAGGTCGAGGGCGAGAGCCCGCCGATGGTGGCGGTGGTCGTGGTGCCGGAGACCGTGGTCGCCAGTGCGCCGCCCCGGTAGATGTCGTACGCCGCGACGCGCTGGTCGTCCGTCGCGGCGGTCCAGGCCAGGGTGACGGACGAGGAGTCGGCCACTGTGGAGTGGAGCGAGCCCGGTGCGGTGGGCGGGGAGGTGTCGGTGGCCGGATCGACGGTGGTGACCGCCGACGGGGCGCTCCCGGCGGAGGTGTTGCCGCGGGTGTCCCTGGCCCGGACGGTGAAGGAGTAGGTGGTGGCCGGGGTCAGCCCGGTGACGGTGGCCGAGGTTGCCGCGGTGGCCGTGCCGACCACCTTGCCGCCGGCCAGGATGTCGTACGACGCCACGGGGAAGTCGCCCGCGGTGGCCGCCGTCCAGGACAGCGAGGCGGTGCGGGCGGTGACGTCGGTCTGCTTCAGCCCGCTCGGCGCGCCCGGCGGCACGTCCGCGGAGCCGTCGCACTTGTCACCGTTGATCCGGCAGCCGGTCGGTGCGGCGATCGGTCCGGTGGCCACGAACCAGAAGCTGTACGGCTCGGTGGTGCCGTGCGCGGCGACCGTGCCGTTGTAGTGGGCGTTGACCGCGGTGACATGGCTGCCCCGAGGGGTGACGGTGCCGTTGTAGGAGGTGTCGATCGCGACCCCGGCAGGGAGGTCGAATTCGAGGCTCCAGCCGGTGACGGCGGTGTCGGTGTCGTTGTGCAGGACGTAGGTCCCCTTCCACCACGAGCCGTTGTCGGCGGAGGTGAACGTGGCGGTGAGCTTGCCCGCCGCGTGTGCGGGTGCGGTCTGCAGGGACAGCAGTGCGAGGAGGAGTCCGAGGACGGCGACGAGGGTGGTCGCCGTTCTCCTTCCGGAGGTCATGTGCTCGAACATGGTTCTCCCTTGGGGCAGGGACCGGTGAGGCGGTCCTGAGGGGGAGCGGGATGCCGTGGTGCCATGGAGCACAGGGGAAACTAAATGGTCTGGACCAACTCGTCAATAGGTACAGACCATTTGTCGACCGCCCGCAGCCCGCGATGCGCCCGGCTCCGGCACCGGCCACCCGGCACCCCGGCCGCGAAGCCGCCCCCGGGGACCAACCGAGGTACTGGTGTGCGAATTTGATGCCGGTGCGGCTATGCTCACGCGTGGCAAGGCTGTAGCGCAGAGGTCGTCGCGCCCTAGCATCAAGCTGGAGGACGTCGGTTCGAATCCGACCGGTCTTGCCGCCTTTTCGTGGAGGAGAGTCGATGGCGTCGGTTCGTCCTGAGCGGGCGGACGCGGTCGTCCCCTCCCGGCCGGGTGCCGGCGGGGGACCTGGGGAGTAGTGATGTTGCAGCCGATGCCCGTGCGCTGTCCCGCGATCGAGCACCCGGACATTCCGCTCGCCGACGCGGCCCTGCTGGATCCGCTGCTGGAGCGGCTGGGAGCGGCGCACCCCGTCGAGTCCGACGAGACCTTCGCGCTCGGCGCGTTGCGGGCGGACGGACGGGTCGATCTCTGCAAGCAGGGACTCGGCGCGGCGGGCACGGTCCGGGTGATGCCCGCGGTCGCCCGTTCCCCGCACGCCACACATGTGCTGCTCGGCACCAACTCGCTCGGCGACGAAGGGGCACGGGCCGTCGCCGAAGCCCTGGGCCGGGGCGGCCACGGGCTGCGGACGGTCTATCTCGGCTGCAACCGCATCGGCACCGACGGGGTCACGGCACTCGCACAAGCACTGAGCGAGGACGACACCGTCAGGGCGCTGTGGCTGAAACGCAATCCCGTGACGGACGCCGGTGTCCGGGCCCTCGTCCCGATGCTGCGCCGCAACACCGTGCTGCGCACCCTCGATCTGGTGAACACCGGCCTCACCACCGACGGACTCGGCGCACTGCTCGCCGTTCTCACCGAGCGGTCCCGGCCCCTCGAGCGGCTGTTCCTCGGGGGCAACGGCCTCGGTGCCGAGGCCGCGCCACTGCTGGCCGCGCTGATCCGGGACGCCGGGGTGCGGGAGCTGTACCTGCCCTCCAACCACCTCGGCGACGCGGGGGCAGCCGTGCTCGCGGCCGCCGCCGACCCCGCCCGCCCGATCCGGCTCGGTCTCGGCGGCAACGGGATCGGGCCCGCCGGGGCCCGGGCGCTGGCCGACGCGCTCGACGGGATCGAGGCGCTCGACCTCGGCCGGCCGCCCTCGGAGCGCAGCCTCGGGGCCCGGTCCAATGTCACCGGTGACATCGGGGCCGACGCGCTGGCCGGTGCGCTGCGCGGCAGTCCGCTGCGGCGGCTGGAGCTGCGCCACACCGGGCTCACCGGGCGGGGCGCGAAGACCCTCCTCGCCGCCGTCGACGCCGACTCCCGTCTGGAGTACGTGGGGTTGGGCCCCGGGCTGCCCCGCAAGGTGAAGCGGTCCTTCGCGGCGCGACTGCGTCCGGACCACGGAACCCATACCGACCTGCGCGCGGTCAGGAGCCTCTACCGGTGAGCCGGGACGCGACGGCGGAGCTCTTCGATCCGGAGGAGATGGCGAGTCTGCGGCAGGTCCGCCGGTACGCGGTGCCCCGGCGGATGATCGCCGCGTCCGCCGAGCGGCGCGCGGCCGGGGACTGGCGGGGCGCCTGCGAGGCGGCCCGGTTCGATGTGACATTCGATCGGCCGGAGGTCACCGCGCGGTACGGTCCGGACGTGGCCGGAGCTCTTGAGTCCGATCTCCTTCACCTGGTGCCGGACCTGGTGCGCTGGCACCTGCCGCGCGTCCTGGGCGGGCGCTCGACGCTCGCCACCGACCTGATCGTGATCCTGGCGGGCTACGGCGTCACGGCGGACGTGCCCGGGGCCACCGCCCCGTATCTGTATCTGCGCACTCCCCCGATGATCGACGGTCCGCAGCGGATCTCGCTCCGGTTCGGACCGCTGCGTCATGGCGGCTCGCCCGGTACCTTCCGTGCGGGGGTCATGGACTGGCGGGCCTGCCGGTACCTGTGGGACGCGCGCCGCAGCGACGAACTGCGCGCGCGGGCCGGCGGGGCGGACCGGTTGCCGTTCCTCCGCGCCGACGGCACCCCGCTCGGGCCGGACGAACTGCCCGACGCGGACCCGGGCGCCGGTGATCCGGTGGCCCGTGACGAGTGGGTGACGCTGCTGTACCAGCGGGGCCGGGTGGCCGACGCCCTGGCGGCGGTGGGCATCGAACTGGATCCGGCCGAGCCGGCCACGCCGCGGTGGTACCGGGCGGAACCGCAAACGGTCCTGGCCCGGCTGAATCTCGACGTTCCCCGGCTGGAGTCCGAGGCCCGGCGGTTCGCGGAGCTGTCCTCGGCGGCGCGCGCCCAGATCGGTGAGGACTGGCGTGTTTGCGTCCTGCTGGAGTTCACGGGCCGCGACAGCGGGCTGCGCGTAAGGCTGGTCGAACGGGACGCCGCCGGGGACGCCCCCTTCCTTCCCCCCGCGTTCCGGCAGCGGCTGCCGGACCTCGACCTGCTGCGGGCCGGCGCCGTGTCCCCCGCGCACCTGCATCCGCTGGTCGCCGGGGCCCTCTTCCCCGGCCTCGACACGGCAGGGGGACCGCCGGGGCCGACGCCTCCCGCGCCGGTACGGGTCAGGTGCCGGGGTGAATGGCATCAGGTCGTCTTCCGTGACGGGAAGCTCGACTCCCCGCACAGTCCGCAGGAACGACAGCGCGAGCACGCCCTGCGGGCCTTCGGCGGCGCGGTCACCGGCTGCTTCGCCGTGGAACACTCCTGCACCACCGGCACCGGCCGACTGCCCAAGGCCCTGCGGGCGCAGCGACGGGATCTGTTCCTGCGCGCCCAGCACGGGGACACACCGGCGGTCCTGGAACTCCTGGACGCGGGCGTCGACCCCTGGGTGCGGGACGGCGGGCAGCGCAGTCTTCTCCATGTGCTGCACCTCCTCGACCACGAGCCCCTGCTTCCCCGGCTGCTGGCGGCCGGTCTCGATCTGGAGGCACTGGACCACCGGGAACGCACCCCGCTCTGTGTGGCCGTCAGCGACGGCGGCTCGGCGGAACTGGTGTCGGCGCTGGTCGGGGCCGGGGCCCGGATCGACGTCGTCGACCAGATGGAACTCTCGCTGGACCAGCTGATCCGCAGATACCGCCGGACGGACCTGGACTTCCTCCGGGAACGGGTGGAGAAGGAGCATCCGGACATCGGGGCCGACTGGTGGGACGAGTGGCAGGCGGAGAAAGACGACGAGGACGAAGAGGGTGAGGACGGGTGAGCACCATCGCGCCGGGCACACCGGGACAGCCCCTTGCGCCAACGCCTCCCACCGCACCGGGACAGCCGCCCGTACCGCCGCACCCGAGCTCCGCGGCGGGACCGCTGGACGCCGCCGACGACCTGAACCGCCGACTGCGCACCACCCGGACCGAAGCCGCCGTCAATCCTCAACTGGAGGCACTGGCACTGGCCGTGACGGCCAATCAGCCCGTGTTGCTCTGGGGTGAGCCGGGCATCGGCAAGTCGGTCGGCATGGAGCAGCTCGCCGCCGGGCTCGGCCTCGGTCTGGAAACGGTCATCGCCAGTGTGCACGAACCCTCCGACTTCGCGGGGCTGCCCGTCGTCGGTGACGACCCGGCGGTGACCGGGGTACCGATGGCCCCGCCGGACTGGGCGGTCCGGCTCGCCCGCGCGGGCCGGGGTCTGCTGTTCTTCGACGAGTTGTCCTCCGCTCCCCCGGCCGTGCAGGCGGCCTTGCTGCGCGTGGTGCTCGAACGCCGTGTGGGCAGCCTGACGTTGCCGGAGTCCGTACGCATCGTGGCGGCGGCGAATCCGCCGTCGAGCGCGGCGGACGGCTGGCACCTCAGCCCGCCGCTCGCCAACCGTTTCGTGCACCTCCAGTGGACGCACGACCCGCGCACCGTCGCGCGCGGCATGGCCGGTACCTGGCCCGAGGTGGCCGTCCCCGTCGTCGATGCCACGAGGGTCGCGGGTTCCGCGGCGCGGGCCCGCGGCGCGGTATCGGGTTTCCTGACCGCGCGGCCGGGGCTCGTCCACCACATTCCGGCCGACGCGGAGAGCCGGGGCCGGGCCTGGCCGTCCCCCCGGACCTGGGACATGGCACTGCGACTGCTCGCCACCGGGTACGCGACGGGCGCCGGACGGGAGGCGCTGGCCGCCGCGCTGACCGGGGCCGTCGGGGACGGCGCGGGCATCGAGCTGCTGTCCTACCTGGAGAACCTCGACCTGCCCGATCCCGACCGCGTGCTGGCGAACCCCGACGCGTTCGCCCTGCCCGAACGCGGCGACCGGCAGCTGGCCTTCCTCATCGCGGTCGTCGCGGCCGTCCAGGGCGATCTCACCAGGCCTCGATGGGAGGCGGGCTGGACGGTGCTGGCGAAGGCCGTCGACGCGGGTGTGCCCGATGTGGCGGCCAGGGCGGCGGTGGACCTGGCGACGATGCGGAACACCGACTGGCCGGTGCCGGAGGGCATCGACGCCTTCGTGGAACTGCTGCAGCTGTCCGGCGCGCTGCCGCAGAGCGGCTGAGTCGGGAACGCCGGTGCCGGAACCGGAAACCGCCCCGGAGCGGCCCCAGTTGGACATGACCAAGCTGCTCGCCGCCCGCTACCGGGCGGCGACCGACCGCCCCTATCTGGCGTCGGCCCTCTATGCCCTGACGGTGGTTTCGAGCACCGGTGTCCCGACCATGGGCGTGGACCGGCACTGGCGCTGCTACGTGTCACCCGCGTTCGTCGACGCGACACCGGTGGCGGAGCTCGCGGCGGTGTGGCTGCACGAGGTGGCGCATCTGCTGCGCGACCACCATGGACGCGCCGAACGGCTGCCCGCCGCCGATCAGCGCGACCATCACCGCCTCAACGTGGCCCAGGACTGCGAGATCAACGACGACCTGCTCTCCGACGGGCTGCCCCTGCCGGCCGGCCGGATGGAACCCCGGCTCTTCGGGCTGCCGACCGGGCAGCTCTTCGAGGCGTATCTCCCCGGTCTGCCACCGGGCCCCGACTCGCTCGACTGCGGGTCGGGCGCCCATGCGCGCCCGGTGCCCTGGGAGCTGACCGGGGCCGACGGGCCGACCCGTCTCGGTCCGGTCGAGGCGGAGGCGCTGCGGCGCCACACCGCGGAGGCCATGCGGGCGCACCGGCGCAGCCGGGGCACCCTCCCGGCGGGCTGGGAACGCTGGGCGGACCAGATCCTGGAGCCCACCGTCGACTGGCGGCAGGCGCTCGCGGGCGCGGTCCGGGAGGCCGCGGCGTGGGCCGCCGGGGCGATCGACTACACCTACCGTCGCCCGTCCCGCCGCAGTGCGGCGCTCCAGGGCGTCGTGCTGCCCAGCCTGCGCCGTCCGCTGCCCCGGGTCGCCGTCGTCATCGACACCTCGGGGTCGATGGGTGACGATGAGCTCGCCTCGGCTCTGGCGGAGGTCACCGGGGTGCTGCGGGAGGTGGGCGTGAGGGGCAATCGCGTCACCGTCCTGGCCTGCGACGCCGATGTGCGAAGCGTGTCGCGGGTGACGGCCGCCGAGCAGATCACCCTGGGCGGGGGCGGCGGCACCGACATGCGCGTGGGCATCGCCGCCGCTCTCGCTGCGCGGGACCGCCCGAACATCATCATCGTCCTGACCGACGGCTGCACGCCCTGGCCGGACGAGGCCCCCTCGTGCCGGCTCGTCGCGGCGCTCATCGGCGCGGACGCCCCGCAGCCCCCGAGGTGGGTGGAGACCGTGCGCGTGGCCGGCTGATCCGGTGGGGGGACGTCCCGTCACCGCCGCCCTCACCGCATGGGCCCGATGGACCCTCCACAGGCTCAGTCGCCGAGCACGACCGTCCGCTGGGTGGAGAAGTCCCCCCACTTCCCGTCGGGGAGCTTGGCGCGGATCTTCATGGAGTAGCGGGTACCGCGCGGGTCGCCGACGGTGAGCCGGTAACTCGCCCGGCCCGCGGGCGGGGTGGCGCCCCACACGATCGTGGTGGTCAGCCTGCCGTCCATGAAGAGCTGGTACGCGGGGATCTCGCCGCCCGTCTCGGGCTGCTTCCAGTTCAGGTCGACGGCGTACTCCTTGCCCTGCACATGGTTGCTGATCCGCAGGTCGGTGGGGGCGGTGCCGGCGGGTGCGCCCGGAGCGGACGCGGTGGTGAGGTCGATGGCGTTGCTGTCCGGCGAGGAGGTGTCGGCGGCGTCGCGGGCCCGGACGGTGAAGGTGTAGACGGTGCCGGGGCGCAGTCCGGTCAGATGTGCCGTCGTCCTGGTGCCGGGCACGCTGTGGATCCGGGAGTCCTCCTGGTAGATGTCGTACGCGGTGACGCCGACGTCGTCCGTCGAGCCGCCCCAGGAGAGGTTCACCGCCCGGCTGCCGTCCGCAGTGCCGCGCAGCTTCACCGGGCGTGTCGGCGGCTCGTGGTCGGCGGGGGTCGGGGCGGGCGTGGTGACGGTCGCTGCGGCGCTCGGGGCGGAGAGGTTTCCGGCGGCGTCACGGGCCCGGACGGTGAAGGTGTAGGCGGTCGAGGCGGTCAGCCCGTCGACGTCGGTCATCACCTTGGCCGCCGGGACGGATCCGACTCTCTCGCCCTTGTTGTAGACCTCGTAGCCGGTGACCGCCCTGTCGTCCGAGGCCCGCTCCCACATGACGTGCACGGATGTGGCGCTGCCGGCCTGCGCCGTCACATGGCCCGGCACGGTGGGTGCGCGGGTGTCCGCCTCGGGGGCGGAGCCGCAGGCGGTGAGCGCGGCGAGGAGCAGGGCGGCGGAGCAGACCGAAGCGGTGGTTGCGTGGGGGCGTTGCACGGTCGTGCCTTCCATCCGGCGGCAATGGTCCAGACCTGTATCGCATGACGCGGGGGTCGCCGACAAGAGGGTGGATCGGAACGTTCCGCAATGTGCCGGTGTGCGTGGGCGATTCGTCGGCCGACCCGGACCGGGTGCCGGTGCGTGCCGCGGTCCGTCGGCCGAGGCTCCTGGACCGGGACCGGGGATGACATACCGTCGGACGATGTTGTGCATACGTGGGGTCGTGCTGCCCGAACGTGAGGAACGGGCCTTCTGGATCGATGGCGAGGTGCTCCGTGCGGGCAGTCCGCCGGGCGGCACCGCGGGCAGGGACGCGGAGAAGATCGTCGACGGCGGGTGGCTGCTGCCCGGACTCGTCGACGTGCACACCCACCCCGGAGCACCGGATCCCGGCGCGCCCTTCGACGAGGATTTGCTGCGCAGGCAGTTGGGCGAGCACCGGGACGCCGGGGTGCTCGCGGTGCGCACCCCGGGCACCTCGCAGCGGATGCCCGCGTGGGTGGAGGAGGACCCCGAACTGCCGCGCGTGACATCGGCGGGACGATGGCTGGCCACGCCCGGCCGCTTCTTCCCCGGCTTCGGACGTGACGTGAGCGAGGCCGAGTTGGTGCGGGCGGCCGTGGAGGAGGCGGCGGCCTCGTCCGGGTGGTGCAAGGTCGTCGGCGACTGGGCCCTCGACGAACCTGCCGTTCCGCAGGCCCTGTTGACCTCGGTGGTGGAGGCGGTGCACACGGCCGGCGGCAAGGTGGCGGTGCACTGCCAGACCGCCGAGGGCACCCGCAACGCCGTACTGGCCGGCGCCGACAGCCTGGAGCACGGCATGCATCTGGACCCTGCGCTGCTGGACCGGATGGCCACACAGGGCACGGCGTTCGTCCCGACGCTGGGCGTCTTCGGCTCGAAGGCGGACGCCATGCGGGCGCGGGAGCCGAGCGTGCGCCGCGATCTGTGGCTGGCGGGCTGGGACACCATGTTCGGCAATGTGCGCGCCGCCCACGAAGCCGGGGTGACGGTACTGGCGGGAACGGACTCCTTCCCGTGCGGAACGGTCGCGGGCGAGATGGACTGGCTGGTACGGGCCGGTCTGCCGGTCCATGCGGCACTGGGCGCGGCGTCCTGGACGGCGCGGGCCTGGCTGGGCCTGCCGGGCCTCGTCGACGGCGCGCCCGCCGATCTCGTCGCATACGCCGACGACCCGACCCTGGACCCCACCGTGCTGAATCGACCCCGCCGGATCGTGCTCCGGGGACGCGTCGTGCGATGAGCGATGAGTTCCGGGCGCCGGAGCGGTCTGCACTGCATGAACAAGCACACGGGGACGACCCCGACGATTCCCACAGTCGACCTGGAGCCCGCGGCCCGGCAGATCGCCGAGCTGCTTCCCGGTATCCATGAACAGCAACTGACCGGCCCGACGCCCTGCCCCGACTACACGGTGAGGGAGCTGATCGCCCACGTGGCCGGGCTGGCCACGGCCTTCCGCGACGCGGCGCGCAAGGATTTCGGGCCGACGACCGACACCGCCCCGGGCGCCGCGCTTCCGGTCCTCGCCGAGGGCTGGCGCGAGACGTTGCCGACGCTGCTGGACGAGCTGGTGACGGCCTGGCGCGCCCCCGCCGCCCGGCAGGGGATGACCAGGGCCGGCGGCGTGGACCTGCCGGGCGACGTGGCCGCGATGGTCGTGCTGGACGAGTTGGTGATCCACGGCTGGGACCTGGCCCGGTCCACCGGCCAGAAGTACGAGCCGGACGAGGCGAGCCTTCGTGTCTCGCTGGCCATGCTGACCCCCAGTGACGCCGCCCCCCGGCCGGAGAGCGTCTTCGGTCCGCCGGTTCCGGTGGCGGCCGACGCCCCGCTGGTCGACCGGGCCGTCGCCATGAGCGGCCGACGCCCGGACTGGCAGCCGGGCGACTGACGGGCGGGCGGCGGAGGCCGGCGGCCGAGGCCGATGGGCCGCCACACCGCCGGGAGGCGCGTCCGAGGCCAGGTGCCCAGGGGGCGGTGGCCTCGGACGCGGTGGCCGGGCGCGGCCCGGCCGGATGCCGGTGGGCGGGCCGCGCCCTGACGGCCCGGTGCACGACAGAGAGTGGATCAGGCCGAGACGGCCTCGCCCACGATGGGCAGTGGGAGAAGGAGCGGCGTCCGGGGCCTTCGGATCCGAGGCGGAGGAGGGAGCCGGATGGGGTCTCCCCTGCTCGAACGCAGCTGAGAGCTCGGGGAAGGAGCGTCGGCGACCGACGACAACGCCCGAGGCGGAGCTCCGGGACACCGCGACGCCGCTGCCCATCGTGGGCGAGGCCGTAAGCGGGCGCGGCCCGGTTCAGCCGAGCACGCGCGCCGCCTCCCGCGCCTGCTCGCACAGCCGCTCGTGACAAGGCCCCCGGCCGACGGCGGAGGACCCACAGGACAGCGCCCGGCCGCCGCGACCCGTCAGCTGGTGAAGAACTCCGTGATCTGCTGGGCCACCTGGTCGGGGTGGACCTCGTGCACCCGATGACCGCCCGCGATCGTGATCAGCCGGCAGTCGGGGATCAGCGAGGCCATGTCCTGCAGACGTCCCTGCGGCATGGTGGACTCCGGGCCCCCGGCGATCATCAGCGTCGGTGCGACGATCTCGCCGAGTCCCGCCGCCCACTCCGGATCGGGGTCGGCCACCTGGGCCCTGATGGGGGCGACGACGGCCCGGTCGTAGTCCACTGGCCCCTCCGACTCGGCGGCCGGCTCGGGCGCGCTCGGGAACGGCGGCGGGGTCTCCACCAGTACCAGCCGCTCCACCCGGTCCGCGTGCTCCTGGGCGAGCAGGTGGGCGACGACGCCACCCATCGAGTGGCCGACCAGGCCCACCCGGTCGAGTTCGCACTCGTCGAGGAAGCCGAGCACGTCGTCCCGCATCGACTCGAAGGAGTACTCGTCCGGCCAATCGCTCTCACCGTGGCCGCGCAGGTCGAGGGCGTACACCCGCCACTCCTCACCGAGCAGGCTCCCGGCCGCCTCCCAGCTCGCGGCCGAGCCGCCGAGGCCGTGCAGCAGGACCACCGGCGAACCGAAGGGGTCGCCCCAGGTCCGATACGCCAGCCGTACATCGCCGACATCCACAACAGACTGATCTTCCATACCCATGACGCTACCGCCGAATCGGTGAGGACCATGGGCGTGCTTCGAAAGTGGCGTCGTCCGCCCGCAGGGCGGGCCACGCGGCGTCCGGTGCGTGCGATCACAAGGCGGAGGGTCGCCCCGATACCGGTCGTATCGGGGCGAGCCCGACAACGCAGCGAGCGTGCGTGCCGGACGCCGCCTGGCAGGCGGGACTTTCGAAGCACGCCCATGACGCGCGGCCTGGCAGGGTTGGGGCATGAAGATCGTTCCGCGCCCGCTGCCCGTCGCCCTCACCGCCGCGGTCGCCACCGCCGTCCTGGCCGTCTCCGCGCTCTCCGGATGCTCGACGGGCGGGTCCGCCGACAGGGGATCGGACGCCGGGCTCGACGATCCGGCGAAGAAGGAGATCGCCATGCGGTTGGTCTCCAGCGCCGAGAACTCCTCGCTCGACTGGAAGGCCCAGTACAAGTACATCGAGGACATCGACGACGGCCGCGGCTACACCGCGGGCATCATCGGCTTCTGCTCCGGCACCGGCGACATGCTGAGGGTCGTCGAACGGTACGCGAAGGCACGTCCGGACAGCCCGCTGGCACGGTTCGTGCCCGCCCTGCGGGCCGTACGGGGCAGTGACGCGCACGACGGTCTCGGCCGCCCGTTCACCGAGGCCTGGGCCGAGGCCGCCGCCGACCCCGCCTTCCGGTCGGCACAGGACGCCGAGCGCGACCGGTCGTACTTCGACCCCGCGGTCGCCCGCGCCGAGGCGGACGGACTCGGCGCCCTGGGGCAGTTCGTCTACTACGACGCGTATGTGATGCACGGGTACGGCGACTCGGACGGCGCGGCCGGCTTCCGCACGATCCGGCGCGAGGCGCTCTCCGTGGCTGCTCCCCCGGCGCGCGGCGGGGACGAGGCGGCCTATCTGAACGCCTTTCTCGACGCCCGTGTCGCGGCGATGCGGAAGGAGGCCGCGCACTCCGACACCAGCCGGGTCGAGACGGCCCAGCGGGTGTTCGTGAAGGAGGGCAGGCTCGGGCTTCAGACGCCGCTGCGATGGCGGGTGTACGGCGACAGCTACCGGATAGACGCCCGCTAAACCTGCGGTCGACGGGCACGGGAAGCACCCGGAGCGTTGACTGCGCACGCCGGTGCGCACGTGGCACGACCTGCGCTTTCACTCCTGCGCAGAGGGTGATCCGGACCCGTGACCCGGTGGTCGGCAGCGCCGTTGAGGCCGACGAACGGCACACGCGGATGTGGGCCGGACAACGGAGGAGAGAACCGCATGATGAAGAAGATGATGCCGGCCGCGCTGGTGCTGATCGCCGGTATCGGGCTGGCCGTGAGCCCCGCCGCCCAGGCCGTGCAGAGCCCCGCGGCCGCACCGGCCGCGAAGGCACCGGCCGCGGTCTGCACCGTCAACGACAACGGGGTGAACTTCCGCGGCGGACCGGGCAACGACTATCCGGTCCTCGGCCAGGTGAACCGGGGCCAGAACCTCAACTACCGCGGCAAGCAGGGCAACTGGGTCATGGGTGACCTGTGGGGCGGTCCCACGGGCGTCTGGATCCACGTGGCGTACCTGAACTGCTGAGGCCCGCACGTCTTTCGGCCCCGCACCGCGCCTGCCGCGCGGTGCGGGGCCTTTCCGCGTTCCGGCGGAATGTTCTCGACTCCCTGTGTCGTAGGGGTGTACGACGCCCGCTCCACCCTGATAGGAAAGCTTCCTAACAGATGATGGAACGACGAACTCCCTTTGGAGGACTGGTGCACACCCCCCATAAGCGCACCGCACGTCGCAACTCCCGCTCCGTACGCATCGCTGTCATCACGGTCGGACTGGCCCTCACGGCGATACCCGTCAGCGCCCACGCCGGTGGCGCCTCGCACCAGGCGGTGCCCCAGCGGGCGGCGGTCGCCCGACAGGCCGCCGCGACCGGGCTCGACGACCCGGCGAAGAAGGAGATCGCCATGCAGTTGGTCTCCAGCGCCGAGAACTCCTCGCTCGACTGGAAGGCCCAGTACAAGTACATCGAGGACATCGACGACGGCCGCGGCTACACCGCGGGCATCATCGGC
Organism: Streptomyces sp. NPDC093149; assembly: GCF_044754145.1. NCBI lineage: Bacteria > Bacillati > Actinomycetota > Actinomycetes > Kitasatosporales > Streptomycetaceae > Streptomyces > Streptomyces sp. NPDC093149. The sequence goes on from NZ_JBIVON010000004.1 coordinate 185,777, forward strand.
TTCTGCTCCGGCACCGGCGACATGCTCGACCTCGTCGAGCTGTACACCCAGCGCAAGCCGGGCAACATCCTCGCGAAGTACCTCCCCGCGCTGCGGAAGGTCAACGGCACCGACTCGCACAGCGGTCTCGACCCGAACTTCAAGAAGGACTGGGCGACCGCGGCGTCCGACTCGGCGTTCAAGCAGGCCCAGAACGACGAGCGGGACCGGGTGTACTTCAACCCCGCCGTCAAGCAGGGCAAGGCGGACGGTATCGGCACGCTGGGCCAGTTCGCGTACTACGACGCCATCGTCATGCACGGTGACGGCGGCGACAGCACCGGCTTCGGCTCCATCCGCAAGCGGGCCCTCGCCAAGGCGAAGCCGCCGGCCCAGGGCGGCAACGAGGTGACGTACCTCAACGCCTTCCTGGACGCCAGGGTCTGGGCGATGCAGCAGGAGGAGGCCCACTCGGACACCAGCCGGGTGGACACCGCCCAGCGGGTCTTCCTGAAGAAGGGCAACCTCGGCCTGAACCCGCCGCTCGACTGGAAGGTGTACGGCGACAGCTTCCACATCGGCTGACGCGCCCCCGTCACGGCCGTGGCGCGTACGGCAGCGCCCGCGAGGGTCGCCGTACGCGCCACGGTGCCGTGCCGGACGGTGCTCTTCTCGTCAGTGTGCGGCCACCGGGGCCGGGGCCGCCGGGCTCGTCCGCGGCTCCGACGGTTCCTGATCAGGCTTCCTGCCGAGGTGGTTGAAGGCCAGGTTGAGCAGGATCGCCACGACGCAACCGGTGGATATCCCGGAGTCCAGCACGACGAGCAGATCCTTCGGGAACGCGTGGTAGAAGTCCGGCGCGGCGATCGGGATCAGCCCGACGCCCACGGCCGCCGCCACGATCAGCGCGTTCTCGCCCTTCTCCAGCGCGGCGGTCGCCAGCGTCTGGATGCCGCTCGCGGCGACCGAGCCGAAGAGCACGATGCCCGCGCCGCCGAGGACCGGCAGCGGGACGAGCGCGATGACGGACGCGGCGACGGGGACCAGCCCGAGCACGATCAGGATGCCGCCGCCCGCTGCCACCACGAAGCGGCTGCGGACCTTGGTCATCGCGACCAGCCCGATGTTCTGGGCGAACGCGCTGCACATGAAGCCGTTGAAGAGCGGGCTGATGGCACTGCCCAGGGTGTCGGCGCGCAGGCCGCCCTCGATGGTCCGCTCGTCCGCCGGACGGCCCACGATCCGGCCGAGGGCCAGCATGTCCGCGGTGGACTCGGTCATGCAGACCAGCATCACGATGCACATGGAGATGATCGCGGCGGCCTCGAACTGCGGCGCCCCGAAGTGGAACGGCGTCGGGAAGCCGACGAGGTCGGCGTCCTTGATGGCACCGAAGTCGGTGATGCCGACCGGTATCGCGATCAGCGTGCCGGCGACCAGTCCGAGCAGGATGGCGATCTGCTGGAGGAAGCCGCGCAGCAGTTTGCGCAGGGCGAGCACGATCACCAGTGTGACCGCCGCCATGGTGATGTTGGTCGTCGAACCGTAGTCGTCGGCCCTGGCGTTGCCGCCCTGCGACCAGTTGAAGGCGACCGGCAGCAGCGAGACGCCGATCAGGGTGATCACGGTGCCGGTGACGACGGGCGGGAAGAAGCGGACCAGTTTGCAGAAGTACGGGGCGAGCAGGAAGCCGAGCAGCCCGGCGACGATGATCGCGCCGAAGATGACGGCGATGCCGTCGTGCCCGCGGTCCTTTCCGATCGCCACCATCGGGGTGACACCGGCGAAGGAGACCCCGTTGACGAACGGCAGCCGGGCGCCGATGCGCCAGATGCCGAGCGTCTGGAGCAGGGTGGCCAGACCTGCGGTGAACAGGCTCGCCCCCATCAGGAAGGCGGTCTCCTGGGCGCTGAGTCCCACGGCGGGGCCCACGATCATCGGCGGGGCCACCACACCCGCGTACATCGCGGCCACGTGCTGGAGGCCGCTGGTGAACATCTTCAGTGGGGGGAGCGTTTCGTCGACCGGGTGTTTCCGGTCGGCCGAGCCCGATTCGGTGAGGGGGTCGGCGGGTGCTGCGACTGCGTCGTTGCGAAACCTGGGCGTAGCTGCCACGGCGGTTCCTCCGGTCGGGTACACGTCTGCGGTGACGTGGGTGTCAGGGAGGTGGTGCAAGTGGTGCGTTGGTGCAGGAGGGGCAGGTCGTGCAGCTGGTGCGGCAGCTTTCTTCACCGGTACGGGGGACGCGTGCGTGCGAGCACGCGCCCCCTGCACCGGCTGCCGTGGACCCCGCTCGGGTCCACGGCGGCCGGCCGAGGGCCGTCCCCCTCGGCCGACCGGTATCGGGGGTGCTCCGGAGGGTCAGCCTCCGGCGGCGATCTGCGCGAGGCGGCGGGCCTCGTCGCGGGTGGTGCGGGCGATGGCGTCCTCGTCCGCGGTGATGAGGTGGTTGTCCTCGACGACCGGCTTGCCGTCGACGAGCGAGAGGGTGACGGGGGCCGCGGCGCCGAAGACGAGTGCGGTCACCGGGTCGGCGATGGATGCGTGGGCGAGGGTGTCGAGCTTCCAGAGCACCAGGTCGGCGAGCTTGCCGGGCTCCAGGGAGCCGATCTGGTCGGCGCGGCCCAGTACCTGGGCGCCGCCGTACGTTCCCAGGCGCAGGGCCTGGCGGGCGTTCAGCGCCTTCTCGCGGTGGGCGCCGAGGCGGTTGATGAGGAGGGCGTTGCGCAGTTCGGTGTGGAGTTCGCCGGACTCGTTGGAGGCGGTGCCGTCGACGCCCAGGCCGACCGGGACCCCTGCGGCGAGCATGTCGGGCACCCGGGCGATGCCCGCGGCGAGCCGGGCGTTGGACGAGGGGCAGTGCGCGACGCCGGTTCCGGTGCGGGCGAAGGCGGCGATGTCGGAGTCGTTCATATGGACGCAGTGCGCCATCCACACGTCCTCGCCGAGCCAGCCGGTCGACTCGAAATAGTCGGTCGGGCCCATTCCGAACAGCTCGTGGCAGAACTTCTCCTCCTCCACGGTCTCCGAACCGTGGGTGTGCATGCGTACTCCCTTGCGGCGCGCCAACTCGGCTCCCTGACGCAGGAGTTCGGTGGAAATGGAGAACGGCGAGCAGGGCGCGGCGGCGACCTGGGTCATCGAGTCGAAGGAGGCGTCGTGGTGTGCGTCGATGGTCGCCTCGGTGCCGGCGAGCGCACCGTCGAGCGTCTCGACGGCGAAGTCCGGCGGCAGCCCGCCGTCCTTCACGCTGCGGTCCATGGAGCCCCGGGCGAGCGTGAACCGTACCCCCATGTCGCGGGCGGCCCCGATGATGGCGCCGGACAGGTCGCCGGAGCCCTGCGGGTAGACGTAGTGGTGGTCCATGGCGGTGGTGACACCGCCGCGGGCCATCATGGCGAGAGAGCCCTGCGCGGCGGCGCGGACCATCGGCTCGTCGATGCGCGCCCACGTCGGGTACAGCGCGACCAGCCAGTCGAACAGATTGTGGTCGGTGGCCAGACCGCGGGTGATCCACTGGTAGAAGTGGTGATGGGTGTTGATCAGGCCCGGCGTGACCAGATGTCCGGTGCCGTCGACGCGGCGTACGACGTTCTCCAGGCCCTCGGGTGCCCGGCCCGCACCGATGGACTCGATGCGGTTGCCCGCGACGACGACATGGCCCGAGGCGTACTCGGTGTCGTCGGCGTCGACGGTCGCGATCGAACAGTTCTCGATGACGATGCGTTCCACGTACTCATGAGCTGCCGATGCTGCCATGGTGCTTCCTTCACTTTTCCGGCGATGCGGGCACGGCAGGACCCTAGGAGGATTTGAGTGCCACGGCCTGGCGACCGTGGGTGCCGAGATGGTGGAAGAACAGGTTGAGCAGGACCGCGACGAGCGCGCCGGCGCTGATACCGGAGCCCAGCACGGTCTGCGCCCAGGACGGGAATCCCGCGTAGAAGCCGGGCGCGGCGAGCGGGATGATGCCCGCACCGAGCGCCACGGCGACCAGGATGATGTTGGAGCTGTCGTCGAGGCCCGCCTCGGAGAGCGTACGGATGCCGCTCACCGCGATCGAGCCGAACAGGACGATCCCGGCACCGCCGAGCACGGGCATCGGCACGAGCGAGACGACCGCGCCGAGCACCGGGAAGGCGCCCAGGACCAGCAGCGCTCCACCCGCCGCCGCGACGACGTAGCGGCTGCGCACCTTCGTCAGGGACACCACGCCGACGTTCTGGGCGAAGGCGCTCGTCGGGAAGCCGCCGAAGACCGGGCCGAGCAGGGTGGCGATGCCGTCGGTGCGCAGTCCGCGGGTGATGGTCCGGCCGTCGGTGCGCCGGTCGCAGATCTCGCCGAGCGCCAGCATCCCGGCGGAGGACTCGGTCATCAGGACGAGCATGACGATGCAGAGCGAGAGGATCGCGGCGGGCCGGAACTCCGGGGCACCGAACGCGAAGGGCGTGGGCAGCGCGGCGACCGGTGCGGACTTCAGCGCGGAGAAGTCGGCCAGCCCGAACGGGATCGCGGCCAGAGTGCCGGTCAACAGACCCATCAGCAGGGCGACCTGCTTGAGGAAGCCGCGTCCGAAGCGCTGGATCAGCAGAATGACGACGAGGGTGAAGGCGGCCAGCGCGAGGTACTTCATCGCACCGAAGTCGGTGGCGTTCCTGTCGCCCCCCTGGGCCCAGGAGACCGGGACGGGCATCAGGGTGACACCGATGAGGGTGATGACGACACCGGTGACCAGCGGCGGGAAGAAGCGCAGCAGCCGGCCGAAGAACGGTCCGACGGCCAGGCAGAAGCCTCCGGCGACGAGCACCGCCCCGTAGATCGCGGGGAGTTGGTGGCCCGGCGCGCTGGTCTCGGCGATGGCGAGCATCGGGGCGATTCCGGCGGAGGACGCGGCATTGACGAACGGCAGCCGGTTCCCCGCGAAGCCGCCGATGCCGAGGGTCTGCAGGAGGGTGGCACATCCGGCGATCAGGAGGCTCGCCGCGATCAAGCGGGTCATGCCCGCCGTGCCGAGACCGACGGCCTGGCCGATGATGAGCGGAGGGGTGACGACGCCCGCGTACATGGCGGCAATGTGCTGGAGCGCGGCGGGGACCAGCCGCGAGGGGCGGAGCTTTTCGTCCACCGGATGGACCGAGGTCTCCGGTGGGGTGGGACACGGGCCTTCTGCTTCTGCCGGCCCGAGTGCAGGCTGTGCCATGGGAGTTCCCTCCGGTCCGGCCGGTCACCGCCCGGCCGTGCGCGGGCGGGGACCGGCTCAGCGCCGCGTCAGAGGTTGGTCATGTCGACCGGGATCTGCGGCTCGACGCCGTCCCGGAGGACGGTGGCCTCGATCAGGCCGTACGGGCGGTCCGCAGCGAAGTAGACAGCGCCGTCATCGGTATCGTTCTTGAGCCCGAACGGCTCCAGATCCACGAGGAAGTGGTGGTTGTTCGGCAGTGAGAAGCGGATCTCGTCGATCTCGCTGCGGCTGTTGATGACGCGCGAACCCATCTGGTAGAGGGTCTGCTGCAGCGAGAGGGAGTACGTCTCGGCGAACGCCTGCAGGATGTGCTTCTTGGCCTGCTCGTACGACTTCTCCCAGTTGGGCATCCGGTCGGCGTCGCTGGTCCAGTTGTAGCGCCAGACGGTGGAGACGTCGGTGCACAGGATGCGGTCGTACGCCTCCTTCAGCGTCGTGTACTTGTCCTTGACGTAGCCCCAGAACTCCGAGTTGGTGGAGTTCATGACCGTGAGGTCCTTGAGACCGGAGATGACCTGCCACTTCTCGCCGTCGAAGGTGATCTGCGTGGTGCGCAGTTCCTGTCCCTTGCGGGCGAAGGAGTGGTTGACCTCGTCCGAGCCGATGAACCTGGAGTTGTTGTCCGAGGTCGCGATGCGCTCCCAGGAGTACTCCTGGATCCGGATGCGCGCGACCTTGATCGGCTCCTGCGACGTCACGAAGTGACGGGCGAGGTGGATGCCGAACTGCTCGGCGGACTCGATGCCGTACTCCTTGGCGAACGCGAACACCGTGTTCTTGGTGGTGTCCGTCGGCAGGACGTTGGCGTTGGAGCCGGAGTAGTGCACGTCCTCCATGTCGCCGGAGAGGGCGACCGAGACGTTCAGGTCCTTGATGTGGTGGGTGTCGCCGTCCCGCGTGATCCTGACGACGCGGTTCTCTGCTTTGCCGTACTGGTTCTGGCCGAGGATCACCGGGCGGGACTGGTGGGAATGGGCTGTCATGTCTGCTAGCTCCCTCGGTAAACGGAGTAGCCGAACGGGTTGAGCAGCAGCGGTACGTGATAGTGCTCGCCCGGCTCGACGGCGAAAGTGATCGCCACCTCCGGGAAGAACGCACCGCTGTCCCTTACGCGGGGGGCGTCCTGCTGCGCCTCGGCTTGCTTCTTGGAGAAGTACGTCTCGACCTCGAAGTCGAGCCGTACGTGGGTGGTGCCTTCCGGCAGGGCCGGCAGGTCCTTGCAACGCCCGTCCGCGTCGGTCGCGGAGCCGCCGAGCGTCACCCACTCGGCTTCGCGGCCCGAACGGGCCGCGAGCGTGACGGCGACGCCCTCGGCGGGGCGTCCGACGCTGGTGTCCAGGATGTGCGTGGACACCGATGCGGTGGTTTCGGTACTCATCGGTCCTTGTCCTCTTCCACAAGACGGGTCAGCCGGATTCGGTTGATCTTCCCGAGTTCGGTGCGCACGTGTCCGCGCTCCTGCTCGGGCGAGTTCCCGATCCGGGACTTCACCGCGTCGCGCATCTGCTCACCGGTGGCTCCGGTGGCACAGATCAGGAAGACGTGACCGAACCGTTCCTGGTAGGCCAGGTTCAGTTCGAGCATCTCGGCCTTGAGTTCCTCGGTGGCACCGGCCATCCCCCGCTGTTCACGGGAGGAGGTCGGGTCTCCGGGCTTCGGGCGGCCGATCGGCGGGTGGCCGGCCATCGCGTCGGCCAGATCCTCCGGGGTCAGTGCCGCCGTGGCTGTGTCACTGGCCGAGAGAAGGGCTTCCGCGGTGGCGTACGGGCGCCGGGAGAGGATCGCTCTCCCCCACGCCGCACTGGCACACACCTCGTGCAACGCGGTGGTGGCCTCGTCGTCCGCCAGGGTGTTGAACCGGGCGAGGCCCGGTGTGGAGCTCGAAGTCACGGGAACCTCCGTGGCTGTTTTCGCTGTGCGTACTTCGCGTCGCGTCGGTCGGGCTGCGGATAGCTAACGCCCTCCGCAACACCACGTCAACACTTTGTTGAAATTACGCGAAGACAAAGAGCCGTCGCCCGGTGATCCGGGCGACGGCTCCGGCGAGCTTCCACGGCCTTCGCTCGCCTACGGCCTCAACTACTCGCCTTTGGCGGCATTTTCCCTGTTGAGGTAGTTGTAGACGGTGAAGCGGCTGACCCCCAGCGCGCCCGCCACGGTCTCCACACCGTGCCGCACGGAAAAGGCACCGCGTGCCTCCAGGGTCCGCACCACCGACTGTTTGGTCTTGCGGTCGAGCTCGGCGAGCGGCATGCCGAGGCGGCGTTCCATGGCGGCCAGGATGTGGTCGAGCGACTCCGAGAGCTGGGGCAGCCGGACGGCTATGACGTCCTCACCCTCCCAGGCCAGCACGATGTCGTCGGCCTGCGCCTGATCGGGCCCGAGCAGCTCGGCGCCCATGGCGTCGACGAGCGGCTTGACCGCGGTGACGAGGGGGTGGTCCGCCGGTTCGGTCACTTCGACTCCTCCCCGATGACGTTGACCTGGAGCGACACCCGGGTGGCACCCGATGCCAGCGCGCTGCGCAGCAGGGAGTCCACCGCGGTGAGCACCTGGTCCGCGCCGCCCTCCGCCGTGTTGCCGAAGGGACCGACGTCCACGGCGTCCAGGTCGGCCGACTGGATGACCTCGCGGGCCACGACCGCGTGGGCGGGCGCCTCGTCGAGATCGAAGGGCTCGGTGGTGAACTCCACTCGCAAGCGCACTGTGTCTCCCTCATGTTCTCGCCGCACCTGCGTGAGGCCACGACTCGGGGCCGACCTTAACGGACGGGGACCGGGGGCGTCCGGTGACGATGCGCCTCAGAACCTGCCGGGTGGCCTCGGACCGGATGGCGGGCGCGGTCCGGTGCGTGCGGCTTTGAGGCGGAGGAGGGAGCCGGATGGGCTCTCCCCTGCTCGAACGCGGCCGAGAGCTCGGGGAAGGAGCATCGGCGACCGACGACGACGCGGGAAGCGCGCGTGCCGGGGCGTGACCGCCCGGTCGAAGGTCACCCGGCAGGCTCTCAGCCGCGGGACGGGCCCTTCCCCGCGTACGGCAGCACACAGACGGCCACCGGGGCGGGGAAGGCGCCACCGGTGCGGGTCAGCTTCCCGCCCTTCCCGTCGACCCGGAAGACCGTCACCGTGCTCGACTTCTGGTTGGCCGCGAAGAGCAGCCCTCCGTCCGGCGAGAAGGCGATCTGCCGGGGGAAGTCGCCGCCCACCGGCACGGTGCCGAGCAGCCTCAGCGCGGCCCCGTCGTCCTCGACGGCGTAGCGCGTCAGGCTGTTGTGGCCCCGATTGGCCAGGTAGGCGAACCGTCCGTCGCCGGTGACCAGGAACTGCGCCGGATAGCTGGTCCCGGCACCGGTTCCGGTGGACTGCGGGGCGCCCGGGGACAGGGTGCCGGTGGCCGGGTCGTACCCGCAGACGACGGCGGTGTTGTCGACCTCGCAGGCCAGGTAGGCGTGGCGGCCACCCGGGTGGAACGTGAGGTGCCGCGGCCCGGCTCCGGGGCGCAGGGCCGCGTACGAGACCTGGGCGAGCGTGCCGCGCTCCTCGTCCAGCCGGTACGTGTACACGGCGTCGTTGCCGAGGTCCACGGCGAGGACGTGGCCGCCGTCGGGGGTGGTGACGATCTGGTGGGCGTGCGGCCCGTCCTGGCCGGGGCCGGGCGGCGGCGCCGCGTGGGCGACCAGGTCCGTGCGCTCCCCCAGTGAGCCGTCGTCCCCGATGGGGTGCACCGCGACACTGCCGGAGGCGTAGTTCGCTGTGAGCAGCCACCTTCCCGTGGGATGGACGGAGAGTTGGGTGGGGCCCGCCCCGCCGGTGCCGCGGGTTCCGAGCACCCGATGGGTGCCGTCCGCCGACAGGGCGACGGCCGTCACCCCGCCCCGGTCCTGCTCGTCGACCGCGTAGACGGTGGTTCCCGAGGGATGCATCGCCAGGTAGGAGGGGTTGTCAACGCCGGTGATCACGGGGCCGGCGGAGATCGCTCCGGTGGTGGCGTCGTACGAGGCCGTGCCGATTCCCCTGCCCCCGCCCTCGGCCGATGTGTATGTGCCGAGCAGCAGCCGCCGGACGGTGCCCGAGCGCGAACCGACCACGGGCGCGGGGTCCGCCGCTGCCCCCGGAGGCCTGGAGGAGCCGGGCGGGGCGGGGGCCACGGACAGGGCGGCACCGGCGATCAGGGCTCCGAGGACGGTGCGCCGGCTGGTGGCGTGGTTCATGCGAGGCACCTCGTGTGGGGGGTCGGCGGCATCGGACGCACCTGCCACCCTGGCCCGCCCCGGACCCCGTCGGCAACCGGCGCAATTCCGGCCCCACCTCGCAGAACCCGCACGAAGTCACCCGGCCCGAATTCCGGGCACCCCCTTGACAGGCCCTCCAACGCCGGGCAATCTTCCGTTCAGTAGAAACTAACTTCCGCTATACGGAAGGAGCGCCGAAACCCTCATGGGCTACCCGGACCAGCGCTTCGATGTGAACCTTTCGATCCTCTTCACGGAACTCCCGCTCCTGGAGCGTCCCGCGGCCGCCGCCGCGGCGGGCTTCACGGCGGTCGAGCTGTGGTGGCCCTGGATCGAGACCCCCACTCCGCCGCAGGCCGAGCTCGACGCCCTCAAGAAGGCGCTCGGCGACGCGGGCACACAGTTGGTGGGACTGAACTTCTACGCCGGGCAGCTGCCCGGCCCCGACCGCGGCGCGCTCTCCGTGCCCGGCACGGAGTCGGACCGCTTCCGCGCCAACATCGAGGTGGCGGCCGACTTCGCCGCCTCGGTCGGCTGCAAGGCGCTCAACGCGCTCTACGGCAACCGCGTCGACGGCGTGGACCCGGCCACGCAGGACGAACTCGCCCTGGAGAACCTGGTCGTCGCCGCCCGCGCGGCCGACCGGATCGGGGCGATCCTGCTGATCGAGACCCTCAACAAGCCGGAATCGCCGCGCTACCCCCTGGTCAGCGCGCCCGCCGGCATCGAGGTCGTCGACAAGGTCAACGCGGCGACAGGGCTCGGGAACGCGAAGTTCCTGCTCGACCTGTACCACCTGTCGATGAACGGCGAGGACCTCGGCCGGGCCATCGCGGAATACGCCGACCGGACCGGCCACGTCCAGATCGCCGACAACCCGGGGCGCGGCGCGCCAGGCACCGGCTCGCTCCCGCTGGAGCAGCTCCTCGACGAGCTGACGAAGGCCGGTTACGACGGCTGGGTCGGCCTGGAGTACAAGCCGGGCGACCGGCCGAGCGCCGAGGCCTTCGAGTGGCTCCCGGTCACCGCGCGGGCCGCCCGCTGAGGGCGGCGAACTCCCCCTCGTACACACGCTCAATCGGAAGGCACCCTCATGAGCAACAACCTCCCCAAGGTCGCATGGATCGGACTCGGCATCATGGGCTCCCCCATGTCCGAGAACCTGATCAAGGCCGGGTACGACGTCACCGGTCACACCCTGGAGCAGGACAAGATCGACCGGCTGGTCGCGGCCGGCGGCACGGGCGCGGGCTCGATCGCCGAGGCGGTCCGGGACGCCGATGTCATCATCACGATGGTGCCCGCCTCCCCTCAGGTCGAGGCCATCGCGTACGGCCCCGGCGGCATCCTGGAGAACGCGAGGCGCGGGGCGCTGCTGATCGACATGTCGTCGATCACGCCGCAGACCTCCGTGGACCTGGCGAAGAACGCGAAGGACAAGGGCATCCGGGTGCTGGACGCCCCGGTCTCCGGCGGTGAGGCCGGCGCGATCGAGGCCGTGCTGTCGATCATGGTCGGCGGCGAGCAGGCCGACTTCGACGCCGCGCAGCCGATCCTCCAGGCACTCGGCAAGACCATCGTGCTGTGCGGTCCGCACGGCTCGGGCCAGACGGTGAAGGCCGCCAACCAGCTGATCGTCGCGGTCAACATCCAGGCGTGTGCCGAGGCGGTCGTCTTCCTGGAGAAGTCCGGCGTGGACCTCGCCGCCGCGCTGGATGTGCTCAACGGCGGACTGGCCGGCTCGACGGTCCTGACCCGTAAGAAGGACAACTTCCTGAAGCGGGACTTCGCGCCGGGCTTCCGGATCGACCTGCACCACAAGGACATGGGCATCGTCACGGACGCCGCTCGCAACGTCGGCGCCGCGCTGCCCGTCGGCGCCGTGGTCGCCCAGCTGGTCGCCTCGCTGCGCGCCCAGGGCGACGGCGGCCTGGACCACTCGGCACTGCTGCGCTCGGTCGAGCGCCTGTCGGGTCGGCCGGTCCGGGCCTGACCGGCCGGGCCCCGCCGGGCCCGGCAACCAGAGACTTCCGGATGGCGTCGGCGCTGACACCTGTCCTGTCGCGCCCAGGCGTCGACGCCATCCGGAACACCAGACCCCTATTTTCAACAAACTGTTGACGTCGGGTTCGGGGCGTACCTACGCTCCTGGAGCCCTGAACCGTCGCAGTTCAGCAGCTCAGCAGCTCCCGTACGGAAGGTCGCCCCGACACCATGACGCAGCGTGTGCTTACGACCGAGTCAGGCGCCCCGGTCGCCGACAATCAGAACTCCGCCACCGCCGGCGTCGGTGGCCCGATCCTCCTCCAGGACCAGCACCTCCTGGAGAAGCTGGCGCGCTTCAACCGGGAGCGCATTCCGGAGCGCGTGGTCCACGCCCGCGGTTCCGGCGCGTACGGCTACTTCGAAGTGACCGACGACATCACGGCCTTCACCCGCGCCGACTTCCTCTCCGCGGTGGGCAAGCGCACCGAGACGTTCATCCGCTTCTCGACCGTCGCCGACTCGCTGGGCGGCGCGGACGCGGTGCGCGACCCTCGCGGCTTCGCCCTCAAGTTCTACACGGACGAGGGCAATTACGACCTGGTCGGCAACAACACCCCGGTGTTCTTCATCAAGGACCCGATCAAGTTCCCCGACTTCATCCACTCGCAGAAGCGCGACCCGTTCACGGGCCGTCAGGAGCCGGACAACGTCTGGGACTTCTGGGCCCACGCCCCCGAGGCCACGCACCAGGTCACCTGGCTGATGGGCGACCGGGGCATCCCCGCCTCGTACCGCCACATGAACGGCTACGGCTCGCACACGTACCAGTGGACGAACGCCGAGGGCGAGGCCTTCTTCGTCAAGTACCACTTCAAGACGAACCAGGGGGTGCGCTCCCTCTCCAGCGAGCAGGCCGCCGAACTCGCGGGCAAGGACGGCAATTCGCACCAGACGGACCTGCTGCAGGCCATCGAGCGCGGGGTGAACCCGTCCTGGACCCTGTACGTGCAGGTCATGCCGGCCGCCGAGGCCGCCGACTACCGCTTCAACCCGTTCGACCTGACCAAGGTGTGGCCGCACGCGGACTACCCGCTGCAGCGGGTGGGCCGACTGGTTCTCGACCGCAACCCGGACAACGTCTTCGCCGAGGTCGAGCAGGCCGCGTTCTCCCCGAACAACTTCGTGCCCGGCATCGGCCCGTCCCCGGACAAGATGCTCCAGGGCCGGCTGTTCGCCTACGCGGACGCGCACCGCTACCGGCTGGGCGTCAACCACACCCAGCTCCCGGTGAACGCGCCGCGCACCGCGGTCGTCGACAACTACGGCCGGGACGGGCTGCACGCCACGCGCAACGGCGGGCGCCACGACAAGAACTACGAGCCCAACTCGTACGCGGGCCCCGCCCAGACCGACGCGGCGCTCTCCGCCCCGCTCGCGATCCACGGCTGGACCGGCACCCACGCGGCACCCGCCCACACCAAGGACGACGACTTCTTCCAGGCCGGTGAGCTGTACCGGCTGATGTCCGAGGACGAGAAGGGCCGACTGGTCGCCAACATCGCCGGGGGACTGTCCCAGGTGACCCGCGACGACGTGATCGAGAAGAACCTCGCCCACTTCCACGCCGCCGACGCCGACTACGGCAAGCGCGTGGAGGAGGCCGTCCGCGCCCTGCGCGAGGACTGAGCCTCCCCCTGAGCCCTGCCCGCGCCGCGTACCTGGATGAGGGGTCTCGTACGGCGCGGGCAGGACGAGGTCGCGGCGGCCGTGCGATGCCAGTGCGGTGGTGAGGGCAGGGGTGTCCCGCCTCCTGACCTGAAGGAGACGAGGCCCTCCGGCCCGATCGCCGCCGCCGCGACCCCTGTTCTGCTCCATCCGTGCCAGGGCGCGGAGTACGGATACGGTCCCGTACTCCGCGCCCTTCCTCGTGTTCCGCTCCGCCGGCCGCACGCCCCTCGCCACGCGCCCTTCGCCACGCGCCCCTCGCCACGCGCCCTTCGCCACGCGCCCCTCGCCACGCGCCCCTCGCCACGCGCCCCTCGCCACGCGCCCCTCGCCACGCGCCCCTCGCCACGCGCCCCTCGCCACGCGCCCTTCGCCACACCCCGGCCCCGGACTCGGACTCGGCACGCTCGTCCACGCCCCGATCCCGCAGTCCGCGAGCCCGTTCACTTCCCGGTCCCCCGGCCCGCCGGTCCCCGCCCGCAGCGGGTTCCGTTCTCGCGCGCCGGCGGAGAAGGACGAGCCGGGTCTCATGCCTGTGGCCCCCGTCCCCTATTCCCGGGGGCGGGGGCCACGGACGGACCGGCGTGCGGTCAGGAGGCCGCGAGCGGGCGGATCGCGGTCGGGGCGTGGGACGGCTCCGTCGCGATGTCCTCGAACTCGTTGACGGACGCGATGTCCGTACCGCTCATCGCGATGTTCGTCACGCGCTCCAGGATCGCCTCGACCACCACCGGCACCCGGAACTCCGCGGCCAGCTTCTTCGCCTCCTCGAAGGCCGGGAGCAGCCGGTCCGGCTCGGTGACTCGGATGGCCTTGCAGCCCAGGCCCTCGACGACCTTGACGTGGTCGACGCCGTAGACACCGAGCTCCGGCGAGTTGAGGTTCTCGAACTCCAGGTTGACCTGGAAGTCGATGTCGAAGTTGCGCTGTGCCTGGCGGATCAGCCCCAGGTAGGAGTTGTTCACCAGGACATGGACGTACGGGATCCGGTGCTGCGCGCCGACCGCCAGCTCCTCCAGCATGAACTGGAAGTCGTAGTCGCCCGAGAGCGCGACGACGGAACCGTCCGGGTCCGCGGTGGCGACGCCGAGCGCGGCCGGGATGGTCCAGCCGAGCGGGCCCGCCTGGCCGCAGTTGATCCAGTGGCGCGGCCGGTAGACGTGCAGCATCTGCGCACCGGCGATCTGGGAGAGGCCGATCGTGGTGACGTACCGGGTCTCGGGACCGAAGGCCCGGTTCATCTCCTCGTACACCCGCTGCGGCTTCAGCGGCACGTTGTCGAAGTGCGTGCGGCGCTGCAGCGTGGCCCGGCGTTCCTGGGTGGAAGCGGCCCACTCCGAGCGGTCCTTGAGCCGTCCGGCCGCCTTCAGCTCGCGCGCCACCTCGACGAACAGCTCCAGCGCGGCCTTGGCGTCGGAGGCGATGCCGAGATCGGGCGCGAAGATCTTGCCGAGCTGGGTGGGCTCGATGTCCACATGGACGAAGGTGCGGCCCCGGGTGTAGACGTCGAGCTTGCCGGTGTGGCGGTTGGCCCAGCGGTTGCCGATGCCGAGGACGAAGTCGGACTCCAGGAAGTTCGCGTTGCCGTAGCGGTGCGAGGTCTGCAGGCCGACCATGCCCGCGTTCAGCTCGTGGTCGTCGGCGATGATGCCCCAGCCCATCAGGGTCGGGACGACCGGAACCCCGGTCAGTTCGGCGAATTCCACGAGGAGTTCGGATGCGTCGGCGTTGATGACGCCGCCGCCCGCGACGAGCAGCGGACGCTCCGACGCGTTCAGCATCTCCACCGCGCGCTCGATCTGCTTGCGGGTCGCGGCGGGCTTGTGCACCGGCAGCGGCTCGTACAGGTCGGGGTCGAACTCGATCTCGGTGAGCTGGACATCGATGGGCAGGTCGATGAGGACCGGGCCGGGACGGCCGGAGCGCATCAGATGGAAGGCCCGCTGGAAGACGCCCGGGACCTGGGCGGCTTCGAGGACGGTCGTCGCGGCCTTGGTGACGGGCGCCGCGATCGAGGCGATGTCGACCGCCTGGAAGTCCTCCTTGTGAAGCACGGCGGTCGGGGCCTGGCCGGTGATGCAGAGGATCGGGACGGAGTCGGCGATGGCGGAGTAGAGGCCGGTGATCATGTCGGTGCCGGCCGGCCCCGACGTGCCGATGCAGACGCCGATGTTGCCCGGCCGCGCGCGGGTGTAGCCCTCCGCCATGTGGGAGGCGCCCTCGACATGGCGGGCGAGCGTGTGATGAACCCCGCCGGAGGCCTTGAGGGCCGCGTAGAAGGGGTTGATCGCCGCACCCGGCACACCGAAGGCGTTGCTGACGCCTTCGCGCTTGAGGATCTCAACTGCCGCTCGGGCAGCGGTCATTCGAGGCATTGAGTGCTCCTGCTCGGACCTGGTGGATTCGGGCTCTGTCGCGCCACCTGAGAGCACCAATTCCGCATTACGGAAAGTTGATTCTGTTATACGGAAGTAAATCTAAAGCGCGGTCGGGCGACCGTCAAGGGAGTCCGGGCGACCGGACCCCTGCGCGCACAGGGCCGCGAAGTCGGCCAAGTCGCTCCCCGGGACCTCGCTCCTGGTGGACCATGGGGGGACGGAGCGGAGCCGGCCCGTATCGGTCGCCGCCGGCGCGTTCCGGTGTGCCGAGGTGTCCGGTCGCAGGGGCGCGCGGGCCGGAGGGAGATCATGGTGGAGTCGGTGCCGGTACGCTGCCCGGCCTGCCGCCGCGACCACACGTACGGCCCGCCGGCCTACCCCTGCCCGTGCGGTGCGCCGACCTCACCGCCCGTGCTGCACGGCGCCCCGGTCGTACCGATCACGCACCGCACCTGGATCGACGACTGGGTGACGGTGCGCTGTCGTACCTGCGGGCGCCACGACCAGTGGCCGCAGCCGGAGCTGTGCTGCCCGTGCGGGGCCGTGCTGCGGATACCGGTGCGTCCGTCGGCCGAGGGCGACGGCCCCGCCCCGGCCGACCGGTCCCGGCCCGACCGTCCCGCACACATTCCGCTGCCGCGTACGGCGCCGCCGCCCCGGCCGGCGTTCCGGCCCCTGCCCATCCATACGGCGCACGAGGCGGTCGCGAGCGCCGCCCGGTATCTGAAGTGGCTGGGCTACCGCGATGTCCTGCGGCCGGCGGACCGTTCCCCGGACCGGATAGACCTGCGGGCCACCGGGCTGATCGTCCAGGTCGACACCGCCCCCCTCCCGACCGCTCTGCGCGATGTCGAGTGCCTCTGGCTGAACGCGCTCACCACGTCCGTCACCAGCGTGTTCTTCTCACTCGCGGGCTACGCGCAGGACGCCCGGGCACGCGCGGACGGCCTCGGCATGCCGCTCTTCGCGCTGGACCCGGCGGGAACGCCGCGGCCGGTCAACAGCCCCGCGGACGAGCTGATCAGCACCGGCGCCTGAGACCCACCGGCACCGGGCGCGGCACCCGCATGCGCCGGTCGGTCCGCGCGTTCTACGGAGCGCCATACTGGCCGCATGCGTATCCGTACCGCCCGCCGCTCCGACCTTCCACTGCTGCAGGACATCGAGCGCGCCGCCGGTGAACCGTTCCGCGCGCTCGGCATGTCCGCCATCGCGGACGACGACCCGCCGGCGCTCGACCTGCTGGACGACTACCGCCGGGCCGGCCGCGCCTGGGTGGCCGTCGACGCCGGCGACCGCCCGGTCGGCTATCTGATCGCCGACCCGGTCGAGGGCGCGGCCCACATCGAGCAGGTGTCCGTCCATCCCTCCGCCGCACGACGCGGTCTGGGCAGCACGCTCATCGACCACCTCGCCGAGTGGGCCGCCGGCCGGCGACTGGACGCGCTCACACTGACGACCTTCTCCCACGTCCCGTGGAACGCCCCGTACTACACCCGGCTCGGCTTCCGCGTGCTCATGGACGCCGAACTCACCGACGGCCTGCGGAAGATCAGGGCGGAGGAGGCCGAACACGGCCTGGACCGCTGGCCCAGGGTCTGCATGCGACGCGAGATCCCGCACGCCGCACACGGACCGCTCCCCAGCGGAACCGACCGGCAACAGTGAGTGCAATCGGTCACGTTCGGGCCAGGGGCCACAAATGTTCGGTCTCTTGTCGGTGGCGGGCCTTAAGGTAGGGGCATGGCTTTAACTCCACGGCACATGCCACCCACCGACCCGTTGCACACCACCCGACCTGTGTCCCCGTCCGCCGCCCAGGCGAACGAGGCGATACGGGCGTTGGTCGACGCGCGAGCCGGCCAGGACTGGTCCTCCGTGGAGTCCGCCGCCTACGAGGTACTGCTGATCGAATGGGCGGCGGCGACCCGGGGCGTCGCCGGCGACATCATCGAGGCCGCCTGACGACGCCACGGGGGATCTCCATGCACACACCCGGGGCCCGTCGTTCGGGTCAGGCCGGGCTCGCGTGCCCCTCGCCGAGATGCCCTGATCCGGACGGTGGGGCCTGGCGGCCGTAGACCTCCCGCAGTTCGATCTTCCGGACCTTCCCGCTGACCGTCATCGGGAAGCTCTCCAGGATCTGCAGGCGGCGCGGGATCTTGTAGTGCGCCAACTGTCCGTGGCAGTGGTCCCTCACCTCCTCCAGAGTCGGCGGGTCCGCCGGGTCCCTCGGGATGACGCAGGCCAGGACCTCCTCGCCGTACGTGTCGTCCGGTACACCCACCACCTGTACGTCCGCGACCTTCGGGTGCCGGTGGAGGAACTCCTCCACCTCCCTCGGGTACACGTTCTCGCCACCACGGATGATCATGTCCTTGATCCGGCCGACGATCTGCACGTAGCCGTCCTCCCGCATCACGGCGAGATCCCCGGTGTGCATCCAGCGGCCCGCGTCGATCACCTCCGCCGTGCGCTCGGGCTCCTCCCAGTAACCGAGCATCACGCTGTAGCCGCGGGTGCAGAGTTCGCCCGCCGAACCACGCTCCAGGGTCACGCCGGTCACCGGATCGACGATCTTGACCTCGAGGTGCGGCATGACCCGGCCGACGGTACCGGTGCGGCGCTCCAGGTCGTCGTCGCGACGGGTCTGGGTGGAGACCGGCGAGGTCTCCGTCATGCCGTAACAGATGGACACCTCGTCCATGTGCATCTCGGCGACGACCCGCTTCATCACCTCGACCGGGCACGGCGACCCGGCCATGATGCCGGTGCGCAGCGAGGAGAGGTCGTAGGAGGCGAAGTCGGGCAGGTTCAGCTCCGCGATGAACATCGTGGGGACGCCGTACAGCGAGGTGCAGCGCTCCTGCTGAACGGCTGCGAGCACGGCGGCGGCCTCGAATGCCGGGGCCGGTATCACGATGCAGGCACCGTGCGAGGTGATGCCGAGATTCCCCATGACCATGCCGAAGCAGTGGTAGAAGGGGACGGGCAGACAGACCCGGTCCTGTTCGGTGTAGGCGACCAGCTCCCCCACGAAGTAGCCGTTGTTGAGGATGTTGTGGTGGGAGAGGGTGGCGCCCTTCGGGAAGCCGGTGGTACCGGAGGTGTACTGGATGTTGATCGGGTCGTCGCAGGACAGCTCTGCTTCCCTGGCGGCGAGTTGTTCGACCGTGACCGATCCCGCCGCGGCCAGCAGCTCGTCCCAGCTCGGGTCGCCGATGTAGTGCACGGCGCGCAGGGCGGGGCAGTCGGCACGGACCTGCCCGACCAGCGCGCGGTAGTCACTGCTGCGGTGCGAGAGCGAGGCGACCAGGATCGAGATCCCGGCCTGCTTCAGGACGTACTCCAGCTCGTGCGCCCGGTAGGCCGGGTTGACGTTGACCATGACGGCTCCGACGCGGGCGGTGGCGTACTGCATCAGCACCCACTCGGGGCAGTTGATCGCCCAAATGCCGACCCGGTCCCCCTTGGCCACCCCCGACGCCATCAACGCACGGGCCAGCTCGTCGACGGCCGCGCCGAACTCCGAGTACGTCCAACGCCGTCCGGACACGACGTCGACGAGCGCCTCACGCTCGCCGACCGCCTCGACGGCGCGGTCCAGATTGCGTCCGATGGTGTCGTCGAGCAGCGCCGTGGTCCCGGTGCCGTGCGCGTAGGACAGCTCGCTCATCGCAGATCCCCCTCGTCGTACTCGGTGCCGGTGCCGCGGGCCGTGCGCTCGCGCAGCTCGATGCGGCGGATCTTGCCGGAGACGGTCTTGGGCAGCTCGGCGAACTCCAGCCGCCGGATCCGCTTGTACGGGGCGAGAACCGCGCGGGAGTGCTCGAACAGCACCTTCGCCGTGTCGGGTCCGGGCTCCCAGCCCTCCGCGAGCACGACGTACGCCTTCGGCACCGCGAGCCGTACCGGATCGGGGGCCGGCACCACCGCGGCCTCGGCCACCGCCTCGTGCTCCAGCAGGGCGCTCTCCAGCTCGAACGGCGAGATCTTGTAGTCCGACGCCTTGAAGACGTCGTCGGCCCGGCCGACGTAGGTGATGTAGCCGTCCTCGTCGCGGGAGCCGATGTCACCGGTGCGGTAGTAGCCGCCCGCCATGGCCTCGGCGGTCCGGTCCGGGTCGCCGTGGTACCCGGTCATCAGACCCACCGGACGCGCGGACAGATCGAGGGAGATCTCGCCCTCGACCGCGCCCGGCTCGCCGGTGACCGGATCGAGGAGCTCGACCCTGAAACCGGGGCTGGGCCGTCCCATCGAGCCGGCCTTCAGCAGCTGACCGGGGGTGTTGGCGACCTGGACGGCGGTCTCGGTCTGGCCGAAGCCGTCCCGGATGGTGACGCCCCACGTGCGTCGCACCGTCTCGATGACCTCCGGGTTCAGCGGCTCACCGGCCGCGACGACCTCGCGCGGCGGGGTCTTCAGCTGGGAGAGGTCGGCCTGGATGAGCATCCGCCAGACGGTGGGCGGGGCGCAGAAGCTGGTGACGCCCGAGCGGTCCATCTCGGCCATCAGCCGGCCCGCGTCGAAGCGGGTGTAGTTGAAGATGAAGACGGTCGCCTCGGCGCTCCAGGGTGCGAAGAGGTTGGACCAGGCGTGCTTGGCCCAGCCGGGCGAGGAGATGTTGAGGTGGACGTCCCCGGGCTTGAGGCCGATCCAGTACATCGTCGACAAATGACCCACGGGGTAGGAGACGTGGGTGTGCTCGACGAGCTTGGGGCTGGCGGTCGTGCCGGAGGTGAAGTACAGCATCAGCGGCTCGTCGGCGTCCGTCTCCCGGTCCGCCTCGAAGGTCTCCGGCTGCGCGTCGGCACCGGTGTAGGACAGCCAGCCGGGCACGTCCGCGCCGATGGCGATCCGGGTGTAGTCGCCGGGCACTTCCGTGAACTTGGCGGTGTCGGTGTCCCGTACCAGAACGTGCCGGACCCGGCCGCGTTCCACCCGGTCGCGCAGATCGACCGGGCCGAGGAGGGGGGTCGCGGGGATGACGACGGCGCGCAGCTTCATCGCGGCGAGGGCGGTCTCCCACAGCTCGACCTGGTTGCCGAGCATGACGAGGATCCGGTCCCCGGCCCGTACCCCCTGGGCACGCAGCCAGTTCGCGGCCCGGTTGGAGCGGGCGGACATCCGCGCGAAGGACACCTCGGTACGGCCGCCGTCCTCCTCCACGATGTGCAGGGCGGTGCGGTCGTTGTTCTCGGCGATGGCGTCGAACCAGTCGAGTGCCCAGTTGAAGTGTTCCGTCCGCGGCCAGCGGAAGCCCTCGTAGGCGGCGTGGTAGTCCTCGCGGTGCCGCAGCAGAAAGTCCCGGGCGGCCCGGAACTTCTCCGTCGCGCTGGTTGCCGACATGTGCCCTCCTCATTGCGGACCGGTCGTTTAACATCATGTAAACAGTGACCGAGGTCTCACCACCCCCGAACGGGGGTGCAGCCGGAAGGCTGCCGAGGATCCTGGCCCGGCCGAGGTCTTCAGTGCCTGTCCGGGGGCTGCCGGGCCCCGGGAGCCGGGCAGAAGGGCGTCAGCGTGCCGGAATCCGTCGATGCGGTGGAGATGCAAGCGGCGCTGCTGCGGCTGCGCCGGACCAGCGGGGTGCCCGTGGCCTTCGGCGGGCTGCTCTCGGATGCCCGCCATGCCCGGATCGCCGAGCTGAACGGGGCGCAGACCGGCGCCCTGCGCGGGCTCGTCATCTCGGCGGGCAGTGGGCTGGGCGGCAAGTCGATCGCCCTGTCCCGGCCGTGCGCGGTGACCGACTACCGCTCCTCGCGCCACATCAGCCACGAGTACGACATGGCGGTCGCCGCGGAGGGGCTGCGCTCGGTGGTCGCGGTGCCCGTCGTCGTGCGGCGCAGGGTGCGCGGCGTGCTGTACGGGGCGCTGCGCGAGCCGGTCACGCTCGGGGACCGTACGTTCGACGCGGCGGTCGCCGCCGCCCGTGATGTGGAGCAGGCCCTGGTCGTACGCGACGAGGTGCAGCAGCTGCTGGCCGTGACACGGGAGCAGGTCACGGACCCGAGGGCCGCGCCGGGGGCCTGGGAGGACGTCCGCGAGGCCCATCGCGAGCTGCGCGCGCTGGTCCCGAAGGTCATCGACCCGGCATTGCGCGACGAGTTGCTCGCGGTGTGCGGGCGGCTCGCCTCGGCGGCCGGGGCCCGTGCTCCGAAACCCTGCGAGGTGCACCTGGCACCGCGCGAGGTGGACGTGCTGGCGTGTGTGGCCGCGGGTGCGACGAACGCGGTGGCGGCGGAGCGGCTGGGGCTGCGGCCGGAGACCGTGAAGGGGTATCTGCGTTCGGCGATGCGCAAACTGGGGGCGCACACCCGTCTGGAGGCGGTGGTGGCGGCGCGGCGCGCGGGGCTGCTGCCGTAAGGGGCGGGTGCGCGGGGCCGGACCGCGGCCGTCGTGCCACGGGTCGCGCACCGTTCGCCGCTCAGGGCCCGAAGTCGACGAACGTCGCGAACCGGATGTCGTATCCGTTCGCGTCGGTGACCGCGTTCGTCCCGGCCCTCGCCATGGTGGAGAGCATCCGTACGGCCTCGTCGGTGACGGCGTCGCGCTCGGCCGGGCTCAGCCGGCCGAGCGGCTGCACGGTCAGGGCCGCCGCCGGGCCGGAATCGGAACGTGTCCCGGAACCGGACCGGGCCCCGGACCCGTCGCCGAACCGCCAGACCGCGGCGAGGAATCCGTCGACCAGCACGGTGCCGTACGCCTGGTTTCCGTTCCCGTTGCGCCCCCGGTACCGCGGCGGGATCACGCGTGAACGGTCCGCGTGGCCCAGCAGTACATTGTCGAACTCGGGCAGGAAGCGCGGCGGGGCGGGGGTGTCCTCGTCGGGGCGCGGGGCGTCCGGCAGGTCGAAGAGCTCGACGCCGTTCTCGTCCCGGAAGGTGATGAGCTGTGGCCGCAGCCGCTCGAAGACCTCGCGCATCCGGGTCAGTCCGGCCCATGCCTGCATGTCCCGGACGGAGGCGGGCCCGAAGGCGCCGAGGTAGCGAAGCACGGTGGCGTCGGGTGCGGGCACCGGCCCGGACGGCCTGCCGAGCCAGTGTTCGACGGTGGTCAGCGCGACCTCTCCGCTCCTGCCCCACACCCCGCGCGGGGTGACCTGGACCAGCGGCAGCAGACAGCGGGCGGCCACCCCCAGGGACTGCGGGTCGGCGTCGGGCCACTCGGCGAGCAGTGCCTCACGAATCTCCCGAGGGGTGCGGGGCCGCTCCTCGACGGCCTTCCTGGCGATCGCGCCGAGCCGGTCCGGGTCCACTCCGACGAGCCCCTTGCGGAACGTCCTGAGCTCCCGGTCGCGCGCCGCCTGGACCAGCGGGCGCAGGGTGAGCGCGTCGGCTGCGGTGTGCAGGTGGATGGTGGAGCGCAAGGTGACGATGCGCACCACCTCGCGGGACTCCATCAGCCCGGCGAGCTCGGCCGGGTCGAATCCGTCGAGGCGGGCGAAGAGCTGGTAGTAGGGCGGCTTGGTGTTCTGCGCCTGGAGACCGACGAGATGCTCGACGGCGCCCTTCGCGGACATCGTGGCCCGGCGCAGCAGCAGCTGGCGTTCCAGCGTGGCACGGCCCAGCGCGCGCGGGGAGAGCACGGCGGGCGTGACGGGGTTCTTCTTCGCTGACATGCATGGCACGCTACGTGCAATCGCGGACGACTTCGGTCCGCATCTTGCCCGGGACCCGGCCCCTGCGTCCCGCCATGCCGCCGGACCGCAGGACCCGGGATCGCGGGCCCGCCGCCCGCATCATGGGTGGGTGATCAGTGTCCTGTTCGCCGTCCTGACCGCTTTCAGCAACGGCGCGGCCTCCGTCCTCCAGCGCCGCGCCGCCCGCACCGTCCCCGACAGCGAGGCGATGCGTCTGGCACTGATCGGGCATCTGCTGCGGCGGCGGGTGTGGCTCGCCGGGATCGGCCTGGTGATCGTCGCGGCCGTCTGTCAGGCCGTGGCGCTGGCCACCGGTCCGATCGCCGTGGTCCAGCCGATCTTCGTGATCGAACTGCCGGCCACGCTGCTGATGGCCGGGTTCGTCATGCGGGTCCGGCTGCCACGGTCGCTCTGGTACGCGGTGGCGGCGGTGACCCTGGGGCTGGCCCTGGGCATGGCCTCGGCGGCACCGGGTGGCGGCGTCACGTCCGTGCACGGCGCCGTCTGGGTGCCCGCACTCATCCTGACCGGCATCTTCGAGGCCGTGCTGATCGGTGCGGCCCTGAGCACGCGCGGCAACCCCCGGGGCGCGCTGCTCGGCCTCGCCGCGGCCTGCGGGTACGCGCTCACGGCCGCGCTCATGAAGGACGCCATGGCGCGGCTCGAAGGGGGCGGCGGAGCGGCGGCGCTCTTCACGTCCTGGCAGCTGTACGCCACCGCCGTGGCCGGAGTGGGCTCGCTGTTCCTCCTCCAGAACGCCCTCCAGGCCGGCATGCTGGTCGCCGTCCAGCCGCCGCTGACCCTCGGCGACGCGCTGATCAGCGTCCTCTACGGGGTGACGCTCTTCGGCGAGGAGCTGCGCACCGGGTGGTGGGTGCTGCCCGAACTGGTCGCGATCGCCCTGATCACGGTGGGCTGTGCCGAGCTGGCCCGCTCCCCGCTGGCCTCCGGGACCGCGCCGCCGCCCGACCGCAGGCTCAGGTGAGCCCGCCGCGATTACCGGGATCCGGTCGCGCGGCCCGACCGCACGGGGCTATTCTCCGGTCGAGCCATGTGTGGCGAGGGGCATGGGGCCCGGTTCTTCCTTGGGGGTTGGTGTGGTTTCCGGTCGCGTGGTGCGGTTCGACAGCGCACGGGGATATGGCTTCATCGCTCCCGATCACGGCGGTGAGGATGTGTTCCTCCATGTCAACGACATGCTGATCCCCGAGTCCTATGTGCACACGGGCACGGCGGTCGAGTTCGAGATCGAGGACGGTGACCGGGGGCTGAAGGCGTCGTCCGTCCGGCTCGCCGAGGGCCCCGACGGAAGGCCGCTGACTCCCCCGCGGCCGGCCGCGGTCGGCATCTCCGGATCCGTGGACGACGACACGCTGTGCGACGTGCTCAGCGCGGCCGAGTACACGAGGGCGGTGACCGATGTCCTGCTGGAGTCGGCCCCCTCACTGACGGGTGCTCAGATTCTGCAGATCCGGGGCGGGTTGCTGCAGTTCGCCAAGAACCACGGCTGGACCGAGGGCTGACACCACACCCCCGCACGAACATTCAGGTGGTCGGCTCCCGCACCACCAGCGGGGTGCCCAGCACCTGGTGTCCGCCGCTGGCGATCATGCGCACCTCCCCGCGGTCACTGATCTCCGCGCGCACGATTCCGGTCTCGTCCTCGTAGATCGGATACCCGCCCGCGCCCGACTGTTCCGTACGCCGGACGGTCACCGTGTCGTCCTCGACGGCCGACGCCTGAAATACCAACTGGTAGCTCTCCGGGTAATCCATCGCGGTTCTCCCGATACGGACGGCGCGGGACGAGGTCCGCCCGCGCCTTCCTCGTTCTCCTGCACCTTCCATCGTCCCTCGGACCGGCCCGTCGTGCCCGGCCGACGGCCCACGGCTGCGGGCTCATGCCCGGTCCACTTATCCTGAAGCCATACGGGCGGTTCGACGGCGATCGGGCACACGGTACAGATACGCCCCCTTTCCCCCGGTTCACGTGCGCGACATGCGTGACCGGGACCCAGGAGCCGGGAAGGGACACACCATGAAGGATGCCGACATGGGAGACGATGTCTACCAGCCCCAGCAGCCTGAGGCCTCCGACCTCACCGAGCAGCTCGACATCGAGGACACCCTGGACAACCGGGGCCTGACCGATCTGCTCGACGAGGGCTACTCCCCGCCCGAGCGGCCATGGGCGGTGGAGGACCAGGGCACCACAGCCGCCGAGCAGCACAGCGGCGAGCCACTGGAGAGCCGCCTGGCCCGGGAGCTGCCCGAGGTGTCCGAGATCACCGGCGACGGCCTGGGCGATCTCTCCGACGGTGACGGCGAACTGTGGGACGGGGAGGTCGGTACGGTACGTGCCGGCCGGCTCACCCGGCAGCTGGACATCAACGAGCCGGACACCCTGACGGCCGAGGACGTCGGGATCGACGGAGCGGCGGCATCGGCCGAGGAAGCGGCCATGCACGTGGTCCCGAACAGCCAGGTCTGAGGAGGCTCCACCTCCGCCCGCTCCACTCCGTCTCCGCCCGCTCCGCCGCGCCGCCACGCCGTGCCGCTCCGTGCCGCGCCGTGCCGAGCCGTGCCGCTCCGTGCCGCTCCGTGCCCCGCCGCGCCAACACACTCTCGCGCCGGGGGAGTTGCGCACCGCCCCTTTTCACATCGGCACTTCTGCGCACCGGAACCCTTGTGCGGCGGCACCCTCGCGCACCGCACCCGCAGTTCCTCGCGTCCGCCCTGCCGCGATGTGACACCTCACCTACGAGCCCCGGACCATGACCTCGGAGGTAATCGACGCATTCCGTGCCATCGGACATCGTGTTCCTCACCTGCACACGGGAGCCCGGCCCCAGGGGTCGGGACGCGAGGAGAGGACAGCACGATGACCGCATACGAGGACGCCGTTCAGCGCTACTTCGTCGCCTGGAACGCGGCCACCCCCGAGGACCTGGAGAAGGCCGTGGCGGCCGCCTTCACGGAGAGCGCCACCTACACCGACCCGCTGGCGGACGTGCGCGGCCACGAGGAGCTCACGGCCACGATCAACGGAGCCCACCAGCAGTTCCCCGGCTTCGAGTTCCGCCCGACCGGCACCCCGGACGGGCACCACGACATCGTGCGCTTCAGCTGGGAACTGGTCTCCACCGCCGACGGCTCGGCGCCCGTCGCCGGGTCGGACGTGCTGACCCTCGCCGAGGACGGACGCATCACCTCGGTCAGCGGCTTCCTCGACCGCGTGCCCGGAGCCTGATCCTCCGACAGGGGACGCCGGCCGGTTCCGAACGCACCGGCCGTCCGACGGGCCGCCCGTTCCATGGACGGCTCCTCAGCCGAGCGCGCCGGGCGAGTCCATCGACGCGGGCGCGGCGGCTCTTCGCCCCCCTCGGTCTCGTCCTCGGCAAGGACGCCTTCGGGCGGTTCCGTGTCGAGGCCGGGCCCGTCGGGGGCGCTCCTCGTTCAGCGGCCCCATGGCGGACACGCCGGAACGGAACCGATGCCGGAGCACCTCGGCGTCAGGCCGGCTCGTCGAGGAACCTCCCGCCCTCCAGAAGGGTCTTGAGCGAGGAGAGGATCGCGATCCAGCCGTCGCTGACACCCTCCAGCATCCTGCTGTCCGGGCTGTCGAACCCGTCGTGGGTGACCGTCAGCCTGATACCCAGCTCGGGCTCGTCGGCGGGCTCGATGTCGAAGGTCACCTTCGACCGCTCCCGGACGGCCTTCTCCCACTCCTCGTCCGAGGCGAAGTCGAACATCTGACGGTGCATGGGCTGCAAGGTGTGCCAGGTGTACGAGAGCCGCCTACCGGGCTCCGCCTCCAGGACGCGCTGGCCGACCTCCTCGAACTCACCGTCCGGATCCATCTTCCACCGCACCGGCGCGCCGACCTCCCAGGTCGACTCGGGGCCGTATCCACCCATGTAGATCTTGATGGACTCGGGGTCGGTCAGCGCCTGATAGAGATGCTCGGCGGTGGTCTGGATGTAGATGGCGTAGACGAACTCGGGCTTGCCCATGACCGTTCCTTCCCGGCTCTGCTCAAGGCGCGACGGTGCGGCCGGACGGTGGCGTCCGTACCGGTCGGTCCAGCGGTCGGCAACCTCCTGGATGGGCACCGGGTCGAGGTAGTGCAGCTTCTCCCGCCCCCGGCGCACGACCGTGACCAGCAGCGCCGATTCCAGCACCGCCAGATGTTCGCTCACCGCCTGCCGGCTCATGCCCAGGCCCTCGCCCAGCCCGCGCAGGGTCTGGCCGCCCCGCGCATCGAGCCGGTCGAGGAGCTCCCGGCGGCTCGGATCGGCGAGCGCCCTGAATATCGGGTCCGTCGCCGCCATCGGGACCACCCTCACCCGCTCGCTCCCCTGCCCTCCTCTCCACCCTAAGGTTGCACGTCGAGTCGGAGCCACCGGACCCGCCACGAGCCGGACCCCCGGTGGGCGGCCACCATCTGCCGAGGGAGGCCGGAAGACACCCCCGCGCCCCGGCGCCTCCCACCCCTCGCCGCTTCCCCACAACGCTTCCCTGCCGTCGGAGCGATTTCTGGAATTAACTTCTGATGTCTTGTCACGGCCGGTTCTACGCGCATAGCTTTTGCCCTCACCACACTTCGGGAGCAACTCACCGTGCACATATCCAGACCCCGTTCCGTTCTGCTGGCCGGCGCCGTCGCCGTCACACTCTCGGCCACCGCGCTGCCCGCCGCATTCGCGGCTCCGTCCTCGACCGCCGTGATCTCCGAGGTGTACGGCGGTGGGGGCAATTCGGGCGCCACACTCAGCCGCGACTTCATCGAGCTGGCCAACGCCGGCTCCGCCGGTTACGACCTGACCGGATTCAGCGTCCAGTACCTGCCCGCCGCCCCTTCCGCCGGATCGCTGTGGCAGGTCTCCGCGCTGACCGGTTCCATCGCCCCCGGTGGCCGCTATCTCGTCGCCGAGGCCGCGGGCACCGGCGGCACCGTCGCGCTGCCGACGCCGGACGCCACCGGCACGGTCGCCATGGCGGCCGGCGGCGGAACCGTCGCGCTCGTCTCCGGCACGACCCCGCTGACCTGCAAGACTGCTGCCGACTGCGCGGCCGACACCCGGATCGTGGACCTCGTCGGCTACGGCTCCGCGGTCGTACGGGAGGGCAGCGGTCCGGCCGCGGGGGCGTCCAACACCTTCTCGGTGGCCCGCGGTGCGTCCCTCGCCGACACCGATGACAACGCCGCCGACTTCACCGCCGGTGCCCCGACGCCGGTCAACTCGGCCGGCGAGACATCCGGCGGCTCCGGCCCGGTGGACCCCGGCGGCCCGACCGAACCCGGCACCGTCCGGATCCACGACATCCAGGGCACCACCCGGGTGTCTCCGCTGAAGGGTCGGCAGGTGACCGGTGTCCCCGGCATCGTCACCGGCGTACGGACCACCGGTTCCCGCGGCTTCTGGATCCAGGACACCGCGCCGGACGCGGACCCCCGTACCAGCGAAGGCGTGTTCGTCTTCACCGGCTCCACCGCTCCGGAGGTCGCCGTGGGCGACTCGGTGCTGGTCAGCGGCAAGGTGGACGAGTACTACCCGTCGACGACCACCCAGTCGATCACCGAGATCACCGCTCCGAAGACGACGGTCCTGTCCTCGGGCAACGCGTTGCCGGCCCCGGTCGTGCTCGACGCGGCCTCGGTACCGGACACCTACGCCCCTTCGGCGGCCGGCGGTTCGATCGATTCGCTGGCCCTCGACCCCTCGGCGTACGCCCTCGACCTCTACGAGTCGCTCGAAGGCACCCGCGTCCAGATCTCCGACACGCGGGTGACGGGTGCGACGACCGCGTACGACGAGGTCTGGGTGACCGTCAAGCCGGACGAGAACCGGACCGGGCGGGGCGGCACGCTGTACTCCTCGTACAACGACCAGAACACCGGCCGTATCAAGGTGATGTCGCTCCACCCGGCCGAGCCGGTCCCCGTCGCCGACGTGGGCGACGTGCTGTCCGGCGCGACCACCGGTGTCATGGACTACGCGTCGTTCGGCGGTTACAACCTCCAGGCCACCGAACTCGGCACGCTCACCGACAACCACCTGCAGCGCGAGGTCACCCGGAAGCAGAAGGGCAACGAGCTCGCCGTCGCCACGTACAACGTGGAGAACCTGGACGCGCTGGACGAGCAGGCCAAGTTCGACACCCTCGCCAAGGGCGTCGCGGTCAACCTTTCCTCCCCGGACATCGTGTCGCTGGAGGAGATCCAGGACGACAACGGTGCGGTGAACGACGGCACGGTCGGCTCCGAGGCGACGCTGAAGCGGTTCACCGACGCGATCGTCGCCGCGGGCGGTCCCCGGTACGCGTGGCGGTACATCGCCCCCGAGAACAACAAGGACGGCGGCGAACCCGGCGGCAACATCCGCAACGTCTTCCTCTTCAACCCCGAGAGGGTCGACTTCGTGGACCGCGCGGGCGGCGACGCGACCACCGCCGTGACCGCGGTGAAGACGAAGAAGGGAGTGACCCTCTCGGCGTCGCCCGGCCGTATCACCCCGACCAGCGACGCGTGGGCGGACAGCCGCAAGCCGCTCGTCGGAGAGTTCCGCTTCCACGGAAAGCCGGTCTTCGTCATCGGCAACCACTTCACGTCCAAGGGCGGCGACCAGCCCCTGCACGGCCGCTACCAGGAGCCGAAGCGCAGCTCCGAGACGAAGCGTGTGAAGCAGGCGACGGAGGTGAACACCTTCGTCAAGTCGTTGCTGGCCGCGGACGATTCGGCCCGCGTCATCACGCTCGGCGACCTGAACGACTTCGCCTTCTCCTCGACGATGGACGCGCTGACCAGCGGCAAGGTGCTCAAGCCGCTGATCACCACGCTGCCCGCGAGCGAGCAGTACAGCTATGTGTACGAGGGCAACTCGCAGACGCTGGACCACATCCTGACCAGCCCCGGCATCCGTCGCTTCGACTACGACGTGGTGCACATCAACGCGGAGTTCGCCGACCAGGCGAGCGACCACGACCCGCAGGTCGTGCGGGTGGACGTCAACGCCCGGAGCAACAACGGGCACTGACCGCCGGGCCCGCGCGAACGCCGCGGGCCGTGGGGTGGGGCCGGCCGGCCGCCGGTCGGCCCCACCCTCGCGTCGTTCCCGGGCCGACCACCATGGCGACGACCGGGAAGTACGCGCCCAAGGGCATGGACGACGCGGCGTACGGCCGGATGGTCGCCGCGATCGAGTACCAGCGAGACCACTTCGCCGATACACCCGCGCTGATCGTGCCCTGCTACCGGTTCCCGGAGCCGCGTCTGGACGAGGAGGGGCTCCTGGCCTCCGCGCAGGCGCTCGGTCCGGCCGGTACCGCGCACATGACGAACACCGGGACACGCTTCCAGGCGCTCGCCGAGGGCTCCTGCGTCCATCCGGGTGTGCGGAACATCCTGCTCGCCGCCCGCGCCCCGGGGCTCGTGGCGAACATCACCATCTGGCACCTGATGCCGGAGCAGGAGTGGAAGGAGGCCCTCGGCATTCCCGAGGACATGCACACCTTCGCCGCCGTTCCGGTCAGCCGGCCGGCCGGCCGCAGGGCAACTTCGGTCCGGTCGGCCGTCGTCCCGTGGCGGACGTCATCCACCGCGATCGCTGGTAGGACAACGCACCGGCCCGGGTCGTCGGGCGGGCCCCGGCGTGCGGTCCAACTCCGTCCGGGTGAAAGGAAGTTCGACACACCCACAAATGATTGTCATGCCCTGAACACATCGATACGCTGTGCGGGCTTCGGCCCCTCGGCCCACCCCACTCGGGCCCGGGGGCCGTTCTTCTCCCCCACAGAGCAGGAGCAGGTATGCCCAGACGAGCAGCCGTCCACACAAGGGCACGCGCATCCGTCCTAGCGGCCCTCACCGTCACGGCGCTGGCCGCGGCAGGCACCCCGGCCTTCGCCGCTCAGCCCGACGACCGTCCCATGAACCGGGCGTTCGCACGCGCGGCCGCGAAGTACGACGTACCGCGTGATCTGCTCGCCGCCGTCGGATACGGCGAGACCCGTCTCGACGGCCACTCCGGGCGCCCCAGCCAGGCGAACGGCTACGGAGTGATGCATCTGGTGAGCAACCCCCTGAACCGGACGCTGGAGCGGGCCGCCGCTCTCACCGGCAAGCCGGCGGCCGCCCTCCGCGGCGACACCGCGGCCAACATCCTGGGCGGCGCCGCGGTGCTGCGGGGCTACGCGGACTCTCTGGGCCTCGACGCCCGGGAGCGCGACGACATCAACGCCTGGTACCCGGCCGTAGCCCGGTACAGCGGCACGCAGGGGCCCGCCTCGGCCCTCTACGCGGACACCGTGTACACCCTCCTGGCCGACGGGCTCGACGCCGTCGTCCCCGGCGGCGAGCGGATCTGGGTGACGGGCCGCCCCGTCTCGCCCCAGAAGGGTTCGCTCACCGCCACCGAGGTGCGCACCCAGAGCCCCGACTATCCGTCGGCGCTGTGGGTGCCGGCCGACGCGAACAACTTCACCGTCGGCCGCTCGGCGAAGATCGACAAGGTGATCATCCATGTCACGCAGGGCTCGTACGCGGGCTCGATCAGCTGGTTCCAGGACCCGGTGGCGGAGGTGAGCGCGCACTACGTGGTGCGCTCCTCCGACGGTCAGATCACCCAGATGGTGCGTGACAGCGACACCGCGTACCACGCGCGGAGCGCGAACGCCTCGGCGCTCGGCATCGAGCACGAGGGGTTCATCGACGACCCGTCCTGGTTCACGGACACGATGTACCGCTCGTCGGCGGCCCTGACCAAGTACCTGTGCGACCGGTACGGGATCCCGAAGGACCGGGCGCACATCATCGGGCACAGCGAGGCACCGGGCAACGACCACACCGACCCCGGGCCGTACTGGGACTGGACGCGCTACATGGAGTTGGTCGGCGGGTCCACCGGTGGCGGCGACAGCAGGGACGGACTGAGCTTCACCGCGTACGCGACCCAGCGCAGCGGCTCGACGGGTGCCCAGGTCGAGGCCGTTCAGCGGCTGCTGGGAGAGCAGGGACACCCGGCGGGCGCGGTGGACGGCAGCTTCGGCCCCGCCACGCAGAGCGCGGTGACGGCGTATCAGGCCGCCCATGGGCTGGACGCCGACGGTGTCGTCGGAGCCAGGACCTGGACCGCGCTGCTGTCGGCCGGTGCGGCGACGACACTCCAGCAGGGCGAATCGGGCGAGGCGGTCAAGAGGCTCCAGCGCTCACTGACCGCGGCGCTCGGATCGACCGTGGACATCGACGGGAGCTTCGGCCCGGCGACGGCGACAGCGCTGCGCGGCTACCAGACGAGCCGGGGACTCACGGCCGACGGCATCGCGGGGCCGGCCACCTGGGCGGCGCTGCAGGCCGGCCGCTGACGGACTTCGTGACGGCGGGGAGGTGCGGACCAGGCACCACCCCGCCTTGCCGCGTACCGGCGCCCGCCTCCCGTCGCGCACCCACCAGGGGTTACGAGACAGCCCTCAGCCCCGCGTCACGTTTAGGTAACCTGCCGGAAACCCTTGACGTTTCTCCTGACTCGTTCTTAACCTCACTGCGTAGTTCGCATTCTTTGCAGTTCACGTGCTGCGGCGCTTTCCGCAGTGTTTTGACAGGCACAGACATAGACCACCTGTCGGTGGTTTCGTCATGCCTGTTTTTTTGTGCTCCCCGTGCCGCCGATGGGTCTTCCTCGAAGGCGGATTCATGGCACAACGTCCGAGCGTCAAAGGCGTCGCCGACGTCGTTGCGCTCATCGATGGGCTGGGAAAGATCACCGGCCGGGCGCAAGTCATCTGGTTTCTCGTGTTCGGCGGGCTGTTTCTCGACGCCTATTCGAATGCCGCGCTGAGCGCCGGTCTGGGACCGATGACGTCCCAGATGGAGCTGACCAGCACCCAGGTCTCGATCCTCACGGCCACCGCTCCGGCCCTGGCGATCATCTTCAATCCGTTCGGCGGCTGGCTCGCCACCCGGATCGGCCGCGTTCCCCCGCTGCTCATCGCGAAGGTGTTCGCCATCGGGGGCGCCCTGCTCGCCGCCTTCGCCGGTGACTTCACCGTCGTCTGGCTCGGCCGGGTACTGGTGGGTGTCGCATACGGCATCGACTTCGCGGTCGCGATGG
Organism: Streptomyces sp. NPDC093149; assembly: GCF_044754145.1. NCBI lineage: Bacteria > Bacillati > Actinomycetota > Actinomycetes > Kitasatosporales > Streptomycetaceae > Streptomyces > Streptomyces sp. NPDC093149. The sequence continues at coordinate 219,069 of NZ_JBIVON010000004.1, forward strand.
CGCTGCTCGCCGAGTACACGCCCGCGAAGCTGGGCGGCCGGCTGAATCTGTGGCAGGCCGTCTGGTACGTCGCCACCACCAGCAACCTCGCACTCGCCCTGCTCTTCTTCAATCTGGACGTCGGCGCGGACATCTGGCGCTGGTCGGTCGGCTCGGCCGCGGTCGTCGCCGCCGCGCTGCTCGTGGGCCAGTGGCTGATGCTCAAGGAGAGCCCCACCTGGCTGGCGAGCAAGGGCCGGCTGGACGAGGCCGTCGTCAACCTGGACAAGATCTACCGGATCGAGGCCGTCGCCGGCAGGCCCGACGAGGCGACCCGCGCCGCCACCGAGGCACCCGCCATCGGCTTCCGCCAGGCCGGGCTGCTCTTCAAGGGCGAGTACCTGCCGCGCACGATCCTCTCCTCCGTGATCTCGCTCGGACAGTCGATGCAGTACTTCGCAGTCGGCTGGTATCTCCCGCTGATCAGCCTGACGATCTTCGGCGAGAGCTTCGAGAAGGCCACCATCGGCTCGATGGTCTTCAACGCCTTCGGTATCGCGGGCGGCCTGCTGTCCGCGTACTTCGGCCGCCGGCTCGGGCTCCGGCTCAGCTCCGCCGCCGGTTTCGCGGGGGTCTTCGTCGCGCTGCTCGCGATGGGGCTGACCTTCGAGAAGGTGCCCACGGCCGTGGCGTTCCTGCTGCCGGTCCTGTTCATCCTGTGCCACTCGTCGGGCCCCGGCGCCAACGGCAAGTCCATCGCCGCGCTCTCGTACAGCAGTGACGTCCGCGCGCTCGGCACCGGGGTCACCGGGATGGTCGGCAGCTTCGGCAGTGTCGTCGGGCTGTACGTCTTCCCGCAGATCAAGGACTCGCTCGGACTCGCCGACACCTTCCTGGTGCTCTCCGTCGTACCGCTGCTCGGACTGATCACCTGTCTGGCGATCAAGTGGGACCCGACGAAGGCCGCGTCCCCCGACGAGGCCGTCGGGCAGGACCGTGACGCCGCCGAGGAGCGAACCGCCCGTTCCGCGACCGCGCGCTGACGCGCCGCCGGGCCTGTCGCACCACACGATGGTCCCCTCCCCCTGTCGTATCCCTCCGCACAGCTCGCGATGCTCGCGATGAAAGGGCTGCAATGACGCAGACGTTCCCCGGCGCCGCCCCACGGCGCGGCGTGCTGTCCATCGACGAGGGCACCACGGGCACCAGGGCCGGAGTCGTTCTCGACTCGGGCGCCGCGCACGAGGTGTTCTACCGGTCGATCAGGGTCAGCCATCCGGACGACCTCTCGGTCGAGCAGGACCCGATGGAGATCTGGACCGCCACCGTCGAGGTGGCGCGCCGGGCCGTCGGCCGGGCCCGCGAGGAGGGCATCGAGATCACCGCGGTCGCGCTCTCCACCCAGCGGGCCACCGCGATGCTGTGGGACCGGGTCACCGGGCAGCCGCTGCTGCCCGCGGTGGTGTGGCAGGACCGGCGGTACGCACACGAGCTCACCTCGTACGAGGCCGAGTGGGACGCCGCGCTGCTGGCCCGCCAGGGCCGGCCGGTCGGCGCCCGCGCCCCGTTCCTCTGGGCCGCCCGACAGATCGCCGGACACCCCGAGGTGGCCGCCGCACACCGAGACGGCCGGCTGCTCTTCGGCACCGTCGACACCTGGCTGATCTGGCGCCTCACCGGCGGCGCCGTGCACGCCACCACCCCGACCAACGCCGCTTCCACCGGGGGCTATCTGCTGGAGCGGCACGCCTGGGACGAGGAGTGGATCGACCATCTCGGCTTCCCCCTCGACCTGCTGCCGGAGCTCCGCTCCGACGACGCCGGATTCGGTACGACCGACCCGGCGGCCCTCGGCATCGCCGTCCCGCTGGCCGCCTCCATGGGCGACCAGCACGCCGCACTCGTCGCGCTCGGCGGCCTCGCCGCCGGGCAGGGCATGTGCGTGTACGGGACCGGCGCCTTCGTCGACGCGGCGACCGGCACCACGCCCGCCCTGCCCCGGCCGGACATCTCCGGGGTGCTCGCCCAGCCCGGCCGGCGGCAGGGCGATATCAGCCACTACAGCCTGGAGGCCTACACCTCCACGGCGGGTTCGGCGCTGCGCTGGCTCTGTGACGACCTGGGGCTGTTCGCATCGCCGAAGGAGCTCGGTGAGGAGGCGGGCCGGGTCCCCACCCGGCCGGGCCGCACCCCACGTTTCGTCCCGGCGCTCGCCGGGGTCCGTACGCCGGTCTGGCACCCGGAGGCCACCGCCTCCCTCACCGGGCTCACCCTGGCCACCACCCGCGCCGACCTCGCGCGCGCCGTGCTGGAGGGCATCGCGCACTCCGTGTGCGACCTGATCGACGGCGTCGCCGACACCATGGGCACGCCGTTCACCCGGCTCCGGGTCGGCGGCGGGGTCTCCGGAAGCGACCCCCTCATGCGGATCCAGGCCGATCTGACCGGTCTGCCGCTGGAGCGGGTCTCCGACTCCGCCACCGCGAGCCTGCGCGGCACCGCCTATCTGGCGGGCGTCGCCCAGGGGCTGTGGTCCTCGCTCGAAGAGGTGGTCGAGGCCCAGCCGCACGGCCGGATCTTCGAGCCCTCGATCACGGCGGCCGAACGCGCCGGACAGCGCGCCGCCTGGCGCGACGTGCTGATCGCCTACCTGGGCGACCCCGCGCTCCTCCCCCTGAAGGACCCCGAACCTCACACCCCCCACTGACGGCCCCCTCGACCGTCGCACCGGTGGCCCGTACCCGACCACGCGGCCACCGCACCGAAACACCAGGAGTTGATGTTGTGATCACCATGCCCGCCCGGAAACCGCGGCGCAGCGCCGCGGCGACCCGCCGAACGCCCCTGCTGCTCGACCGGGCGGCCCTCAAGCGCCGGCTGGCCGACGACACGTACGACGTGCTCGTCATCGGCGGCGGCATCACCGGGGCGTACGCCGTGCTCGACGCGGCCTCGCGCGGTCTGCGCGCGGCACTGATCGAGAAGGACGACTTCGCCTCCGGCACGTCGTCGAAGTCCTCGAAGATGGTGCACGGCGGCCTGCGCTACATCGAGCAGGGCAACGTCAACCTGGTCCGCCACTCGCTCCTGGAGCGCCACCGCTTCCGCAAGAACGCCCCGCATCTGGTGCACCGGCTGCCGTTCCTCTTCCCGATCCTGGAGAAGGAGGGCATCTTCGACGCCCGCCTCGCCAAGGGTTTCGAGGGCCTGCTGTGGACGTACGACCTGGTCGGCGGCTGGCGGATCGGCAAGCTCCACCAGCGGCTCACCGTGCCGGAGGTCCTCGCGCAGGCGCCGACGCTGCGCGCGGAGAACCTCAAGGGCGGGCTGATGTACTTCGACGCCCGTACCGATGACGCCCGGCTCGTCCTCACCATCGTCCGCACCGCCGCCGCGCTCGGCGTGACGGTCCTCAACGGCGCCAGGGCCGAAGGCCTGCTGATGCAGATGGGCAAGGTGTCCGGCGCCCGGGTCACGGCGGACGGCGACACCCTCGACATCCGCGCGCGGGCCGTCGTCAACGCCACCGGGGTGTGGACCGACGAACTCGACGCGAAGGCGGACGACGGCCACAGGCCGCAGGTCAGGCCCGCCAAGGGCGTCCACATCGTGGTGCCCTGGGACAAGGTCCGGATCAACTGCACGGTCACCGTGCCGATCCCCGGCCGGGCCCGCCGCGCGACCTGCACCCGCTGGGGCAACAGCGTCGTGCTGGGCACCACCGACGAGGACTACCAGGGCTCCCCCGACGACGTGCACTGCACCCGCGAGGAGATGGACTTCCTGCTGGAGGGCGCCAACACGGCCTTCGAGGGGAAGCTCACCCCGGACGACGTGGTCGGCTCCATCGGCGGTCTGCGCCCGCTGGTCGGCGGCAAGGAGGGCGCGACGCTCGACATGCGCCGCGACCACCACATCACCGTCGGCCGCACCGGCATGGTGACGGTGACCGGCGGCAAGCTCACCACCAGCCGGCACATGGGCGAGCTCGTCATCGACAAGGTGATGACGGTCCTCGGCCGCAGGGGGAAGAGCCGCACCACCGACCTTCCGCTGCTCGGCGGCGCCGGTTACGACGCCGAGGCCGTCGCCGCGTCCGGTGGCATCGCCGCGCACCTCGGCGAGCGCTTCGGCACGGAGGCCCGCTTCGTCGGCGACCTCATCCAGGACGACCCGGCACTGGCCGAACCGGTCGTCGCGGGACTCCCCTACACCAAGGCCGAGGTCGTCTACGCGGCCCGCGCCGAACTGGCCCGCTCCGTCGACGACGTGCTCTCCCGCCGGACGCGGGCCCGGCTGTTCGCCCGGGACGCGTCCGTCGACGCCGCCGAGGCCGTCGGCGCGATCCTCGGCCGGGAACTGAACCTCTCGGAGGCCGAGGTGGAGCGTTCGGTCTCCGAGTACCTCGCAGCCGTCCGTCACGAAAAGTCCGTACTCCTCGAAGGGACAGCAGCATGATCAGCCGTCAGACCATCACCCACCCGTTCAACCGGGGCAACTACACGATCGGCGCTCCCAGCTTCGCCAAGTGGGCGCAGAACACCCCGATCGGGGACGGCGGGGCCGCCCTCCAGGTGAACCCGGTCGAGGTCCCCGGGGCCGTGATCGAGGCGCTGCGCGAGGCCGCGCACGCCGTGCACACCTCGCGCGAGGAGGTCGTCACCCGGACCCGCGACTGGTGGGCCGGCTCGATGATCGGCGAGACCGAGGGCCGTCCGGCGACGCCGGACGCCGTGGTCGTCGAGGCGGCCGACGCCGACCAGGTCGCGGCCGTGCTGCGGATCTGCCACGAGGCCGGCATCCCGGTCACCCCGTCCGCGGGACGTTCCAACGTCACGGGCGCCGCGCTCCCCGTCTTCGGCGGCGTCGTCCTGGACGTCTGCGGACTGAACCGCATCACCGGCTTCGACGCCGAGTCCAACATCGTGGACGTCCAGGCCGGCATGTTCGGCGACCTCTTCGAGAAGCAGCTCCAGGAGGAGTACGGCGTCACCACGGGCCACTGGCCGTCCGCCTTCGCCGTGTCCACGGTCGGCGGCTGGATCGCCTGCCGCGGCGCCGGCCAGCTCTCCACGCGATACGGCAAGATCGAGGACATGGTCGTCGGCGTCGACGTCGTGCACGCGGACGGTACGCGTGCCACGTACGGCGACTACGCCCGAGCCGCGGTCGGTCCGGACCTGCGCCAGCTGTTCGTCGGCTCCGAGGGCACGCTCGGTGTGATCGTCTCGGCGCGGCTGCGCGTCCACCCGCTGCCGGAGTACGCCAGCGCCGTCGCGTTCGGCTTCAAGACCTTCGCCGAGGGCCTGGACGCCTGCCGCCGGATCATGCAGCGCGGTGCGACCCCGGCCGTGCTGCGGCTGTACGACGCCCTGGAGTCCGGCACCCACTTCGGCCACCCGGAGACCAACCTGCTGCTGATCGCCGACGAGGGCGACCGGGCCATCGTCGACGCCTCGATCGAGGTCGCGAAGGAGGTCTGCGAGGAGTACGGCCCCGAGCTGGACAGCCAGGCCGTCTTCGAGCGCTGGCTGGACGAGCGGATGCTGGTCGGCAAGTCCGCCGACGGCTTCAAGCCCGGTCCGGGCTTCGTCGCCGACACCCTGGAGATGGCCGCGTCCTGGACCGACCTGCCGGTGATCTACGACGAGGTGGTCGCCGCGATCCAGTCGGTGGACGGCACCCTGGCCGCCTCGGCCCACCAGTCCCACGCGTACACCGACGGCGCCTGCGTCTACTTCTCGCTCCGCGGAAACGTCGCTCCCGAGTCGCGCCGCGACTGGTACCGCGCGGTGTGGGACGCGGCCAACGCTGTGCTCATCAAGCACGCGGCGGCGCTCAGCCACCACCACGGCTGCGGTCTGCTGCGCGGCCCCTACCTGGAGGAATCCCTCGGGGCGGGCTTCGCGACCTTCGTCGCGGTGAAGAAGGCCCTGGACCCGAAGGGCATTCTCAACCCTGGCAAGCTGGGTCTTCCCAGCCGATTCGGTACGTCTCCGCTGAACTGATCTCAGCAGCCGCGAACCCTCCTTCCCCAGGCAGGTACTTGCCATGACCCCCTCCCCGTCCCGGTCCGGTGCCGTGCTCGACCCCCGGCTCGCCTCGGCCTTCGCCGAGGTGCCGGTCGTCGCGTCGGTCGTCGGCACGCAGCCGCTGCGGCAGTTCCTGACCGCACCGGCGAAGGTGTGCATCGTCGCCTCGCTCGCGGTGGGGCAGCTGCCCCAGGTCGTGCCGGCGCTGGGCCGGGCGGGGAAAACCGTGTTCGTGAACGTGGACAGCAGCCCCGGTCTGGCTCAGGACCGGGGCGCGCTGGAGTTCATCAAGAACATGGGCGCGCACGGCGTGGTCAGCACCCGGCTCTCCTTGATAGAGAAGGGCCGCCCGCTCGGCCTGCTGACGATGATGAAGGTGTTCGTCACCGACCGGTCCAATCTGCGCCGCTCCACGGACGCGATCTCGCGCGGGGCGCCGGACCTGGTCGAGATCATGCCCGCCCCGATCATCGCCCGGATGAGCGCGCAGGCACAGCGCGCGATGTCCCCGTCCATCGCCGCGGGTTTCGTGGAGACCCCCGCGGACGTGGCGCTCGCGCTGGCCCTCGGGTCGGCCGCCGCCGCCACGTCCGACCCCCGCCTCTGGCACCTGCGCCGGGACCAGCTGCCGCCGGTCCCGCCCACCGCCCTGAAGAGGCCCGCCGCACCACCCCAGGAGTAAGCCCCCATGACATACGTCGTCGTCGCCCGCTACCGCACCAGGGAGGGCGAGGAGAACACCGTCCTCCCCCTGCTCGACACCATGGCCACCGCCTCCCGCCAGGAACCGGGCAACCTCGCCTACCGGGTCCACCAGGGCACCGAGGACCCGCGGGCGATCGTGCTGTACGAGGAGTACGCCTCCGAGGCCGACTTCACCACGCACTGCGCCACCCCGCACTTCCAGGAGATCGTGCTCGGCAAGGTCGTCCCGCTGCTGGAGAGCCGCGACGTGCTGCGCTGCGCCCCGCGTCCGGAGGTGCGCGCATGAAGACCCGTGCGGTGGTGCTGCGCGCGACATCGACGGCCCGCCCCTACTCCGGGACCCGCCCGGTCGAGGTGGAGGAACTGGAGCTGGGCGCCCCGCGCGAGGGTGAGGTGCTGGTCCGTGTCGCGGCCGCCTCGCTCTGCCACTCGGACCTGTCGGTGGTCAACGGCGACCGGGTCCGCCCGCTGCCGATGGCACTGGGCCACGAGGCGGTGGGCGTCGTCCAGGAGACCGGACCGGGCGTCGGCCGGGTCTCCCCCGGTGACCATGTGGCCCTGGTCTTCGTGCCCAGCTGCGGCTTCTGCGCCGACTGCGCGGCGGGGCGGCCAGCCCTGTGCGCCCGGGCGGCGGCGGCGAACGGATCCGGTGCGCTGCTGCACGGCCCTTCGCTCCTGACCGACGCCTCCGGCGCCCCGGTCCACCACCAGCTGGGCGTCTCCGCGTTCTCCGAACACGCGGTGCTGGCCCAGGAATCGGTGGTGGTGATCCCCAAGGACATCCCGTTCACGGTGGCGTCGATGTTCGGCTGCGCGGTCCTGACGGGCGCGGGTGCCGTGATCAACACGGCGGCCCTGCGCCCCGGGCAGTCGACGGTCGTCCACGGCCTGGGCGGCGTGGGCCTGTCCGCGGTCCTGGGCGCCCGTGCCGCGGGCGCGTATCCGATCATCGCGGTCGACCCGGTCCGGGAGAAGCGCGAACTGGCCGTCCGGCTGGGGGCGACGCATGCGTACGCCCCCGACGAGGCGATCGAGGCGGTCCGCGAACTCACCGGCGGCGGGGCGGAGTTGGCGGTGGAGGCGGTGGGCAGCCCCAAGGTGACGGCCGCGTGCCTGACTGCCGTGGCCCGGGGCGGCAAGGTGGTGTCGGTGGGCCTGCCCGCCCCCGACCGGGTCCTGGAGGTCCCCGCCCTGGCGTTCGCGGGCGAGGGCAAGTCCCTGCTGGGCTCGTACATGGGCGACGCGGTCCCGCGCCGTGACATACCGAGGTTCCTGGACCTGTGGCGCGCGGGCCTGATGCCGGTCGAGCAGATGCACACGGGCACGCTGCCGCTGACCGGCATCAACGCGGCGATGGAGGAGCTGGCCTCCGGCCGGGCGATCCGTCAGGTCATCGACACGTCGGGGATGCTGAACGCCTGACGCGGCCCCCGAGGTCCGCGCGACCCGCGGCCTGGTGCCCGATCCCGGCTGACGGTGCCCCTCCCGGCCGCGGGAGGGACGCCGTCGGCCGGGTGCGGGAAGGGCGCCGCCGGCCGGGTCCGGGAGGGGCGCACCGATCCACCGGGAACTACGGGAGAGCCCTTGGACCGGCGCGAGGACACGGCGCGAGGACACGTGGCCGGTGCGCACGAACGCATGTCTCCGTAGGAACGGTTCAGGAAGACGGACCTGCATCGGCGGTGCGGCCCCGGCAGAGGCCGCTTCACGCGCTATGGAAAACCGGTGCGCGCCCCGGAAACGGCGATGTTCAGGAATGGCCCGTTCGCAGAAATGACCATCTCTTGAAGCCGACGTGCCAAATCGTCGTCACTTCTTCGAATTGTCGACTCGTCACAAAATTTCGATGGCGGTCACCTTCGGCTGACGGTTCGGGAAGGAAATCTCATGCCAACGCTCGATCTTCACCGAATCACCATTGGCGTCGTAGTAGATCAGGTCGTTGTTCCCGGTGGAGATCTTGTCGATCCACCACCCACCGAAGTCGGTCCTCCCAGCGTTCGCGTAGCAGTCCACACTCTGACTTCCGCCGTTGTGCGACCAGATCTTCAGGAAATTCTCCCCACCGCGACAGGGGACATGGTCGATGGCGAAGGCGTTGCCGGTCGGCATGGTCATGGTGAACGTGGCGACCGCGGCGAACGCCACGGCCACGGAGCGCGCAACCTTCTTCGTTTTCGAGATCACAGGTTCTCCTTGATTCACGGGTCGAACCGGGAGGTCACTCCGCAACCACCTGGGTGGCGTTGCACTGAACAAACATTTCGATGTCCCCCAGTGCGGCCATTGCATCGTTCCGTCCCGGCTTTACAGAACGACGATCCTGTAAAGCTGCCGCACATGACCACCGCCTTCACAGCCCCTGACTGGAATACGCCCCTGAATGTCCAGATTGATGGCTCCTGAACTTATATTGCAGATTCGAAATTAAGTGTCACTTTTAGCAGCTATCGTCCTTGTACGGCGCCGGACGAAGCGATCAGCAGAGGCAGGGCAGATGCGGAGCGCGAGGACGAGCAGGAACAACGAGGACGGATGGCCGGGCCGGCGCCTTCGCCCTTGGGGGCCGCGAGGTGGGCGGCGTCGTCCCCGGCGGCGCCCGCGCCCGGTGTGCCGGTCGACCGTGCTCAATCCCACCGGGATTTCCTGTACCTCAACTACTCACACCCGGCGTCGGCCCGCGCTGTTCGAGCACATGTGACATGTCATGCGGGCGGCTGGTCCCGGTCGGACGGCTTGCGTCGTACGGCGACCTTGCGGCGGCTGATGCGCCACCCCTTCGCACCGCGCACGATCAGGTCCTCGTACGTCACGCTTCCGCACGTGCCGTCCGCCCTGGCCCCGATCCCCTTGGACCGGGCGCGCACCTGACCGTCGCTCACCTCGGTGAGGACGATGTTCGTGACGTGGTGCCCCACGGTGCCGTGCTCCCTCATCGCCCGTGCCGCGTCCCGGACGGCTGCCGGACCATGCAACGCCCCGTGCCCCAGATCGGTGGCGTCGTAGACGACATCGGCGGTGAACAGCTCTTGCAGCCGGTCCAGTTCACCGTCATCGACCAGGTGCCCGTGCAGGCCGATCAGTTCCGTGATGGCCATGCGGTCCTCGACGCCCAGTGTCATCGCCAGTCCTTTCGCCGCTTCTTCGGTTCTTCGGTTCGTCGGCTCTCCCGACGGTGCGGCAGTTATACGGTGAGAACTCCCCTCAACGCCCGGCGGAACGGCGGGGACGCCGTCACGACCCGTGGAGTTCATTCCGGTGGAGCAGCCGCGGGGCGCTCGTAGCGCAGGAGCACGACCCCGTTGCCGAAGGTCCGGCTCCCGGTCAGGCGGAGGTGGGTCCGGGCATCCTCCACCGGGAAGAGGGGCTTGCCCCGCCCGATGCGAACGGGATGGACGTAGAGGTGGTACTCGTCGATCAGGTCGTGACGCATGAACGACGCCGCGAGACCGGCACCTCCGACGGCCAGGTCTCCACCGGGCCGTGCCTTGAGAGCCGTGATCTCGTCCACGTCGACGGCACGCATGATGGTGGTGTTCCAGTCGGCCCGCTCCAGCGTCCGGGAGAACACGATCTTGGGCATGTCCCGCCAGATGCCGGCGAATTCCGCGACGGGTCCGGCATTCGCGGGATCGGCGTCGGCGGTCGGCCAGAACTCCGCCATCAGCTCATAGGTCACCCGGCCGTCCAGGAAGCCGCCCATCGCCTTGAGCTGCTGATTGAAGTGGCGGTGCAGTTCGTCGTCGACGAGGTGCCAGTCGATCTCACGGCCCGGTCCCTCGATGAAGCCGTCGAGGGACATCGACATCATCAGAACGATCTTCCTCATCGCAGTCCGTTCCCTCTCCTCGTCACGGTGCGGTGCGGCTTCCGGCTCTCATTGCGGTCGGCGCTCGCCGGAGCCTTCGCGCCATACGAGTGTGTAGCGCCAGAACAGCCTGCGCCTCAGCCGGGCACCGGGCAACACCCGACGCGCCTCGCGAACGATGTCGGCGAAGGTCATCTCCGCCGGCCGGGTCACGGCGGTCATCGAGTCGGGGCGGGACGACTTGCGCCCCTTGTTCTTGATCAGGGCCATGGCGGCATTCAGCGGAACGGAAGCGAGAGCCAGTAGGCGGTCACCGGGGGTCGACTCCCGGAACAGACCGACCACCACCAGAGTTCCGCCGGGGGCCAGATGCCCCCGGAACCGGGTGAGCGCCTCGGTGAACGGCAGATGGTGGACCGTGGCGACGCAGGTGATGACGTCGTACGGGCCTGGTGGTATCCCGCTCGGCGCGTCCGCGACGGTGAAGGCCACCGGGGCGTGCGGGGCGGTCAGTTCACGCGCCCGTGCCACGATGCCCGGGTCGGAGTCGATACCGTGCACCGCCTTCGCGCGCTCCGCCAGGAGCCGGGCCAGATCTCCGCTGCCCGAGCCGACGTCGAGGGCCCTGTCGCACCCCCTGGGCAACTGCCGCAGAATCCACCGGTGGTAGTGCGCGTTGTGGTCCCAGGGGTGGGCGGCGTGGAAGCGATCCAGTGCTCGGAGGAACCGGTTCGGCGGCTTTGTCATGCCGCGATTCCATCAGACCCGCATTCCGGGCGGGCGGCGAGATCCGGCACCTCGTCGAGTGGTACGGGCCGGCGAAGCGGCCGAGCACGGTCAGTAGTGACCCGTCTTGCCGTCCAGGATCTCTCTGATGGCGTCCAGGTGACCCGCGTGCCGGGCGGTTTCCTCGATCATGTGGAACGTGATCCAGCGCAGGCTCGCGGCCGAGGCGTCGAAGTCCGGGTGCCGGCCCACGTCGTCGAGCGACCGTGCCGCGATGATCTCGTTCGACAACGCGATCTGCCGGTCGTAGTCGTCGAGGAGCTCTGCGAGCGGGACGCCCTCGACCATCATGTCGGCGTCCTCGGGCCCGTCGAACACGGGCCCCACGGCCGGGCGGCCCAGCAGGACGACCTCGTACCAGAGGTGCTCGGCCCAACGGAGGTGTGACATGACACCCGCCACCGTCATGAGCGGCGAGGACGGCAGGACAGCGCGATGGGCGTCCGTCTCCGTCAGTCCTTCGCACTTCCAGCGAGCGACCGCGCGCTGCGTGTCGAGCCAGCCGACGAGCTGGGTCCGCTCGTCCGCGTCGTAGGGGGGACGATGGCGGGAAGGGAAGGGTGACATGGGCTCCGACGCTACCCGACGCCACGTCACACCTCACAGCGGATTTCGACCATCGCCCCTCCCCTGGAACAGCCTTTCCGGCCCTCGACCCTCCCTGGTACGTTGACCGGCATGTTCCTCTCCCGTGCGTAGGACTCCGCCCGCACCGCACCCCGTCCCACCGGGTGCGGCCCTTCGGAGTCCCCGCATGCCCGCAGTGCCGTGCACAGCGCTGCCCGACTGAGGAATACCCTCGTGCTTTCACCCTCGCCCGCGCCCTCGCGCGCCCCTTCGTACGCCGCCGTCCTGCGTACCCGTCATGCCTCCCGCACGTTCGGTTCCGCACTGCTGGGGCGGCTCTCGTACGGGATGGTCTCCCTCTCCCTGATGCTGGCGGTGAAGGACACCACCAGCTCCTACTCCGTCGCGGGCACCGTCATGGCCCTGTTCGGGGCCACCAGTGTCTTCCTGTCCCCCGCCCGCGCCGCGCTGATCGACCGGTACGGGCCGCGCCGGGCCCTGCCCCCGATGGCCGGTGTCTACGCGGCACTGCTCGGCGCCCTGGCGTACGCCACCTGGCGGCCGGGAACCTCCTCGCTCCTGCTGGGGGCGCTCGCCGTGACGGCGGGCGCCTGCACACCGCCGCTGGGCCCGGTGATGCGGACCCTGTGGACCACTCTCGTACCGGAACGGGAACTGTTGCAGCGCGCCTACAGCCTGGACGGCGTCGCGGAGGAACTGCTCTTCGTCACCGGGCCGTTGATGGTGGGAGTGGTGATCGGGTTCGCCGTGCCCGCGGCGGGCGTCGCGATCAGTGCCGCACTCGTGCTGGTGGGCACCCTGGCGCTGGTGTCCTCGCCCGTGGTGCGCGACGTCGGCACGAGGCCGTCGGCCGCGAAGGCCGTCGCTCCGCGGGGCGCACCCCGAACGCAGCGGCTGCTCGGCGTCGTCGGGCTGCGGCACGCCGCGGTGGTGGCGGGCGCCGTGGGGCTGTGTCTGGGGGCCCTGGATCTGCTGGTGGTGGCGTTCACCGAGCAGCACCACCGGGGCGCGGCGGTGGCGTGGGTGATGGCCGCGCTCTCCGCCGGGAGCGCGGTCGGCGGGCTCGCCCACGGTGCCGTCTCCTGGCGTGCGTCGAACCGGATGGGGCTGCCCGTACCGGCCGCCGGCCTCGGGCTGGCGATGGCCGTGGCGGGCCTGTCACCCGATGTGTACGTGCTGGTCGCGGCGGTCGCGGCGGCCGGGGTGTTCGTCGCACCGGCCCTGACCACGGCGTATCTCGCCGCCGACGAGTCCGTGGGCGAGGGCAGTCGCACGCAGGCGGGTGCGTGGGTCAACACAGCGGTCAACGCGGGGTCCTCGTTGGGCACCGCGCTGGTGGGGCCGCTGGTGGACCGGCTGTCGCCGGCCGCCTGTTTCGCGGTCGCGGCGCTGCCCGCGCTGCTGTGTGCGGCGGTGGTGGCACGCGGCGCGGTCGGCCGGTCACGGCGGTGAGGAGGCCGCCACGACCGGTGGTGTGGTGAACCGGCAACTCCCTTGGGAGAAAGTACCGTTCAAATCCGCCTCACCGCCCCGGTCAGCTGCCCCCGCCGCTGTCGAATCGGCGGATCCGTCGTTCCCGGCTGAACGGTGGCCAGCCGGGGTCGCCGGTCCGGGCGAACGCGACCCATGTCGCATGCATCTCCTCGGCCAGCGCGGCGGGCGGTTCGGCCGGCCCCGGCAGTCCTCGTTGCCCGCGCAGCGCCGGAAGGCCGAGCCGGTCGAACACGAAGGGCAGCTCCACCGTGTGTGCGGCGCCGAGCCGGCCGTCGACGGCGAGTGAACGCCAGGCGAACTCGTAGACGTGGGCGCGGCCGTGGGCCTCGGCCAGTCTCCGGCTGCCGGCACCGAACAGTGCGTCGCCGAGGATCGACGAGCGCACCTCTCCGTACCCGGCGGCCGGATGCCGGGCCGTGCGAAGCGGACGCGTACCGACTGCGTCATCCACTGGTCGGCGAGCTCACTGTCACCCAGCAGATTCTCGTACCCGCACGCTCCCCCGAACAGTCCCTGGTCCTTGTCACCACGCAGGAGGACTCCGGCTCCCAGGACACGATCGTGCTCCTCCGCGTGGCGGTCGATCACACTGCGCGACAGCACTACCCTTCCCCCGGATCTCGGTCGAGAGGACAGACGCATCCGGAATACGTTTCACAGGTCCCTCGGCGCACGGAGCCGTTGTCCGGCTCCCCTCATGCATGGCCGGCCACCAGCCTCAACGGCCACGTGTGCTTCCATCCGGCCCACGGCACGCACGGTTCGCTGCACGACAGCCGTTCTGGCAACGGGCGTATCAATGCCGTAAGTTGATGGGTCTTTCTTGGGCTGTCCAGGCAGAGGGAGCCGACATGACGCAGCCGGTGCAGGAGGAGACCTGCGTAGTGGTCGTGGGGGCGGGGCCGGCCGGTCTGACCGTGGCCAACCTGCTCCACGGCGCCGGAATTCCCTGCGTGGTGCTGGAACGGCAGAGCCGTGCATACGCGGAGCAGCGGCAGCGCGCCGGCATCGTCGAGACACGCGCCGTACGCATGTTCCAGGACTGGGGGCTGGATGCCCGTGTCCTCGGCGGAGCCCCGTCCGACGACGTCCTGGAGGTCCGGGTGGACGGTCGGCGCCGCCTGCTGCGGTTCGGCGCCGACGACGACGGCCCTCAGGCGCTGCTGTGCCCCCAGCAGGTACTCGTTGCCAATTTGATCGCGACCTTCCTCGACGGCGGTGGCGATCTGCGCTTCGAATCGTCCGAAGTGGCCTTGGACGGGCTCACCGGCCGGCGTCCGACTGTCCGCTACCGCAGTCCGGACGGGACCGTGCACGAGATCGCATGCGATTTCGTAGCCGGGTGCGACGGCGACCACGGGGCCAGCCGAGCCGCCGTGCCCGAGGGGGAACTGACGGCCTACCCGTTCGATCACGGGATCTCCTGGCTGACCGTACTCGCCGAGGTAGCGCCCCCGCCTCACCCCCTGATGGCGATAAGCCGTCATGGCTACGCCGGACACTTCGCGCGCGGTCCCCTCGCCAGCCGCTTCTACCTGCAGTGCGCGCCCACCGACCGGGCGGACGACTGGCCGGACGACCGGGTATGGCAGCACCTGCGGACCCGGCTGGACGAGGACGGCCTGGTGGCAGGCCCGATCACCGAGAAGGTCGACTTTCCGCTGCGGAGCGTCGTCCACGAGCCGATGCGTTACGGCAGGCTGTTCCTGGCCGGCGACGCGGCCCATGTGGTGTCGCCCGTGGGCGGCAAGGGAATGAACCTCGCCCTGTACGACGCCGAGGTGTTCGCGCGCGCCGTACGCGACTTCATCGCCCACGGAGACGAGTCCGGACTGAATTCCTACTCCCGCACCTGCCTGCATCGCACATGGAATTATCAGGAGTTCTCACGCTGGATGACCGAGATGCTCCACGACGCCGGCGACGACTCCCGCACCGGCCCCTTCCGCCGCAAACTGGCGCTGGCGCGGCTGGATCGGCTCTGCGACTCCCGCGCCTCCGCCCTCGCCTTCGCCGAACTCATGGCAGGACTCGCCTGAACGTGCCCCGGTCCCGCCGGCTCCGTGCGGTACGGGTGGGGCGGGCCCGCCGGCCCGCGCCGAGCGAGGTGACCGAACCGATGACACGATGGGGGCCGAGGATACCGGGGAGTTCGCGGATCTCCGGCTCGGTCGGGCCCAGGTCCTCGACCAGCAGGTCCTTCCCGTCGTACGTGACCCGAGTGGTGGCCCGCACGCTGCCGCCGCGTTCCCCGGAGCGCCCCAGGACCAGGGTGTCCCGCCACAGCATGTGTGCCCCGGCCGCCCGCGCGACCTCCATCGAGCGCGCCACTCCGGCGCCGTCGCGGACCACGAACGGCTTCCCGTTCCGGTGCAGTCATGCACGAAGCATGGAAAGAGGCGTGCCACGCACCCGGTCGGAGTGCGTGGCACGCCCCGAGGGCGTACCTCAGCGGCTCACTTCAGGCCGAACGCCCTGATGATCTCCTGGTCGACGCCCAGCCCGTCGGCCGCCTCGGCGTGCGCCTTCAGCGAAACGAAGGAGCTGCCAGCCTTCGGCGTCTTGAACCTGGCGGTCCAGGAACCGGCCGCGTCCTTGCGCAGCTGAACCGCCTCCCAGGTCCTGCCGTCGTCGTAGCTGACCGACAGCGAGGCCTTGGTGGCCTTCACCGCGCCCTCCAGCCACTCCTGCGTACCGGAGGTGAGACCGATCTCGGTCCACTTGCCGGCCTCGACGTCACCGGCGAGGTCGGTGTCGACCTTGTAGTCCAGCTGCAGCATCGGGATGTCGGCCTGGTACGGGCCGTTCTCGTCCATGGCGCCCGAGACGAAGTTCCACTCGGTGTGGGTGCGGGTCGAGGTCTTCCACATGTCACCGTCCCGGGTGGAGTCGAGCACGAAGCGGTACGGCAGCTTCTCGGGCGAGACGTCCCAGGCGAATCCGGCCCGGCCCTTGACCTTCTTGATCAGGGTGTCGCCCTGGTAGAAGGCCGTGGTGGTGGTGTCGTACTCGTCCTCGGGCATCGAGCCCGAGTGCCCCGCACCCGAGTCCGTCCACGGGGTGAAGTTGAACTGGATGTCGTTGTAGACGGAACGGAACGGACCCCAGTAGCCGGTGCCCAGACGTGGCCGGGTGATCGGCGCGAACCATTGGGCGGGGTAGGTACGGCCCGCCGTGTAGTCCAGCTCACCGCTGCGCATCTCCTGCGCGCCGCCCGATCGGTCGGCGTCGAGGATCGAATGGTTCTCGTACCAGAAGGAGGCACCCGGGAGCGGGGTGACCCACTCGTCGCGGGTGCCGGGGAACTTCTCGTACTCCTCGAAGCCGATCCCCGGGCCGTAGTCCGGGATGTCGTAGCGGTAGCCTCCGCCGAGCATGTCCTTGTGGCCGTAGAAGGTGTTCTCCACCTTCGCCAGCTGACGCGCCGAAGGGGCGAACTCCAGGGAACGGTCCGGGACGGCACCGTCGTGGCGGTCGACCAGGTCATACACGTAGCGGGCGAACTTGTGCTGAGCGATCGTCAGCTTCCCGCCGGCCTGCACGGCCTTGATCAGGTCCTCGCCCGCCAGGCGCTGGACCGAGGCGACCGGGATGGCACCCGTGGTCCCGTACGGGGTGTAGCTCTCCATCAGGACGCCGTCGCCGTCGTTGACGACGAACAGCGCCTCGGCGCCCGCGGCCACGGCGTTGGCGAGCCGGTCGGCGGGAGCGACCGTGTCGCTGCGGCGGATCACGACGGCCTTGCCCTTGACGTTCAGGCCGTCGTAATCGGCCACGGCACCGTTGCCCGCGAAGACACCGGCCGGCTTCTTCTCACTGTTCTCGGCGACGAACGAGCCGAGCTGCACGGTGACCGGCACGTCCCGGCCGTCGGCCGTCAGGCCGATCTGCTTCTCGCCCTGCCGCCAGCGGGTCAGGAAGGAGAAACTGCCCTGCGTGACCTTCTTGGTGGGGCTCGCCCACAGCTGGTCGTAGATCAACGGGATCTGGTACGCGTCGCGCTGGACGGTGCCGTCCGGCGCGGTGCGTGCCATGTCATATCGCAGCTGCCGGGTTTCGGTCTCCTTCGGGGTCCGCACGCCGATCTTGTGGGCCTTGGAAGCGTCGAGGGTGACCGTGGTCGCCTTGTCGAGGATGGTCTCCGGGGCTGCGAGGAAGGCCACGGCCTTCGAGTCGGCGCGGTCGCCGGCGACGTCGGCGGACGTCCACGCGGTGTAATTGCCCGGCGGCAGCCGCAGCGTGGTCTCTCCGGACACCTGGACCAGGCCCAGATCCCGGTCGCCGAGCGCGGCGAGGACGACCACCCCGTCCATCGGCTTGCCCGCGCGGTCACGGAGCCGGAGCGTCAGGTCGTACAGCTCCTGCTCCTTGTACAGGGCGAACCCGGTGTGCGCGACGGTGGTGCCCGCCGCGTCCGTGGCGATGACCTGACCGGAGAACCGGGTGTCGTTCGCCACCTTCGACGGGTCCAGCGAGAGCACGGCCTCGGCGGTGGAACCGGCCGGGACGGTCAGCCGCTTCGTCGACAGGGTGTAGGCCTCGGCGTCCGTGTCCATGGCCAGGTCGAGCGTGACGTCCTTCGACCCGATGTTGCGGTAGGTGATGGTCCGCCGGGCGACCGGGTCGGACGCGGAGTGCGGCCACTGGTAGGAGGCGACCTCGACGGATCCGGTGGCCTCGATCGTGGTGTCGACCGCCGCCTTCACGTCGAGCCGGCCGGTCCCCTGCTCGTACGGGGTGTAGGCGTCGAGCCTCTTCGACGAGCTCATCAGCGCGTCCTTGATCCGCTGACCGGACCAGTCGGGGTGACGCTGCTTCAGAATCGCCGCGGCGCCCGCGACGTGCGGGGTCGCCATCGACGTACCGGACATCGACCGGTACATCCCGTTCACGCCCGGGACCGACTGCGAGGCCGCGGCGTTGATGTCCACACCCGGTGCGGACAGGTCGGGCTTCAGACCGTAGGACCTGACGAGCGGGCCCATCGAGGAGAAGTCCGCGCGCTTGTCCTTCTTGTCCACGGCGGCGACGGTCAGGGCCTTCTGTGCCGAGCCGGGCGAGCCGATGGTGCCCGCGCCGTAGGAGTTGCCCGCGGCGATCACGAAGAGCGGCCCGCCGTCGGCGGAGAGTGCGTCGACGGCCTGGGACATCGGGTCGGAGCCGTCGTCCGGGATGCTGGAACCGAGGCTCATGGAGACGACGTCGGCGCCTTCGGCCTTCGCCCACTCCATGGCCTCGATGATGCCGGAGTCCTCACCGGATCCGGAGTCGCCGAGCACCTTGCCGATGATCAGCCCGGCGCCCGGCGCCACGCCCTTGTTGACCCCCTCCGACGCGGCGCCCGAGCCCGCGATCGTGGAGGCGACATGCGTGCCGTGGCCGTTCTTGTCGACGACCTCCTCGCCCGGCACGAAGCTCTTGGTTTCGAGGATGCGGTCCTTGACGTCCGGGTGGGTGGCGTCGATGCCGGTGTCCAGGACGGCGACCTTGGAACCCTTGCCGTCGTATCCCTCGGCCCATGCCTGGGGGGCGTTGACCTGCGGAACGGAGTCCTTGAGCGCTGCTTCCACCCGGCCGTCGAGCCAGAGTCTGTCGATGCCGTTGTCCAGCGAACGGGCCGTGGAGGTGCGGGCGATGTCGTTCCAGAAGGCCCGGACGGTGTCCTTGCCGGCCTTCAGCGCGGCACCGTGAATGCTGTCCAGGGTGCGGATCTTCTTGGCGCCGCGCGGGGCGGCGGGCAGTGAACGGCCCCGGCTCGCCGGGTAGGTGGCGATCACCGGGATGCCGCCCGATCTCTTGTCGTCGTACCCCATCCGGGCGAGGGCCGAGACGTTGAACAGCCGGCGGTCCAGCTTCCCCGCCGCGAGCAGGGAACCGGCCTCGTCGGGCAGGACGTAGAGATCGTCACCGGCCTGCTGGACGTGCACGCCGCCGACCGCGCCGTCGGGGCGGTCCACGGTGACGGTGTCCTGCTTGCCGACGCCGTCCGTGTAGTGCACGACATCGCCCGTGAGCAGGGTGATGTCGTACTCCTTGACGGCGTCCTTGACGGGTGCGGCGGCCTGGCGTCCGAGGGACCCGGGCCGGTCCGCGGAGGAGGCGGGGACCGAGGCGGAGGCGGAGCCCGCCGCGGGAAGCAGCGCGCCGCTCACCAGGGCGACCGAAGTCGCTATGAGCAGAGCCCGGCGACCCGCACGAGCGGGTCTCGCCCGACCGGAAGCGGAGGAGGGTGTGAATGTCATGCAGCTGATCTACCGGCAAAAGCACGGCTACGGACGAGTTCACACCTGGCGTGAAGCCGCCGTGGCGGCAACCCGCCCGCGATCAGCCGTGGTTCAGGGCACGGTTCAGGCCACGGACGTGATCACTGCGTTCGGCGGCCGGCCGCCTTCGTGGTGGATTGGAGTGTGCGCGCCCTTGAGCGGCACGCCGCTGCCGCCGCGCCGGTCGGCGACGATCTCGGCGGCGATCGACAGCGCGGTCTCCTCGGGGGTACGGGCGCCGAGGTCGAGGCCGATCGGCGAGTGCAGCCTGGCCAGTTCCAGCTCCGTGACGCCGATGTCGCGCAGCCGGTCGTTGCGCTCCAGGTGGGTGCGGCGCGAGCCCATCGCGCCGACGTACGCCACCGGCAGTCTCAACGCCAGTTCCAGCAGCGGGACATCGAACTTGGCGTCATGGGTGAGGACGCACAGGACGGTGCGTGCGTCGACATCGGTGGCCGCGAGATAGCGGTGCGGCCAGTCGACGACCAGTTCGTCGGCCTCGGGGAAGCGGGCCTGCGTGGCGAAGACGGGGCGGGCGTCGCACAATGTGACGTGGTACCCGAGGAACTTCCCCGCCCGGACCAGCGCCGAGGCGAAGTCGATGGCCCCGAAGACGATCATCCGGGGCGGCGGGACGCTCGATTCGACGAGCAGGGTGAGCGGCTGTCCGCAGCGCGAACCGTCGGCACCGATGGTGACGGAACCGGTGCGGCCGGCGTCCAGCATCGCGCGGGCGTCGGCCGCCGCGGTGCGGTCCAGCTCCGGATGCCCGCCGAGCCCTCCCTCGTACGATCCGTCGGGGCGGACGAGCAGAGGGCGGCCGAGGAGCTCCGCGGGCCCCTCGGTGACCCTGGCCACCGCCGCCGCCTCCCCCCGCGCGGCGGCGGCGAGGGCTCCGGCGATCACGGTCCGTGCGGGGTCGTCCGCACGGACCGGTGTCACCAGGATGTCGATGATGCCGCCGCAGGTCAGACCGACCGCGAAGGCGTCCTCGTCGCTGTAGCCGAACTGCTCCCGCACGGTTTCGCCGTCGTCGAGGGCCTGCTCGCACAGCTCGTACACCGCGCCCTCCACACACCCGCCGGAGACCGATCCGATCGCCGTGCCGTCGCGGTCGACGGCGAGGGCGGCTCCCGGCTGCCGGGGCGCGCTCCCGCCGACCGCCACGACGGTGGCCACGGCGAATTCTCGTCCCTGCTCGACCCACCGATTGAGCTCTGCGGCGATGTCCAGCATCTTCGGTCTCCTCAGCGGTTGTGTGAAGGGCTGTGCCGACGCGTCAGTGGACGCCCAGCCACCCCTCGATCGGATGCAGTGCGAAGTACACGAGGAAGATCACCGTCAGGCCCCACATGAAGGCCCCGATCTCCCGGACCCTGCCCTGGGCGATCTTGATGGCGACCCAGGAGATGACGCCCGCGGCGACACCGGTGGTGATGGTGTACGTGAAGGGCATCAGGACCACGGTCAGGAAGACCGGGATCGCGGTGGCGCGGTCGGCCCAGTCGACGTGCCGGGCGTTCATCATCATCATGGCCCCGATGACGACGAGCGCGGCGGACGCCACCTCCTGCGGGACGATCGCGGTGACCGGCGTGAAGAACAGGCAGGCCGCGAAGAACAGTCCCGTGACGGCCGAGGCGAGGCCGGTGCGGGCCCCTTCGCCGACACCGGTGGCCGACTCGACGAACACGGTCTGGCCGGAGCCGCCCGCGATGCCGCCGATGGCTCCGCCGGCGCCGTCGATGAACAGGGCCTTGGACAGACCCGGCATGCGGCCCTTGTCGTCGGCGAGCCCGGCCTCGGTGCCGACACCGATGATGGTGGCCATCGCGTCGAAGAACCCGGCGAGGACCAGCGTGAAGACGATCATGCCGACCGTCATGGCGCCGACGGAACCCCAGCCGCCGAACTCGACGTGTCCGAAGAGCGAGAAGTCGGGCGTCGAGACCGCGCCGCCGTGCAGTTCGGGGGCACCGTTGGCCCACTGCTCGGGCTTGATCACGTCGAGCGCGTTGAGGATCATCGCGACGATCGTGCCGGTGATGATGCCGATCAGGATCGCGCCGGGGATGTTGCGCGCCTGCAGCATGAAGATCAGGAGCAGGGTGCCCGCGAAGAGCAGGACCGGCCAGCCGGCGAGTTCACCGGTGGGGCCCAGGGCGAGCGGGGTGGCCTTGCCGGTGTGCACGAAGCCGGACTTGTAGAGACCGATCAGGGCGATGAAAAGGCCGATGCCCATCGTGATGCCGTGCTTGAGCGCGAGCGGGATCGCGTTCATGATCATCTCACGGAGGCCCGTGACGACCAGAAGCATGATCACTACGCCGTACATCACGCACATGCCCATGGCCTGAGACCATGTCATCGCCGGGGCGACCTGCGAGGAGATCACACCGGAGACCGACAGGCCCGCGGCGAGGGCCAGCGGCACCTTGCCCACGAAGCCCATCAGGAGCGTGGTGAGCGCGGCGGCGAACGCGGTGGCGGTGATCAGGGCCTTCTGGCCCAGTGTGTCGCCCGCGGCGTCCTTGCCGGACAGGATCAGCGGGTTGAGCAGAAGGATGTACGCCATGGCCATGAAGGTCGTGACGCCGCCGCGCACTTCGCGCGCGACGGTGGATCCTCGTTCGGATATGTGAAAGTACCGGTCGAGCCAAGATCTTCCGGCGGGGACGCGCGAGCCGTGGCCCGCTTCCTCCGCGGTGGTCTCGGACTCCACTGACTGCTGGGTCATGATGCCTGACTCCCAAGGTTCACAGGGGCACCCGCGATGAAGAATCGATATGCGGGATTTGGGATGACTGCGCTGGCGGCACGACCCGGGGGACGGCCCGAGGCGAACTGTTCATGCAGAGTGGAATGTGCAGGTACTGCGGTACTGCTCGATGGGACAACGGCCGTGAGCGGTATGGCACTTGGGATCTCCGGGCGGTACGGGCGACGGAAGTGTGACGTTCCTGGGAGGCGCGCACCGCCCGGAGGGTTCGAGGGGAGCTGTGACTCAGGTGCCCGTGAGGTGCTCGGGTCGTACCGGTGTCCTGTTGAGCTCCAGGCCCGTCGCGTTCCGGATCGCCGCGAGGACGGCCGGGGTCGACGACAGGGTGGGCGCCTCACCGATGCCGCGCAGCCCGTACGGGGCGTGGTCGTCGGCGAGTTCGAGCACATCGACCGGGATGGTCGGCGTGTCGAGGATGGTGGGGAGCAGGTAGTCCGTGAAGGAGGGGTTGCGCACCTTCGCGGTCTTCGGGTCGACGACGATCTCCTCCATGACGGCGATACCCATTCCCTGGATGGTGCCGCCCTGGATCTGGCCCACGACCGACAGCGGGTTGAGTGCCTTGCCGACGTCCTGGGCGCAGGCCAGTTCGATGACCTTGACCAGACCGAGTTCGGTGTCGACCTCGACGACCGCGCGGTGGGCGGCGAAGGAGTACTGGACGTGGCCGTTGCCCTGTCCGGTACGGAGGTCGAACGCCTCGGTGGGCCGGTGGCGCCACTCCAGCTCGATGTCGACCGCCTCGTCCTCCAGCACGTCGACCAGGTCGGCCAGCACCTCGCCGCCGTCGGTGACGACCTTGCCGTCTTCCAGGAGCAGTTCGGCGGTGGCCCACGCGGGGTGATACGTACCGAACTTGCGACGGCCGATCTCCAGGACCTTCTCGCGCACGGCCTCGCAGGAGTGCTTCACCGCGCCGCCGGTGACATACGTCTGCCGGGAGGCGGAGGTGGAGCCGGCCGAGCCGACCTGTGTGTCGGCCGGGTGGATGGTGACCTGGGCGACGCCGAGTTCGGTCCGGGCGATCTGGGCGTGGACGGTGACGCCGCCCTGCCCGACCTCGGCCATGGCGGTGTGCACGGTCGCGACGGGTTCGCCACCGATGACCTCCATGCGCACGCGGGCGGTGGAGTAGTCGTCGAAGCCTTCGGAGAAGCCGACGTTCTTCAGGCCGACCGCGTAGCCGACGCCGCGTACGACGCCTTCGCCGTGAGTGGTGTTGGACAGCCCGCCGGGCAGGGCCCGTACGTCGGCCTGCTCGCCGGCCACCTCCCACTGGCGCTCGGGCGGCAGCGGCCTGGCCTTCACCCGGCGCAGCAGCTCGGCGACCGGGGCGGGCGAGTCGACGACCTGTCCGGTCGGCAGGAGGGTGCCCTGCTCCATGGCGTTGAGCTGCCTGAACTCGACCGGATCCATGGAGAGTTCGGCGGCCAGCTTGTCCATCTGGGCCTCGTAGGCGAAGCAGGCCTGGACCGCGCCGAAGCCGCGCATGGCGCCGCACGGCGGGTTGTTGGTGTAGAGCGCGATCGCCTCGATGTCGACGTCGTCGATGACGTACGGGCCGACGCTGAGCGAGGAGGCGTTGCCGACGACGGCCGGTGAGGCGGAAGCGTATGCCCCGCCGTCCAGCACGATGCGGCACTTCATATGGGTCAGCTTGCCGTCGCGCGTCGCGCCGTGCTCGTACCAGAGCTTGGCGGGGTGCCGGTGCACATGGCCGAAGAAGGACTCGAACCGGTTGTAGACGATCTTGACCGGCTTGCCGGTGCGCAGGGCCAGCAGACAGGCGTGGATCTGCATCGACAGGTCCTCGCGGCCGCCGAAGGCGCCGCCGACTCCGGAGAGCGTCATGCGGACCTTGTCCTCGGGCAGGCCGAGGACGGGAGCGATCTGGCGCAGGTCGGAGTGGAGCCACTGCGTGGCGACGTACAGGTCGACGCCGCCGTCCTCGGCGGGCACGGCCAGGCCGGACTCGGGGCCGAGGAAGGCCTGGTCCTGCATGCCGAAGACGTATTCGCCGCTGACCACGACATCGGCACGGGCCGCCGCCGCGTCCGCGTCGCCGCGCACGATGGGCTGCCGGTGGACGATGTTGGGGTGCGGTACGTGCCCCGCGTGGTGGTCGTCGCGGCCCTCGTGGACGAGAGGGGCGTCGGGTGCGAGGGCGGAGGCCTCGTCGGTGACGACGGGCAGCTCGCGGTAGTCGATCCTGATCTTCGCCGCGGCGCGACGGGCCGTCTCCGGGTGGTCGGCGGCGACGAGCGCCACCGGTTCGCCGTGATGGCGGACCTTGCCGTGGGCGAGGACCGGGGTGTCCTGGATCTCCAGCCCGTAGTTCTTCACCGAGGCCGGCAGGTCGTCGTAGGTGAGTACGGCGTAGACGCCGGACGTGGCGAGCGCCTCCGAGATGTCGATGGAGACGATCTCGGCGTGCGCGACCGTGGAGCGCAGCGTGTGGCCCCAGAGCATGTCCTCGTGCCACATGTCGGAGGAGTACGCGAACTCTCCGGTGACCTTGAGGATGCCGTCGGGGCGCAGCGTGGACTCGCCGATGCCGCCCTTGGTGCGGGTGCCCTGGTTGATGCTGGTGGGGTTGCCGGTAACGCCCATCGTCAGACCGTTTCTTCCGCGCGGGCGGCCGCGAGGCGGACCGCGTCGAGGATCTTCTCGTAGCCGGTGCAGCGGCAGAGGTTGCCGGAGAGCGCCTCGCGGATGTCCGCGTCGGACGGCTCCGGGTTGCGTTCGAGCAGCTCGTCGGCGGCGATCAGCAGGCCGGGGGTGCAGAAGCCGCACTGGACGGCTCCGGCATCGATGAACGCCTGCTGGATCGGTGAGAGTTCGCCGGTGTCCCGGCTCTCCTCGCCGGTCGGCTCGGCCTCCCACCGCCGCGCCTTGTCGAGTGCGGTGCCGCAGGCGCCGGAGGCGCAGCCACTGCCGGGGTGTTCCTGGGAACGGTGGGCCGCGAAGTCGGCGAGGCCCTCCACGGTGACGACCTCGCGGCCCTCCACCTGCCCCGCGGCGACCAGACAGGAGCAGACCGGGACACCGTCCAGACGGACCGTGCACGATCCGCACTCGCCCTGCTCGCAGGCGTTCTTCGAGCCCGGCAGGCCCATCCGCTCACGCAGCACGTAGAGGAGGGACTCGCCCTCCCAGACGTCGTCCGCCTCGTGCCTGCGGCCGTTGACCGTGAAATTGACGCGCATGATCAGGCAGCTCCTTCGGTGCTGCGGCCGTTGCCGCGGTACGACTCCCAGGTCCAGCCGAGGGTGCGGCGGGCCATGATCCCCACCGCGTGTCTGCGATAGCTCGCGGTGCCGCGCACATCGTCGATCGGGTTGCAGGCACCGGCGGCGAGCGCGGCGAACCGCGAGGCGATGGACGGGGTGATGATCGTGCGGCTGTCCCAGAAACCGCCCTCTTCGAGCGCGGCGTTCAGGAATTCCTCGGCCTCCTTCGCCCGTACGGGTGTGGGGGCGGCCGAGCCGATGCCGGTGCGCACCGTGCGGGTCTCGGGGTGCAGGGCCAGGCCGAAGGCGCAGACGGCGATGACCATCGCGTTGCGGGTGCCGACCTTGGAGTACTGCTGCGGTCCGTCGGCCTTCTTGATGTGCACGGCCCGGATCAGCTCGTCCGGGGCGAGGGCGTTGCGCTTGACGCCGGTGTAGAAGGCGTCGATCGGGATCATCCTCGTCCCGCGTACGGATTCGGCCTCGACCTCGGCGCCCGCCGCGAGCAGCGCGGGATGGGCGTCACCGGCGGGCGAGGCGGTCCCCAGGTTGCCGCCGACGCCGCCGCGGTTGCGGATCTGCGGCGAGGCGACGGTGTGCGAGGCGAGCGCGAGTCCGGGCAGCTCGGCGCGCAGGTGCTCCATGATCTGGCTGTACGGTACGGAGGCGCCGAGCCGTACGCTCTCCCGGCCCACCTCCCATTCGGACAGCTCTCCGATGCGGTTCAGGTCCAGGAGGTACTCGGGCCGCCGGTGGTCGAAGTTGATCTCGACCATCACATCGGTGCCACCCGCAATGGGCACAGCCGTCGGGTGCTCGGCCTTGGCGGCGAGCGCCTCCTCCCAGCTGGCGGGGCGAAGGAAGTCCATGAGTGGCTCTCTTCTTCTCAATCGGTCGTTCGCTGGGGCTGGGGACGGCCGGCCCTCGACTGGTCGTTCATGTGTTGTTGACGCGGTGTGGGGCCAAGTACACAAGCCGTGCTCCACCCGGTGCAGTCACCGAAACCATGAAGGAGTTGGCTGGCCGCTCTCTCCGTCTTGTAGATTCGAACGAATGGCGGGGATCGGTGACCTCACCGCAATACCCAGTTTTCACCCGCACCAACGAAAGAGATCGGCGGCGACGAGATGCGGCTGCGCGCACTGCTGGAGACCGACGCGCTGGGCCTGCGGCTGCTCGGCGGCGAGGACGAGCTGGACCGCTCCGTCCGTGGCGTGATGACCACTGACCTGCGGGATCCCAGCCGCTATCTGTCGGGCGGCGAGCTGGTCCTGACGGGCCTTGCCTGGCGCCGGGACGCGACGGATTCGGAGCCGTTCGTACGCATCCTGGCAGGCGCCGGGGTCGCCGGGGTCGCGGCCGGCGAGGCGGAGCTCGGTGACGTCCCCGGCGATCTGGTGGAGGCCTGTGGACGGCACCGGCTGCCGCTCTTCGCCGTCCATGAGACCGTCGCGTTCGCAACGATCACCGAGCATGTGGTGCGCCAGGTGTCGGGCGAGCGAGCGGGTGATCTCGCCGCCGTCGTGGACCGCCACCGCCGGCTCATGACCTCGGGCCCGGCGGGCGGCGGCCCCGAGGTGGTGCTGGATCTGCTGGGCACCGATCTCGACCTGCGCGCCTGGGTGCTCTCCCCCACCGGGCGGCAGATCGCGGGCGCCGGAGACGCGCCGCTGGCCGGGCCGGTCGGCGCGGCGCTCGCCGGCCACCATCTGGCCGCCACCCGCGGCGGCCGCCGGGCCCCGCACCGCACCACCGTCGACGGCATCACGTATTCGCTCTTCCCGATCCGGAACACCGGGCGGGGCGCGGTGCCGGCCTCGCGGGATGTGCGCGAGTCGGTGCTCTCCGACTGGCTGCTCGCGGTCGAGGCGGACGCGAGCGACTGGCCGCCCGCCCGGCTGGACCTGCTCCAGGGCGTCACCCAGTTGATCGCCGTCGAACGGGACCGGCGCGACGCGGCCCGTACGGTACGCCGCAGGCTGGCCCAGGAGGTCCTGGAGCTGGTCCAGACGGGCGCGCCGCCGGCCGAGATCGCCGCCCGGCTGCGGGTCGCCGCTCCGGTGCTGCTCCCCGGGCTCGGGGCGGCGCCGCACTGGCAGGTCGTGGTGGCACGCGTCGACTGGGGCGACGCGGCGGGCTCCACCGCCACGGGCGGCCAGGCCGGCTCCGGCCCCGCCGTCGCGGGCGGCCCGGTGGCCCAGGCATTGCTGGAGGAGATCCTGGTCGACCCCGCGGTCACCGGTCCCGACTCCGCGGACCGGATCGCGGTCGCCCACACCGGCGACGAGGCCGTGGCGCTCGTACCGCTGCCCGCCGTCACCGTGCCCGCACCGGGCGGCGAGCCGGGCGCGGCGCCGTCCGGCGCGCCCGCCGAGGCCGACCCCGCGCTGCACGCCGGTGTGCTGCTCGCCGCCGTCCGCGAGCCGCTCTCCGCGGGCCTCGCCGACGACGGGCGGCTGACACTGGGTGTCAGCGCGGCCGTGCATTCGCCCGAAGGACTGCGCGGCGCACTGGAGGAGGCACGGCACGCCCGCCGGGTCGCCGCTGCCCGGCCCGGCCGGGTCTGCGCGGCCGGGCACCACGAGCTGGCATCGCACGTACTGCTGCTGCCGTTCGTCCCCGACGACGTGCGCCGCGCGTTCACCGCACGGCTGCTCGACCCGCTGCGCGACTACGACCGGCGCCATCGCGCGGAGCTGATCCCGACGCTGGAGACGTTCCTGGACTGCGACGGTTCCTGGACGCGCTGCGCCGCCCGACTCCATCTGCACGTCAACACATTGCGCTACCGGGTCGGGCGAATCGAGCAGTTGACGGGGCGTGACCTTTCGCGCCTGGAGGACAAGCTCGATTTCTTCCTCGCCCTGCGCATGAGCTGACTTCCGGGCGCCGCCACCCCTGCGGGCGCGTCGGCTCGTTTGTGAAATCTTTCACCTGACATTGATCCGACCCCTTGGCCCGGCGTGCCATTCCGTGCTGAGATGCGGCCAGACCCAACAGCTCGATGGCGCGCTCGGGGAGGGCAATGTGGCGCATACCGCCATGTCTGGTTCCGGAACGACAGCCGATGACGATCCGCCGCTCCAGACAGCGGTATGGCGCCTGCGGTCACGCGCCTGCTGGACGGACGCCGCCGCGCTGCTCGAACACGACGCCGCCACCGATCCGGCGGCGGCACTCCAGCGGACCGCGCTGCTCACCGAACGGTGCCTGTACACCGGGCAGGGCTGGACCGACGCCGAGGACGCCCTGCGCACCGCCGAGGCGCTGGCCCATGACGACGCCGAACGCGGCGCGGCGGCCTGCGAACGCGGCCATCTGGCGTACGCGTCGACACTTCTGGGCGTCCGGGACCGGGCGGACGAAGCCAGCGTCGCCCTGAGCCGCGCCGCCGCGCTGCTCGCCCCGTCCGCGCCGGGCCGCCCGTTGCTGGACTTCCGCCGAGGTCTGATCGCGCAGAACATCGCCGACTCGCCGCAGGCCGCACGGGCCGCCTACCGCAGGGCCCACGCCGGTGCCACCGCCCAGGGGGACGCGCTGCTGCTCTCCTCGACCTGGCGCCATCTCGCCCTGCTCGCCCTGCGCGAGGGCGAACTGGCGGAGGCGCGTCACGGCTTCGCCGAGTGCCTGCGGATCAGGGAGGAGCTGGGCTATCTGATCGGGACGGCTCCGGCCCTCATCGCCCTCGCGGACTCCGAGCCCGAGCCCGAGGCGGCGACCCGGCTGCGCGCCGAGGCGGGCCGGCTCTTCCGGCTGCTCGGCGGCGTACCGACCTGGCTGGCTCCGCACCTGGACCCGCCGCCCCAGGAGACGGCCGAGGCGAACTGAGTCCGCGGCACCGCCCGGGCGAGGTGCCAGAGCGTTCCCGGCTCCTGCGCCGCACGTCAGGTGAGATCCACGACCGGATCACCGGGCTTCCATCCGGCGTCGCTCCACTCCGGAGTCGGGGACGGGCGGTCCGGGGCGGGCGGCGGGTGGGGACCCCGGTCGGGGTTCTGCGGCACGGCGGGAGGATTGTCCCGTGATCTGCCGCTGTCCCGTCGCGGAGGCGGGACCGGGGACTTGGGCGGCGCGGCCCTCCGCGGCGGTGGTACCACGACGGCGACGGTGTGCGAGGCGTCCGGGGCCGGTTCGGACGGCCTCGCGACGGGCGTGCGTCCCGGTGTCGCGACGGGGGTGCCGGTGGGCATCGGCGACGGTGTCACGGACGGCTGTACGGACGTGGCCGACGCACTCTCGCCCGCCGGGACGGTCGCACCCCGGCCGGCCGCCTGCGAACAGCCGGCCGTGCCCAGCGCCACCGCCGCCATCAACAGCCCGGACACCGGTCTCGACGCCCGGCTTCCTGCCACTCCCGCCCCCAAGAACGATCATGTGATCAGAGGCGTAGCGTAACCCGTTCCCGCGGCGGGGCCGACGGAGCCCGCGGCACCGTCCGGTTACGGTCCGGTGCACGAGGGAGAGCGGATCGGTGAGCGGCGTCATGCGGCTTCGGATCCGAGGCGGAGGAGGCAGGCGACGCGCAGGAGGGGGCGATGCGCAGGAGGGGCGATGCGCAGGAGGGAGGCGACGCTGAGCGTCGTCGACCGACGACGCCGGCGGCGGCGAAGTCGCACGGCGCCGGGGATCCCGTTCGCCGTCGTGTGCCAGGCCGTCAGCTCTCGGCGCCGGTGAAGTGTTCGCGTACCAGCGACTGCACGACGACCAGGTCCTGGGCGATGAGCGCGTCGAGCAGCGCGGTGTGCTCGGCGGCGTCGGCCAGCAGGTCGGCGCGGCGGGTGGTGGGGTTGTCCCCCAGTGGCCACTGGGAACGGCGGTGCAGGTCGTCGGCGACCATCACCAACTGCTCGTTGCCGCAGAGGGCGAGGACGGCGCCGTGGAAGGCGCGGTCGGACTCGGCGTAGCCGGCCCGGTCACCGACGGCGGCGGCCGCCACGGTGGCCTCGGCCAGCGGACGCAGGGCGCACCAACGGGCCGGCGGCACGGTGCGGGCGAGCCTCAGCATGACGGGGACCTCGATCAGGGCCCGCACCTCCGCCAGCTCCGCCAGCTCGCGCGGGCCCCGCAGGGAGACACGGAAGCCGCGGTTCGGTACGACCTCGACGGCACCCTCGATGGCCAACTGCTGCATCGCCTCGCGCACCGGCGTCGCCGAGACCCCGAAGCGGGCGCCCAGAGCGGGTGCGGAGTAGACCTGCCCCGGGACCAGCTGACCGTCCACCAGTGCGGCGCGCAGGGCGTCCAGGATCTGACCGCGTACGGAGTGCCGCTGCACCACCGGCCGCGGGGCGGACGGCTCGCAGTGCGTGTGCTCGCCGCGCGCCTGCTCGGGCACCCGCACATCGGGCACCTGCGCGGACGAAGGGGCGGTCGCGGACGCGGCGGACGAGTACGACGGCCGTGCCTGTTCGCGCGCTCTGCCCTGCTCCACTCGGACCTCCCCGGCCTGCCGCGGGCGCGGCTCGCGTGCGCCATGCCCCTTGTGCACCATAGGCGGAGCAGGCCGCAGTTCAAACATCGATCCGTTCGGGTAAGGTAAGGCTTACCTGCAAACGATCGCGATTCGGTGGTCCCTGCATGACACTCCCCGCCCTTCTCCCCGGCACCACCGCGTCCGCCGTGACGGGCGCGTACGCGCGCCTGAGCGAGGTGTTCCCCGGCCTGCGCGCAGAGGTGCTGACGGACGACGAGGCCGCTCCCCGCGGTGCCGGCTGGGTGGGTGCTCATGAGCTCGCGGCGGGCGGCGCCGCGCTGGACGCCTTCCTCGCCCGGGACCACGCGCAGGTGCTGCGGGACCACGGGCAGCAGCCGCGCCCCGACGTGGTCGCCGGCTTCGGGCTGCACCGGTACGCCTGGCCCGCCTGCCTGCTGGTGACGGTGCCGTGGTTCCTGCACCGGCGCGTCCCCCGGATCCCCGTCGAGGATGTGGCGTTCCAGCGGGCGCTGGGCCATCTCACGGTGCGCCTGAGGGAGTTCGCCTGCCTTCCCGACGACCCGGCGGCCGGACTGCCGGGCGCCCGGGTCGTTCCCGACGAGGCGGCGCTGCGGGCCGAGGTACTGGCGTCGGTGGCCGAGCACATCGGCCCGGTGCTGAACGGCTTCGGTCCGCGGATGCGGCGCGGCAGGAGGGCGTTGTGGGGGATGGCGACGGACGAGATCGTCGAGGGCCTGTGGTACATCGCCCATCTGCTCGGGGAGGAGCGACGGGCGATGGCCGAGCTGGAGGAGCTCCTGCCCGGCACCACCGAGCCGTACGTCGGATCGGCGGGCTTCCGTGAGCTGACCGGTCCGAACGGCGAATCACTGCCCACCCGCGACCGGACGAGCTGCTGCCTCTTCTACACGCTGCGCCCCGAGGACACCTGCGTCACCTGCCCCCGCACCTGCGATGCGGACCGGGTACGGAAACTGACGCCCGCTCACTGATCCACACCCCTCGTACGAGTAGTACTATTCGAACGCAGATCACTGGCCGCGTACGAATATTCGATCAGATCTCGGATATCCGTATGCCCTGCCAACCCAATGGCGTTCTCTTGCCCCGAAACCCCCTGAGCATGACGGGGTTTCGGCAATCATGGCGCCCGAAATGCCCTACGCGACGCAAGGGACCGCGCATGAGACTGACCGACATATCGCTGAATTGGCTGCTTCCGGGCGCCGTGCTGCTCGTGGGGGTCCTGGCGGCGGTGGCGGTGGTCGCACGCGGCAAGCGTGCCGCTGAGAATTCCGCTGCCGACGACAGCTGGGAACGCAGCGAGGAGCGTCGCAGACGCAAGGAGGCGCTGTATGCCACCGCCTCGTACGTCCTGCTGTTCTGCTGCGCGGCGGTCGCCGCCGCGCTCTCCTTCCACGGGCTCGTCGGGTTCGGCGAGCAGAACCTCGGCCTCTCCGGTGGCTGGGAGTATCTCGTTCCGTTCGGCCTGGACGGGGCCGCCATGTTCTGTTCCGTGCTCGCGGTGCGCGAGGCCAGTCACGGTGACGCGGCGCTCGGTTCCCGGCTGCTGGTATGGCTGTTCGCCGGCGCGGCCGCCTGGTTCAACTGGGTGCACGCGCCGCGCGGCATCGACCACGCCGGCGCGCCGCAGTTCTTCGCGGGGATGTCGCTCTCGGCGGCCGTGCTCTTCGACCGGGCGCTGAAGCAGACCCGCCGGGCCGCGCTGCGCGAGCAGGGCCTGGTCCCCCGTCCACTGCCGCAGATCCGGATCGTACGGTGGCTGCGCGCCCCCCGGGAGACCTTCGGCGCCTGGTCGCTGATGCTGCTGGAGGGCGTACGCACCCTGGACGAGGCGGTCGAGGAGGTACGTGAGGACCGGCGCGAGAAGGAGCAGAACCGTCTGCGCAGGAAGGACCAGGTCAAGCTGGACCGGGCCCGCATCAAGGCGCTGAACCGGCAGAACCGGGCCTGGCGTCGGGTCGGCCGGGGTGGGACCCAGGTGGACGTCCAGGCCATCGCCCCGGCGACGGCCTCCGCTCAGCCCGCCGCGGAGCCTGCCCTATCCGAGCCGGGACAACTGCCCTTGCTTTCACGGCCCTCCCTGCAGGCCGTGACAGGTCCGGCCCGAGAGGCATCGGACCGAAACCCCGGTGAGCCGATCACCGTCGACCTCACCGCCGAGGACGACACCCAGGCACTGCCCCGGCTCGATTCGCTGGAGCGGAAACTGAAGGACCTGGAGCAGCAGTTCGGCTGATCCGTCCGCCGCGAAAGGCCCTGACGGCCCGGTTCTCCCGGGCTCTCAGGGCCTTTCGCCGTTCAGTTCGAACCAGACGACCTTGCCCAACGCCTGCGCGCCGACCCCCCAGGCATCCGCGAGATTCCGGACCAGGACCAGCCCTCGGCCGTGCGTACCGTCGTCGGCGTTCGGTACGTACGACGAGGACAGCCCGGACACGAAGTCACGCACCTCCACCCTCAGTCTGGCGGGCGCCACGCTCACCGTGACGACCGCGCCGTGACGCGTATGGATCAGGGCGTTGGTCACCAGCTCGCTGAGCAGCAGTTCCGCCACCTCGGCCGACTCCGTCCGCCATCGGTATCGCAGGAACTCCCGCAACGCGCCGCGCACTTCGCTGACGCCCGCCAGATCGGTGTGGGCCAGTCTGCGATGCAGCCGGACCGGCTGCGGTCCCTGCTCCCCCGGCGCGCGCGCCGTCCCGTCCACCACGAAATCGGCCTCGCCCCGACGCTCCATCGTTTCCCCCGTACGCACAGTGAATCCCCCTGCTCGCCGTCTCGTCTTCCCGCGCCCTTGTCGTTTCCTGTCGTCGCACCCTTGTGTCGAGCCCCGTTGTCGCGCCTTGTCGTCGCGCCTCGTTGTCGTCCTGCGGCTTCTCGTGTTCCGCTCGCCCCTTCCCGTACCTTCCGGCCCCTTCCCGTACCTTCCGGCTCCCTCTCGCCCTAACGGCTTCACGGAACGCCTCCACGGGGATGCATGCCCCACAGACCGGCTGCCACGCTTGTCGACTCATCAATAAATGAACGGTTCGGCCGAGTTGACCCACGAGCCTTCGGACACATCGGCGTCACATTTCCTCCTCTCCGGTTAACTCCCAAAAAATTCACATCGGTTGACGTTGACGGCACCATGTCTACGCGCGTCATCATGGTGGCTATGCGAATCCCCCCACGGATCACCACGCTCGGTGGCTCTGCCGCCCTTCTGTCCGTTCTCCTCGTCGGCGGCCCGGTCGCCTCCCCGGCCACGGCCGCCACCACCTCGGTCGGCAGCATCTGCTACTCGGCACTGCCTGCCCAGGCACACGACACCCTCGACCTGATCGACGCCGGCGGACCCTTTCCGTACTCGCAGGACGGTGCCGTCTTCCAGAACCGTGAAGGCGTCCTGCCCAGTCAGGGCACCGGCTACTACCACGAGTACACGGTCATCACCCCCGGCTCCCCGACCCGCGGCGCCCGTCGGATCGTCACGGGCGAAAAGGTACGGGAGGACTACTACACCAGCGACCACTACGCCACATTCGACCTGATCAACCAGAGCTGCTGAAGGCTCAACCCTCCGGACCGATCCGCGCCGTAGCCCCCCACCTGCGGCGCGGATCACGGGCCGGCCGAAGCAGCCGGGCTTGTACCCTCCACCCATGACCGTGACCTATGTGATCGACGGCTCCCGGGTCACCGGCCTGGAGCAGTTCTGGAGTGTGATCGGCGAGGCGGTGAACGGCCCCGGCGGTTACTTCGGCCGCAACTTCGATGCCCTCGCCGACTGCCTCGGCGGCGGGATGGGCACTCCGGACGACGGCGACTTCGTCTTCGAGTGGCGGGACCACGCCCTCTCCGCGCAGGCCCTGGCACACGAGGAGACAGCGCGCTATCTGCGGCACAGCCTGAGCAGGGTGCACCCCGCCAACAGGCCCTCGGTCCAGAGGCGACTGGACGATGCCCTGGCCGGACGGGGGCCGACGCTGTTCGATCTGCTCGTGGAGATCCTGACGGACGAAACGGCACCCGGCACGCTGCGGCTTCTGTGAGCCGGTGAGGTTCGCCGGCGCCGGCCTGCGGAGGAGGATCCCTCCGCAGGCCGGCTGTTTTCGTGCGTCCGGAATGCTCAGTACTTGGTGGAGACGGTCACGCCGTCGAAGTTCTCGACGGCGTACATGCTGATGAAGTGGGGTCCGGCCGCCGGGTGGTCGATGGTCAGCGTGTGCTCGTTGCCGGCCCCGCTGTCACGGCTGGTGTAGTGATCGGTCATCGCCCAGCCGTCCGCGCTGTAGTAGAGGTCGGCGTCGCCCGAGCCGCCCGTTGCCCTGATCTCCAACGAGGTGGTGCCGGCCGGTACGTACAGGTACATATAGGCGTAGTTGCCCTTGGTGGCTGTCAGACCGCTGCGCTTGCAGTTCTTGCCCAGCTCCCTCGTGTCGCTTCCGGTGCACTCGGCCGGGGGGTCGGTGGGCGGGTTGGTGCCGGTACTGCAGCCACCGCTCGCACAGGCGGTCAGCCAGGTGTTCCAGTCGGTTTCGTAACGGTCACCGATGGTCGATGTGAGCAGGGTGCGCGCCCCGTTCCAGTCACCCTTGCGGTAGAGGCCGAGGAGCGTGTCGATGTCCCCGCGGTGGGACTCCAGCATGTAACGGACGGCCAGATAACCCCAGTTGTAGACCCGGGTCTGGTCGGCGTTCTCGTAGGTGGTGTCGTACAGGGTCCGCAGGGTGTAGGTGTGGTTCGCGGCCTGGGCTGCGGCGGCGTCGTAGTCGACCTTGCGGTACGAGTAGGAGACGTACTCCGCGAAGCCCTCGACCCACCAGACGGTCGGCGTGGTCAGTCCCTCCTCGAAGTCGCCGTGCATGTTGAAGCGGCCGTCGAGGTAGTGCGTGTATTCGTGGTTCAGGTTCCAGATCTGGAACTCGGGGCGGACCCACTCGGCCTCGTACGCGATGAACCGGGGCTGATTGCCTTCCGCGGCGGGGTCGCCTTCCAGGTACATGCCGCCGTTGTTCGTGTTGATGCCGTAGATCGCACCGGCGTAGGTCTGGTAGTCGGTGCTGGAGTCGAAGACCACGACTTCGATGGTGGTGTTGCGGTCGCCCTCGACCGGACCGTTGTCCCGCGCGACGTCATGGAAGTAGGCGTCCTGGTTGCGCAGACTGGTACAGCTCGCCTCGAGGTCCTCGGCGGACATCTGCTGCGCCAGGATGCGGATGCTGTCGCTGCATGTGTGGCTGACGGGGAGGACCGCGCTCTTCAGGCGCTGAGCGAGGTCACAGGTGCCGTAGTACGAGCAGTTCGCCTTGTCGTAGGCCTCGACCATCTGCGCCACGCCGACCCAGAGCGGGGCGGTGGGGCCGGTGATGGAGCTCTTGCCGAGCAGTCCGGCGGCCAACGGGCTCGCCTTGGGGCGCAGGGAGTCTTCCTGAAGGAAGCGGCCGAGCTCAAGTCCCGCGTTGGAGGCGAGGAACGACTGCTTGGTGCCCAGCAGGTCGAGATGGCGCGAAGCGAAGTCGCTGAGGGCATCCAGCGGGCTGGGGTCGGCCTCCACCGCGGCGATGAACTCCGGCACCTGGTGACCGCGGAAGAACACCGTGTACACGCTGTTCACGGCGTTGACCATGTACCAGGAGCTGTTGTACGAGGAGTCGTAGTCGGCCAGCAGCCGCTTGACGACGGACAGGTAGCGGGCGTTCTCGACCGCGCTGTCGATCAATATGACGGCCTCGGACAGGGTCTCCCCGTTGGCGTCGGTGACGTCGAAGGCGTGCGAGGAGGCGAAGAACGCGTCGAGCGCGCCCTGGATGGCCGTACGCAGCTCCGGCCCGTAGCTGCCCACCGTGTCGGGGTCGTAATACTGCACGTAGTACCCGGCTCGGAGATAGAGGACCAGCTGGGGCATGCCGGTACTGCTGTCGCCGGGGTAGGCGGCCGAACCCTCGCGCATGGCGTTGGCGACGGTGACCATCTGCGCCTCACGGAAGGCCAGATTGCCGTCGTTGCCCTTGACGCGGAACAGCGTGTTGACGCAGTCGGTCGTCGATGACTTGATCTGCTGGACCAGGTCGCTTCCGGTGCGGCTGGTGAAGTCGCCGACATTGCACGCGGCCGTGGTCAGGGCCTTGGAGCCGGCCTTGGCCTTCGCCTTGAGGTCGGCCTTCATCGAAGGCGCCAGGTGGCTCGGGAGCGAGGCGCCGGGGTCGTCGTAGTCCCGCCGCAGTGCGTCCTTGGATGCGGACAACGGCGGGCGGTCGGCGGCCTTGAGGGCCTTGCGGCCGAAGTGGTCGGCGTCGTCCACGGGTGCGGTCTGCGCCTCGGCGGAGGGGCCGCCGGGCTCTGCGGCAGGTCCGCTGCCCGTACGGCCCGGACCGGTGTCGCCGGTCCGGGTGTGGCCGGTCGCTGTCGATGCGGTGGGGTGTCGCTCGACAGCCTGGCCCGGTGCGGAGAGCAGGCCCACGCCCAGGCATGCCGCCAGGACCGCAGTTGACAGTCCCGTCAGTCTTTGTCGAACCGTTCGGTTCTTCACGTGCCGCCTCCCAGCGGAGTGATGACCGCGCGATGACGCGCGGATGTGGGGGATGCGCGGGGGGGGTGAGGCCGGACCGCGTTCATCCATAGGTCATGGCATGGACACGACCTCTTCCTCGCTGCGCGCTGTACAATGGCACATGTCACATGTTCTCTGGAAGCCCTCTGACGCACATTCATCTCCGCGCCAACTCGTCGCCCCAGCAACAGATTTCAGTGGCCCACCGACAGAGCACCGAGGAGTCATGCCCGTGCCCCGTTCCCTCTCCGCACCCCGCACCAGCAGTCATGACCTGCCGGTGTCTCCTGCGCTGGACGCCTTCATGGGCACGGCATGGGCGGACACCCCGCTACCGGCGGACATCCGCGTCGCCGCGTACGACGTCACACCCGCCCGCCGCGCCCGGCTCGCCGCCCGCTTCCCGGGCGAGCGCCTGATCATCCCGGCGGGTGCGCTCGCAGTCCGCTCCAACGACACCGACCACCGGTTCCGTCCGCACACCGGCTACGCCTGGCTCACCGGCCTCACCGGCGAGGACCAGGCCGGCCATGTCCTCGTCCTCGAACCCGACGGTGACGAGCGGCACGAGGCGGTGCTGTACCTGCGGCCCCGGTCACCACGCACCGGCCACGAGTTCTACCGTGACCGCCGGTACGGGGAGTTCTGGGTCGGGCGCAGGCCCGACCTGGCGGAGGCGACCCGGATGACCGGTATCCGCTGCGCGCACCTGGACGCGTGGGAGAAGCTGCTGACCGGGCGGCAACCCCCGGTACGGGTGCTGGGCGGCGTAGACCCGTCCGTCGACGAACTGCTGTGCATCCGTGGTCCGTTTGCGCCCCGGCGGTCGGCCCCGGCCGGACTGGCGGCAGTGCTCAGCGAACTCCGCCTCGTCAAGGACCCTTGGGAGATCGATCAGTTGCAGCATGCCGTCGATGCGACGGTGACCGGCTTCGAGGATGTGGTGCGAAGCCTTCCACAGGCGCTGCGACACCCGAGAGGAGAACGCTGGATCGAGGGCGTCTTCGATCTGCGGGCCCGGCTGGAGGGGAACGGTCCGGGCTACTCCACGATCGCCGCGGCCGGTGCGCACGCCTGCGTCCTGCACTGGATCCGCAATGACGGGCCACTGGAGAGCGACCGACTGCTTCTCCTGGACGCCGGAGTGGAGACCGATTCGCTCTACACGGCCGACATCACCCGTACCCTGCCGCTGTCCGGCCGCTTCTCCCCCGTGCAGCGCAGCGTCTACGAACTGGTGCTGGCCGCTCAGGAGGCCGGCATCGCGGCCCTGCGCCCCGGGGCACGGTTCCGTGACTTCCATCTGGCCGCCATGCGGGTCATCGCCGAAGGGCTGCACGAATGGGGCGTGCTGCCGATGTCCGCCGATGAGGCACTCGAATCCGACAACGGCCTCTACCGCCGGTACACGCTCTGCAGCAGCGGACACATGCTCGGTATGGACCTTCACGACTGCGCCCACGCACGGGCCGGCAGCTATCTGGACGGGCGCCTGGAAGTCGGCCAGGTACTGACCGTGGAACCCGGGCTCTATCTTCAGCCCGACGACGAGACCCTGCCCCCGTCACTGCGTGGAATCGGGGTGCGGATCGAGGACGACCTCGTGATGACGGCCGACGGCGCCCGGCTCATGTCGTCCGCGCTGCCGCGCACCGCCGACGGAGTCGAGGGGTGGATGGGCTCCCTGCTGGACGGTTGAGCAGGGAGGTCCCCTTCGACGGCCGCCCCTGCCGTGGGTCGGCCGGGGGGCGGAGAGACCACCTGGGGCCCCGGAGCCGGTCAGGCGGTTCAGACCTCGGCGACCGGCATCGACACCCTTCTGATCCGGATGCCGCCCTCGCCGGGATCACCGCCCTCCTCCTCGGCCCAGAGCGATCTGACATGTGACATATGGGTCAGCATGCAGGTCTCGGCGCGCTGGGCGTCACCGGCGATCATGAGATCGAGCAGTTGGACGTGCTCCTCGGCCGATACGGTCAACTGCCCTGTCGCGGCGAGCCGGTTGAGCCCGAAGAGGCGCGATCGCTTGCGCAGGCTGCTGACCTCCTCCACCAGCCGGCGGTTGCCGGCCAGCCCGAGCAGTTCGAGATGGAAGCGACGGTCCGCCTCCAGGTAGCCGATGATGTCGTGGTCGGCCGCCGCGTCGACGATCGCCAGGGCGAGCGGCCGTAGTGCCTTCAGCTCCCTGGTCCTGCCCATTCTGGCGATGCGGCCGACGGTGGGTACCTCGATCATGGCGCGGAGTTCGGTGAAGTCGTCCAGGTCCTGCTCGGTCAACTCGGTGATCCGAAAGCCCTTGTTGCGGACGGCTTCGACCAGGCCCTCACGCGCCAGGTCGAGCATGGCCTCGCGCACCGGGGTGGCGGACACCCCGAACTCGGCGGCGAGCGCGGGAGCGGAGTAGATCATGCCCGGACGGAGGTCGCCGGCGATCAGGGCCGCTCGGAGGGCGTTCGCCACTCTGTCGCGCAAATGCTCTTGCGCCGAGATGGCGTTGAGCGTCGTCAGGCGGGCCATATGTGTTCCTCCAGCGCCGTACGGGCCCTCAGAATACAATGTCACGTTTCCGCTCGGGCCCGTCGTTCCCGGCCTGTGGACAACTCGGTCAGGGCGTCGGCCCCCCGTGCACCGCAGCGGCGACCGCGAGGTCTTCCCAGCCCATGCCGACGCTCTTGAAGAACCGTGGGCCCACGCATCCGACCGGTCGTCCGACGAGTTCGCCCCCGGTCACCAGCTCGGCGAGGTTGGCGGCGATGTCCTCGACGCTGAAGGCTCCTTCCGCCAGCGGGATCAGCAGGTCTCCCGCCTCCGCCAGGGCGGCCGCCCTCGATTCGACGAACACGGCGGAGCGTGACACCAGAGCGGTGTCGACCTCCCTGGCATCCGGGGTGTGCGAGCCGACTGCGACGACCGTCGCCCCGTCCGGCACGAGGGTGCCGTCGAAGAGCGGGGTGGCGGAGGTGGTGCAGCAGAGCACAAGATCGGCCGTGGCCACCTCCTGCGCCCCGTGCGCCCCGCCCGCACGGGCGTCCACGCCGAGTCGGCGGGCATGCTCGACCAGTGCGGCGACGCGTTGCGGGGTACGACCGATCACGGAGAGCCGTTCGACCTGCCGTTCGGCGAGCAACGCGGCAAGGTGGCCGTACGCCTGGGGGCCGGTTCCGAAGAGCACCGCGTGACGCAGCACGGGCTCGGTGAGGTGTCGGATCGCGAGTGCGGACACGGCCGGTGTGCGCAGCGTGGTGAGCGCGGCACCGTCGAGCAGGGCGATCGGCAGCAGGGTGGAACCGTCGAGCAGCAAGTAGCTTCCGGTGATCCGGGGCAGGCCGCGTGCCGGATTGCCGGGAGCGACTCCGGCGATCTTCACCCCGGTCATCCGCTGCGTGGTGGCAGGCATGATCAGCAGTTCACCGCCGGGCACCGTGACATGGTGCCGGGCCGGTGACGTCTCCGGATCGAATCCCCCGCTCAGCGCCGCCTCCAGGGCGTTCACGGCTCCGGTGGGTCCGAGGGCCTCGATGTCGTCGGCGCCGAGCAGGGGCAGCTTCACAGCAGGAATCCTTCTGGGAACGGATCGGACGGGTTCAGGAAGAATTGTGCGGTACCGGTGATCCAGGCGCGGCCCGTGACAGTCGGGACGACGGCCGGCAGACCGCCCACGGTGGTCTGCTCGACCAGTCGCCCGGTGAACGAGGTGCCGATGAACGACTCGTTCACGAAGTCGCGGTCCAGGGGGAGTTCACCACGGGCGTGCAACTGCGCCATGCGTGCCGAGGTGCCTGTTCCGCAGGGCGACCGGTCGAACCAGCCGGGGTGGATCGCCATCGCATGCCGGGAGTGGCGCGCGTCGGAACCGGGTGCGATGAACTGCACGTGCTTGAGGCCATGAATCCCGGGATCCTCCGGATGGACGGGCCGATCAGCGGCGTTGACCGCGTCCATCAGAGCCAGTCCGGCCGACAGGATGTCGTCCTTGCGCGCCCGGTCGAAGGGCAGCCCGAAGTCGGAGAGTTGCACCATCGCGTAGAAGTTGCCACCGTAGGCGAGGTCGTACCGCACCTTTCCGTAACCGGGTACGTCCACCGTCCGGTCGAGACCGACGCTGAACGCGGGCACGTTGGTCAGGGTGACAGCCGTCGCCGCGCCGTCCCGCACGTGAACGTCGACACCGACGAGTCCGGCCGGGGTGTCCAGCCGCACGGTTGTGACGGGTTCGGTGACCTCGACCATGCCGGTCTCCACCAGAACGGTCGCGAC
The DNA here is from genome assembly GCF_044754145.1 of Streptomyces sp. NPDC093149. Classification (NCBI taxonomy): domain Bacteria; kingdom Bacillati; phylum Actinomycetota; class Actinomycetes; order Kitasatosporales; family Streptomycetaceae; genus Streptomyces; species Streptomyces sp. NPDC093149. Next base: position 260,983 of record NZ_JBIVON010000004.1, read on the forward strand.
CCCTATGGTTCCGTGACCGCACATCGGCAGAAAGCCGGAGACCTCTATGTAGAGGACGCCGAAGTCCGCGTCGGGCCTGGTGGGCGGCTGAAGGATCGCGCCGCTCATGGCTGCGTGGCCGCGCGGTTCGTACATGAGCAGGGTGCGCACGGCGTCCCGGTGCTCCTGGAAGTATCTGCGCCGTTCGGCCATGGTGGCGCCGGGAATGGTGCCGATGCCGCCGGTGATGACGCGGGTGGGCATGCCCTCGGTGTGTGAGTCGACCGCATGGAAGATATGACGTGTCTGCAAGGCTCTCCCTGGTTCGTCACGACGAAAACGATGAACGAGAAGTACGCGGAGTACGCGGAGTACGCGGAGAGAACGGGGCCGGGGCGAGCCGCGGCCCGACGTCGGCGTACGGAACGTGGCCGGGTCAGGTGGCGATCCGGCGTACGCGTACGGAACGACGGTCAGGCGATCGTGCGGTCACCCGTGGCCTGCGGCCAGTGCCTTCTCCGTCGCGGCACGTACGGCGGCCGCGTCCTCGTCGGGCAGGGGAAGGCGCGGCGGACGGGTGCGCCCGCCGTGCCGTCCGGCGACATCCATGGATGCCTTGATGGCCTGGACGAACTCCGGCTTCGAGTCCCACCGAAGCAGGGCGTGCAGTTCCCGGTACAGCGGCAGCGCTGTTGCCATATCACCTGTCACAGCGGCTCGGTACAGCTCTACGCAGCAGGACGGCAGCATGTTCGGGCAGCCCGCGATCCAGCCGACGGCCCCGGCGAGTGCCAGTTCCAGCAGCACGTCGTCGGCACCCACGAGCAGATCGAGACCGGGCGCCTGTTCGGCGATCTCGTACGCCCGGCGGACGTCACCGCTGAACTCCTTGACCGCCACGACGCTGCCGTCCTGGTGGAGCGCGGCGAGCAGGCCGGGGGTCAGATCCACCTTGGTGTCGTAGGGGTTGTTGTACGCCACGACCGGAACCCCGACCCGGGCGACCTCCGTGTAGTGGGCGCGGACCGCCGCGTCCTCGCAGCGGTAGCCGTTGGGCGGCAGGAGCAGCACGGAACCGGCGCCCGCCTCCGCGGCCTGTTCCGCCCAGCGCCGTGACTCCGCGCTGCCGTAGGCGGAGACGCCCGGCATGACGCGGCTGCCGTCGCCCGCTGCTTCGACGGCCACCCGGACCACCTGCTCGCGTTCGCCGTCGGTCAAGGTCTGGTACTCCCCCAGTGACCCGTTGGGCACCACACCGTCGCAGCCCGCAGCGATGAGCTGTCGGACGTGCTCGGCATAGGCGTCGTAGTCGATCGTGCAGTCGTCGCGCAGGGTGAGAGGGGTGGCGACCATGACGCCGTGCCAGGGTCGTGTGCGCGGGTGAGCGTTCGTCTGCATCGTGTCTCCTTGAAGGGTGTGACATGTCACGGTGTGGTGAATGAGTGGGCAGCGATCGGCGACGCGCGGTGCCGTGGAGTGGCAGGGGCGTGCCGGCAGTACCGGGGGAGTCGGGGTGCCGCGGGCCTACCCGGGGTCGGCGAGATCGGCGAGTGCGGACAGTTTCACGGGACAGGCCAGCGGGCGCCGGTCGGGGCCGTCCTGCTCTGCTCCGGCGCCGCGTCCGGTGCCGTGCGCAGTGGCGAGTTCCCGAACGGCGAATCCGCAGGTCCGGCCCTGGCACCACCCCATTCCCGCACGGGTGAGCAGCTTGACGGTCCTGGCGTCACCGGCCCCGAGCTCCTCGCAAGCGGTTCGGATCCGGCCCGCCGTGACCTCTTCGCAACGGCAGACCTCCGTGTCGTCGGCCGGCCATTCGCTCCACCCCTCCCCCGGCCGGTGCACGGCGCCCATCACTGCGGCGAAGGCGCGCAGACGACTCCGGGACCGGCGCAGGGCGATCGCCCTGCGCGCCGCTTCCCTCCGCACCCCGCCCCGTACCTCGCGAACGATCGACAGTGCCGCCAGCTCTCCTTCGCACAGGGCGAGTTCAACGCCACCGATGCCGCCGGTCTCGCCGGCTGCCCAGACCCCCGGCACGGTGGTCCGGAGCTGTGCGTCGAGAGCGACCGCATGCGTACCGTCGGCACAGACGCGCGTGGTGCAGCCGAGCGCCACGGCGAGTTCCAGCTGAGGGACGAGCCCGTGTCCCACGGCGAGTGCGTCGCAGGGGATCTCGCGTCCGGTCCCGGGCACGGGACTCCAACGACGGTTCACGCGGCTGACGGTCACTGCCTCCACCCGCGTGTCGCCGTGCACTTCGGTGACCGCCCTGTGCGTCAGGACCCGGACCCCGGCGCGGGCCAGCGCCGTACCGTACCGGACTCCCTCCGCCGCCTTGCCGGGGTTGGCTGCCAGCACGTGGGGAGCGCGCGCATAGGCCGCGTAACCGGACGCCTCGATCAGTGCCGGAACGCTCGCACCGGCACGCGTCAGCGACAGTGCGACGGCCTGCAGGAGCGGTCCGCTCCCCGCGACCACGATCCGGCGGCCCGGCAGCGTCAGGCCCGACTTGAGCATGGCCTGGGCTCCGGCCGCACCGACGACACCCGGAAGTGTCCAGCCCGGAAAGGGAAGTTGCCGTTCATGGGCGCCCGTCGCCAGCAGCAGTCGGCGCCCCGTGACGGCATGCCGGCGCTCCCCCTCGGGTCCGGTGACCGCATGCAGGATCCAGTCGCCGTCACGCGCTCGTTCGACCGACCACACCTGGTGCCCGGCGAGATGCCTGATCGCGCCCGATGCGCGGTGCGCCGCGAGCCGCGCGGCGAGTCCGGCGAAGACGGACCAGCCGTGGTGGAGGGCATCGGGCCGAGTGGCGCCGAGCCCCTCGGCCGGGCTGCGGTAGTACTGTCCGCCCGGTGTGTCGGCCGCGTCCAGCAGAAGCACGTCCAAGCCGTGGTCGGCCGCCATGACTGCTGCGGCCAGGCCGGCCGGACCCGCACCCACCACGGCGAGTTCGGCACGGTCCGCGTCCCGCGGCCGGCGGTCATCCATCGATCGAGGCATGGCCGTCGCCCTCCTGCGTGGTGATGGCGTCGCCCGGGCGGGCGGGAAGCAGGCAAGCGCGCTGGTTGGGGCTGCCGTTGACGGTGGCCAGACAGTCGTAGCAGGCACCGATGCCGCAGAAGGCTCCCCTCGGCCGACCGTGGACCCGGGTCGTGCGCCAGGTCAGGATGCCCGCCGACCACAGTGTGGCGGCGATGCTCTGACCCGGCAGTCCCCGGATCGGGCGTCCGTCGAAGGTCAGCTGGAATTCCGGTTCGGGCTCGGCCCCGACAAGTTCGGCCGGGGTACGCGCTCGGGTGCGTCTCACAGGGTCCTCTCCTGGGGCAGAACGCTTTCTCTTCCTCGGGCACACGGGGCTTCTTCGGGCGCACAGTGGGCTTCCCCGCGCACCGGGAGCCCTCCCCCGCGCCGCGCGGGTGCTCGCGCAGGACGCGGCGCCCCCTCCCGGAGCATCCGCGCCGCCTCTGCCGTCATGTGACATGGCATGCGGTGTCGAACCGGTCGGGCGCGAACGGACCGAGATCGAGTACGGGCCGCCGCCCGTGGATCGCGTCGGCGATCAGCCGACCGGTCGCAGGGGCCAGGCCTATCCCGGCTCCTTCGTGACCACAGGCGTGGAAGAGGCCGGGCACTCTGGGATCCGGGCCGATCGCGGGCAGGTGATCGGGCAGATAGGGGCGGAACCCGTGGTAGGCGCGCAACACCCGAACGTCCGCCAGTACCGGGAACAGGGCCGCGGCTTGCGCAGCCAGCCGGGCGACCACCGGCACTGACAACGTCCGGTCGAAGCCGACCCGCTCGCGGCTGGCGCCGATCAGGACCGGCCCCGAGGGCGTCCCCTCCACCACGGGCGAGGTCTGCAGCGCGGCGGACCCGCTCGACACATCGGCCACGTACTCCGCCGCATAGACCTTGTGCCGGATCAGCCGGGGCAACGGCTCGGTGACGAGCACGAACCCCCTGCGTGGCAGGACCGGCAGGTCCACCCCCGCCAGCGCCGCGAGCTCACCGCCCCAAGTGCCCGCCGCGTTGACGACGACGGAGGCGATCAGTTCGCCCCGTGCGGTGCGCACCCCCCGCACCGCCCCGTCCCGGCCCCTGAGTATCCCGACGACCTCCTGCCCCAGGCACAGGCGCGCCCCGGCCCGACCGGCTGCCCGCAGCAACTCGGCTGCGGCCAGGGCGGGTTGGACCTGGGCGTCCTGCGGGTAGTGACAGCCTCCGGCAAGGCTCGGCGCGAGGTGTGGCTCGACATCGCGGAGCCGATCGGATGTGACGTGGTACGCCTCGACCCCCGCTCCCCGTTGTCCGTCCGCGGTCGCCGACAGGGTGGCCAGGGATTCCTCGGACGCCGCCACGACCAGGCCGCCCTTGAGTTCGTACTCGATGCGCGGCGGCAGTTCCTGCGCCAGTTGGCCCCACAACGCTGCTGAAAGCAGGGCGAGTTGGAGTTCGGGTCCGGGCACTTTGTCGGAGACCAGGAGGTTGCCCTCCCCGGCTCCGGTGGTGCCTCCGGCGACCGGCCCGCGGTCGACGACGGCTACGGACAGTCCGGACCGGGAGGCGTAGTAGGCGCAGGCGGCACCGACCACTCCGGCCCCGACGATGACGACATCCAAGGGCTGTCTCATGAGCACGGCAGTAATATGTCACATTGCTTGTGGGGCGCCAAGGGTGTGTGCGTGGGCAGTTGATCAGTCGTCACCCCGTCGGCGTGCTCGCACGGGTGCCTGCCCGCCCTTCGGGGAAGTGGAGCCATGAACACCCCGAGGCACCGATCCCGAGGAGCCGTGATGCATGACGACCGCCCCCAGGTGGAGGACCGGCTCGAACGGGCCCTTCACCAGTTCATCCGCCCCGCCCAGTACCCGGACCGGACCCCGCTCGCGCTGTCCGTGCGGCACATCCCCGGTGAGCCCGTACCGGTGGATCAGGCACTGGCAGGAACGTTCGAACCGTTCAGGACCGGCACGGAGTGGGGGGAGCCGTGGTCCACCAGCTGGTTCCGGTTGGAGGGAAGCGTGCCCCGGGAATGGGCGGGGCGACGGGTCGAGGTGGTCGTCGACCCGGGCTTCTCCGGCCAAGGGCCCGGATTCCAGGCCGAGGGGATGCTGTACGACGCGGCCGGGGTCCCCCTCAAGGGTGTCCATCCGCGCAATCGGCATCTGACGGTCGCGTCCCCGGCGATCGGCGGCGAACCGGTCTCACTGCTGCTGGAGGCCGCGGCCAACCCGTCGGTGCTGGAGCACGGTTTCGTGCCGTCGCCGCTCGGGGACGTGACGACGGCGGGCGACCGGCCCCTGTACCGGTTCACCTCCGCGGACCTCGCCGTGCTCGACGAGGAGGTCTGGCATCTCGTGCTGGACATCGAGGTGCTCACCGAGCTGATGCGGGAGCTTCCCGTGGACCGTTCCCGGCGGCACGAGATCCTGCGGGCGCTCGAACGCATGCTTGATGCGGTGGATCTGCACGACGTGACGGGCACGGCGCCGGCCGGCCGGGCGGAGCTGGCCGAGACGCTGTCCCGTCCGGCGGCGGCCGGCGCGCACCGGATCTCGGCCATCGGTCATGCCCACATCGACTCGGCCTGGCTGTGGCCGCTGCGCGAGACGGTGCGCAAGGCATCGCGCACCTTCGCCAATGTCACCGCGTTGGCCCAGGACTATCCGGAGCTCGTCTTCGCCGCGTCACAGGCTCAGCAGTACGCATGGGTGAAGGAGCATCAGCCGCACATCTGGGAGCGCGTCAAGCAGGCCGTGGCAGAAGGCCGGTGGACACCCGTCGGATCGATGTGGGTGGAGTCCGACGCGAATATGCCGGGCGGCGAGGCGCTGGCCCGGCAGCTCGTGCACGGCAAGCGGTTCTTCGCACAGGAGCTGGGGGTGGATACCGAGGAGATCTGGCTGCCGGACTCGTTCGGCCACACCGGCGCGTTCCCTCAGCTGGCAAGACTGGCGGGGGTGAAGTGGTTCCTGACCCAGAAACTGTCCTGGAACCAGAGCAATGAAATGCCACATCACACCTTCTGGTGGGAGGGCATCGACGGGACCAGGGTCTTCACCCACTTCCCGCCGGTGGACACCTACAACGCACAGCTCCATGGCCACGAACTCGCCCACGCCGAGAAGAACTTCGCGGAGAAGGGCCTCGCGACCCGGTCCCTCGTGCCGTTCGGCTGGGGCGACGGCGGGGGCGGTCCCACGCGCGAGATGCTGGAGAAGGCGCGCAGACTCAGAGATCTGGAGGGTTCGCCCCGGGTCGGGATCGAGAGTCCGTCGGCGTTCTTCGCGACGGCCGAGGCGGAGTACGGAGCGCACGCGCCGGTCTGGTCGGGCGAGCTGTATCTGGAGCTGCACCGGGGCACGTACACCACTCAGGCCAAGACCAAACAGGGCAATCGACGCAGCGAACACCTCTTGCGTGAGGCCGAGTTGTGGGCGACGGCGGCGACGCTGCGTTCGCCCGGCCACCGCTACCCGTACGAGACGCTGGACCGGCTGTGGAAGACGGTACTGCTCCATCAGTTCCACGACATCCTGCCCGGCTCGTCGATCGCCTGGGTGCACCGCGAGGCGCGCGAGACCTATGAATCGGTGCGGAGGGAACTTGCCGATGTGGTGGCGGACGCGGTGGCGGCATTGGGTGGGACAAGAGACCTGGTAGCGCTCAACTGCTCTCCTTATCAGCGCAGTCAGGTGATGGAGCTGGACGCGGAGGCGAGTGCGGTTCTGCCCTCGGGCGCGTACGCACAGCCGCTGGGCGACGGACGCACGGCGGTGCTGGCGCAGGCCCCCGGCCTGGGCGCGGGCCGACTGGACGGCTCGGCAGTTCCCGAGCACGCGGTCATGGCGACCCGGTACACGGGCGGGCCTGCGACGGAGCGGGCGGACGAGCCCACGAATTCCGGTCCCGGGAGCGGGCCGACGACCGAAACGGCACAGCAACCGACGAACGAGCCGGTGGACGGGGCATGGGGCCGACCGGTGGATCGGCCGGTGGACGGGGCATCGGGCCGGCCGGTGGATCGGCCGGTCGACGGGGCGGCAGACAGGCCGAAGGGCGGCCCGGCAGGCAAGGGCTTCGTGCTCGACAACGGACTGCTGCGCGTCGTCGTCGACGGCGACGGGCTGATCGCCGCCGTGCGCGATCTCGGCGCGGGGCGGGACGTGCTCGTCCCCGGCCATCGCGCCAACCTCCTCCAGCTGCACCCGGATCACCCCAATCACTGGGACGCGTGGGACATCGACCGGCACTACCGCCGCACCCGCACCGATCTCACCGAGGCCGACTCCGTCGAACTCATCGAGGAGGGGCCGTTGCGAGCCGCCGTCCGCGTGACGCGGTCGTTCGGGGCGTCGCACCTCGTGCAGGAGATCCGACTGACCGCGGACAGCCGACGGATCGACATCGACACGGAGGTGGACTGGCAGGAGTCGGAGAAGGTCCTCAAGGCGTCGTTCCCGTTCGATGTGCATGCCGAACGGTCCACGGCCGAGATCCAGTTCGGGCACATCCACCGGCCCACGCACGACAACACCAGCTGGGACGCGGCCCGCTTCGAAATCTGCGCCCATCGCTGGCTCCGGGTCGCCGAGCCGGGTTACGGCATCGCCCTGCTCAACGACTCGACGTACGGGCACGACGTGACCCGGACCCCGCACGCAGCGGGCCTCGGCACGACCGTGCGGCTGACGCTGCTCCGTGCCCCGCGCAGTCCGGACCCGGAGGCCGACCTGGGCAGGCACCGGTTCGGATACGCGCTGGCCCCGGGCAGCGAGGTCACGGATGCGGTGCAGGAGGGGCTGGCACTCAATCTGCCCTTGCGAGCGGCGGTGGCGCCCGTGCTGCCGTCACTGCTCAGCACCGGGCATCCGGCGGTCACGGTGGAGTCGGTGAAGCTCGCCGAGGACCGCAGCGGCGACGTCGTCGTGCGACTGTACGAGTCGGCGGGCGGGCGCGCCCGTACGACGATGCGGGTCGGGTTCCCCGTCGTGCGGGCCCGGATCACCGACCTGCTGGAACGGCCGCTGCACGAGGCGGACACCGATGAGCGCGGTCTCGTACTGTCACTGCGGCCGTTCCAGATCCTGACGGTGCGGCTGACCCCTGCGTGAGGCGTGACATACCACCCCCCTCGCGCCCCCTCCCGGCCCGCGGGTCCGTTCATCAGGGGCGGGGCACGTTCCGCAGGTTGGAGCGGGCCATCTGGACCATCCGGCCCACTCCCCCGTCCAGCACGATCTTGCTTGCGGAGAGCGCGAAGCCGGTCACCATCTCCGCACTGATCTTCGGCGGGATGGAGAGCGCGTTGGGGTCGGTGACGACGTCGACGAGTGCCGGGCCCTTGTGCTTGAAGGCGTCCTTGAGGGCGCTTTCGAGCTGCTTGGGCTTCTCCACCCGTACGCCGTACGCCCCGGCGGCTCGGGCGATCGCCGCGAAGTCCGGGTTCTTGTTGGTCGTACCGAACGAGGGCAGACCGGAGACCAGCATCTCCAGCTCGACCATGCTCAGGGAGGAGTTGTTGAACATCACGACCTTCACCGGGAGGTCGTACTGCACGAGGGTGAGGAAGTCCCCCATCAGCATGGTGAATCCACCGTCGCCGGACATCGACACCACCTGCCGGTTCCGGTCGACGAACTGGGCACCGATGGCCTGCGGCAGCGCGTTGGCCATCGAGCCGTGACTGAACGATCCGATGACTCGGCGCTTGCCGTTGGGTGAGAGATAGCGCGCGGCCCACACGTTGCACATACCGGTGTCGACGGTGAACACGGCGTCCTCGTCGGCCAGGTCGTCCAGCACCGAGGCGACGTACTCCGGATGGATCGGGATGTGCTTCTCGACCTTGCGGGTATACGCCTTGACGACGCCCTCCAGCGCGTCGGCGTGCTTCTTCAGCATCCGGTCGAGGAATTTGCGGTCGGTCTTGGCCTGCACGCGCGGGGTCAGACAGCGCAGGGTCTCGCGGACATCGCCCCAGACCGCCAGATCCAGCTTGGAGCGGCGGCCGAGGTGTTCGGGGCGCACATCGACCTGGACGATCTTCACATCGGTGGGGAGGAAGGCGTTGTAGGGGAAGTCGGTGCCGAGCAGGATGAGGAGATCGCACTCGTTCGTCGCCTCGTAGGCGGCGCCGTAGCCGAGCAGCCCGCTCATTCCGACGTCGTACGGGTTGTCGTACTGGATCCACTCCTTGCCGCGCAGTGCGTGCCCGACCGGAGCCTTCACCCGTTCGGCGAACTCCATCACCTCGGCGTGGGCGCCCGCGGTGCCGCTGCCGCAGAACAATGTCACACGTTTCGCCTCGTCGACCATCCTGCAGAGCTTCTCGATCTCCTCGTCCCCGGGCCGTACCGTCGGCCGCGAGGTGACCAGGGCGTGCTCGATCGACTTCTCCGGGGCAGGCTGCGATGCGATGTCACCCGGCATGGTGACGACGCTGACCCCGCCTCGTCCGATCGCGTGCTGAATGGCGGTCTGGAGCAGCCGGGGCATCTGCTGCGGGTTGGAGATCATCTCGTTGTAGTGACTGCACTCCTGGAAGAGCAGCTCCGGATGGGTCTCCTGGAAGTAGCCGAGACCGATCTCGCTCGAAGGAATGTGCGAGGCGAGGGCGAGGACCGGTGCCATGGAGCGGTGGGCGTCGTAGAGACCGTTGATGAGGTGCAGATTTCCGGGGCCGCAGGATCCGGCACAGGCCGCCAGAGAGCCGGTGATCTGGGCCTCGGCCCCGGCGGCGAACGCGGCGGTCTCCTCGTGCCTGACCTGGATCCAGTCGATGGCCGAGTTGCGGCGGATGGCGTCGACGACCGGGTTGAGGCTGTCGCCGACGACGCCGTACATACGCTTGACGCCCGCCCGGACGAGGATGTCGACGAACTGCTCCGACACGTTCTGCTTGGCCATGGGTGCGTACCCTTTCCGCGCTTCGGCTTCCGGATTCCGCATCCATCAACCCATGACGCGGGCGGTTACGCCTCCCAGACGCCGACACTCGTACGGTCGTCGGAGTACCCCTTCACTCTGAGCTGGGTGTCCGCGAGGTAGGTCGCGAGCCCGGGTGCCGGGCCGTCGCTCCAGCGTTCGGCGAGCTCCCGGGCCAGCGCGGGCTCGCCGCGCAGCGGCTCGGCGAACCCGGTGCTGCACAGCAACAGCGTGTCGCCCGGCCGGGCCACCGAGGCCCGGAACCGGAACGGTTCCACGGGCGACGGCATCAGGCTCTCCGCGTACGAGGGCGGGTGTGCGGTGGTCCCCGGATCCATGGTGAGGCCCTCACTGCCGGAATCACCGCAGCGGACGCCTCCGGGGCCGCTCTCGGATCGGCTCTCGGAACCTCTCCGGGGGTCGCTCACGGTGGGCGGGGGGCCGCATCCGACCACGGCTTCGCCGATGACGTCCCCGGCACCACCGGTGTCCGGGGCCTCCGGTTCGAGGTCCTGCCAGACGCCGTCGCGCAGCCGGAAGAGCCCACCGGCTCCGACGCCGAAGAAGATCCTGGTACGGCAGTCGGGATCTGCCGAGAGCAGGAGGCAGCGCAGGTCCGCCGTGTACTCGTGCGGTTCGATCCCGAGTTCGGCGGCGCGGGCGCGCAGCTTCCCGTAGCCACGGTCGGTGAGACGGTGCAGGCCGGACTTGAGATCATCGCGGCGGCCCGCCCCTATGTCCTCGGCGAGCCTCGAATGGCTGCGGCCCACAGCACCGCCGATCCAGCGGCAGGCATCGGCCGCCGCCAGATGTGCCCGCCCGGTGGCCCGAGCCCCGGTGGCGACGGCGACCAGGACGAGCGCGTTCCGCTCGGTGCCGAAGCGCACGGTGAGCAGTGCGTCGCGGCGGGGGTCGCCCCGGAACCGTGCGGAGTCCCCGCGCACGGAGGCGGCGCGCAGGGTGTACGTCCCGTAGCGGGCTCCGTCGAGCACGGTGTCGGCGACGAGCCCGTCCAGCTCCTGGGGGACGGTGGCGGGCAGCGTGGTGGGCTCGGCGTCGTAGGTCGGCGGCCGGTCACCCACATGGCCGATCACGGGGCGTGCGACGGGCGCTGGTTCGTGGTCGGGCCCGGGCCCGCGAGCCGGCAGAGGTGCCTGCACCTGTGACGGTGGGGTGACAGTGACGCCGGAGGCGTGAGGAGCGACCGGGCCCTGAGGGACCGCGGAGGCGTGAGGAGCGGCCCGGCCCTGAGGGACCGCACAGGCGTGAGGAGCGACCGGGCCCTGAGGGACCGCGGAGGACCGAGGAACAACCGGGCCCTGAGGGACGTCAGCGGTTCGGGGAGCGACGGGACCCTCGGCGGCCGGCCGGCCGGACAGGGGATGCACCGTGTCGGAACTGTTCCCTCCGTGCCCGCCCGAACCCACCGTGCCCGACGCCGAGTCGAAGCGGTCGTCGAGGCTGTCGCCCGCATCGCTCGCCCCGGTGTCCCGGGCGGTCTCGTCGTACAGCCTGCGCCACCAGTCGTCCTCATGGGCGGCGGGCGTCTCCCCCTGCTGACTCATGCCCTTATTGTCCACCGCACGGCCCGTACGAAAACGGGGCATCCGGAAAAAGTGGCCATGAGAAAGGTCCGCCGGGCGACCCCACCCCCCACGGGAAGGACGCCCGGCGAACCGGTCAGGACGTGATCAACGCACGGCGTAGGCGTCGTTCACGGTCTGGACGACGGAGTTGCCGTTGGCGTCCGTCAGTTCGGTCTTCAGGGTGACCGGCTTGCCGGCCGCGCCCGCGTGGTTCACGGTCGCGGTCCAGCGGCCGTTGTGCTCTGCGGTGGTGGCCTCGGTCCAGGTCTTGCCGCCGTCGTACGAGTACGAGACCTTGGCCGCGACCAGCTTGCCGGGCGTGTAGCCGGCGTGCCCGGTGACGCTCAGGCCGATCGTCTGACCGTCCTTCGCCGCAAGGGTCTTGAGCCCGTCGGTCTCCAGGTCGTAACCCGGGAAGAGCATGGGAATGCCCTGGGAGTAGACGTTCTCGTCCCGCTTCGAGCGGAACTTCCAGGTGGTCTCGGTCTGGGTGGACCGCTTCCACACGGCAGCGGGCTGGCCGAACTTCGCGGTGGTCATGGTGAGTTCGTACGCGGCGTCCGCGGCCGGGACGGTGAACACCCCGGACGGCCAGCCGGACTCGCCCAGCACCACGCCGCCGCTGGTCAGCCGCATGTTGCCGATGTCTCCGAAGGAGCCCTGGAGACCCTCGTGCTCGGTGTCGCTCCAGAAGCCGGGGGCGACACCGATCAGGTTGTCCTGGCGTTCGCCGGCGAGCACGGCCTTGCCCTGGGCGTCACGCGGAGCGGTCGGGGCCGGGATGCCCCGGTACCAGTTCTCCGTACGCGTGGAGCCTGCCGTGTAGGTGCGGGGCTGGTCCGCCATGAGCTCGCCCCAGGGGAAGCTGGAGGAGAGGTACCGCTGCCAGGCGGTGTCGCCGGCCGAGTAGTACTCGGTGCGCTTGCCGGGGACGGCGACGGTGTCGAAGCCGCCGGAGTAGCTTCCGCCGTAGGGCCGGGTGATGACCATCGTGTCGACGTAGTCGGCCGCGACGCCCATCGCCTCGTAACGGGCGGTGGACTTGGCGAGCTTGCTGTCGCGGACCTTGTAGGTGCGGTCCGAGGTGACCGGGCCGGTCTCGGGGAAGGCGAGGTTGTAGACGAACGGGCTGGCGGCGGTGGCCTTCCAGCTCAGCTTCACCGTGCCCCGGGCCAGGGCGGCCTTCAGGGTGTCGGCCTCGCCCGACTCGATGCCCAGCGTGGGCAGCGGCGCGGAACCGTAGCCGACGGACGGCTGCCACGGGCCCGCGGACGGCCGGTGGGCGATGATCGCCTTTGCGCCCGCGGCCTTGGCGTTCCGTGCCGGGGTCAGCAGGGTGCCGTCGTCGGAGACCGCGACCAGGGCGATCTTGCCCTGGACATCGGCGGCCTTCAGCTCGTCGGGGGTGCCGGTGCCCGCGTCGACGAGTACGGCCTCACCCGTGCCGTCGAGGCCGACGGAGCCGGTGCCGGCCGCGACCGGGTGCAGTTCGGTGCCGCCGACGACCGACAGCTTCTCGATCCGGGGGGCGTAGGCGCGCCAGAAGCTGGCGAACTCGAAGTCGCCGTCGCTCGCCCTGCCCTGGACGTCGGCCAGGTAGTTCTTGACGATGGATCCGCCGGTGACGGAGCCGGAGTGCAGCCAGACGCCGTCCCAGCTGCGGCCGAAGGAGAGCGTCGTGGAGCGGTTCTCGGACGTGCGGTCCTCCGTCTTCACCTGCAGGCGATGGGCCTTGCGGGCGTCCAGCACCAGGGTGGTGTCCTTGGTGACGTCCAGCTGCGGCCTGGCGAGGTAGCCGACGGACTCGGCCATCCTGCCGGTGGCGTCCTCGGTGTCCGGCGAGACGATGAAGCTGGAGACGAAGTAGGCGCCGGGGCGCACCTGGTAGACCTGATCGGTGGCGCCGTCGTTGAAGCGGCGCTCACCGCTGGCGGTGTCGGTGCCGATGATGTCCAGCGAGGAGGAGCCCGTGGCGGGCTTGCCGGTGCGGTCGATCAGCTTGACGCGCAAGGTGACCGTCTCGGCGCCGACGTACAGCGAGAACGGGGTGGAGACCTTGACGCCGTCGGCGCCCGTGGCCAGCACACGCCCGGTGACATCACCGTACTGGGCGGCCTTCAGCTTCGCGGTCGGGTCGATCTGCAGCGGGACCTCGACGGTGGCCCCGGCCGGGACGGTGACGGTGCTCGCGTCGAGTTTCGCGACCGAGGAGCGGACGGCCGAGCCGTCGTTGCCGGTGACGCCCTGGACCTTCAGCGACAGCTTCACCGGCTTGGAGCCGGAGTTGGTGTACGGGACGTCGACCGTCGTGCGGTCGCTCTTGTCCTGCGGCCAGTTGAAGGTGCCGGCCTGGACGGCGGGGGCGCCGACGACGGTGGTGTCGATGGCGGCCTTCACGTCGAGGCGGCCACCGCCGGTCTCGCGCACGTCGCCGGGGATGTCGCTCTTCGCGGACGAGACGAGGGCCGCCTTGATCTGCTGGGCCGTCCAGTCGGGGTGACGCTGCTTCACGATGGCTGCGGCACCCGCGACATGCGGGGTGGCCATCGACGTGCCGGACATGGTGCGGTAGGCGTAGACTCCCCGCCCGCCGGCCGCGGCGGCCGAGATGCTGACGCCGGGCGCCGAGATCTCGGGCTTGAGGGTGTGCGAGCCGATCACAGGTCCGCGGCTGGAGAACTGGGCCGTGGAGTCGTCACGGTCGACGGCGCCGACGGTCAGCACGCTCGGTGCGCAGCCCGGCGAGGAGACGGTGTTCAGCGTCGGTCCCGAGTTTCCGGCCGCGATCACGAACAGGGTGCCCTTGTTCTGCGCGAGTTCCTCGGCGGCGACGCTCATCGGGTCGGTGCAGTCGGTCGGCTCCGGGCTGCCGAGGCTCATGGAGACGACATCGGCCTTCTGGTCGACGGCCCACTGCATACCGGCGATGATCCAGGACTCGGCGCCGAAGCCGCTGTCGTTGAGGACCTTGCCAGCGAGCAGGTCGGCGCCGGGGGCGACGCCCTTCTTCTTGCCGTCGCTGGCCGCGCCGGAGCCGCCCACGGTGGAGATGGTGTGGGTGCCGTGGCCCTGCCGGTCGTCGGTGGTGTCGGAGTCGGTGAAGTTCTCCGAGGCGGCGATCCGGCCCTTGAGATCGGGGTGTTCGGCGTCGACACCGGTGTCGAGGACGGCGACCTTGGTGCCCTTGCCGTCGTATCCGGCGGCCCAGGCGAGGTCGGCGCCGACCTGCTTGGTCGACTTGTCGAGAGTGGCCTGGACCTTGCGGTCGAGCCAGAGCTTCTTCAGGCCGGAGGCCGAGCGGGAACGGGTGTTGGTGACGTCCGACCAGAAGTCGGCGGCCTTCTCCTTGTCCGCCTTGAGCGCGACGCCGTCGATCGCGTCGAGTGCGAGTCCGCGCTTGGCGCCGCGCGGGGTGGCGGGCGCGGAGCGGGCCGTGCCCTTGCCGTAGACGGCGATCAACGGCAGCGACTTGGTGCTCGCGTCGTCGTAGCCCTGCCGGATCAGCCCGGTGACGTTGAAGAGCTCCTGGTCGACCGTGCCCGCGGCCAGCGCGTCGACGGCCGTGTCGGGGTAGACGTAGAGGTCCTTGCCGCTCTGCCGGGTCTGTACGAGGGGGACGGTGCCGTCCTCGCGCGGCAGTGCGGTGACCGACGCGGCCCCCGAACTGTCCGTGCTCACCAGAACCTTGTCCCCGGTGACCAGAGTGACGGTGACCGGTTTGGCCGCCTCGGCGGCGGCGGCCGCACTGCCGGTCAGTGGTCTCTTCGCGGTCGTGTCGTCCTGCGGCGCTGCCGCGGACGGTGCGATCGCGGTGACGGCGAGGACGGCGGCGGTGGCCGCTCCCAGTGCCGTACGCGATATCGGACGCATCGCTCTCCCCAAGTGAATCCGGAACCAAGTTGCGCAAACCGCAATCTTCCGGAGGTTGTTGGTACTGCGGTGGCGCCACATTGGCAGAGCGACGGGCAGTAAAGGGATGATGTACACGGCGGGTTTACGCCGTGGCCGCTTTCCGCCACGTCCGGGCGCCCGGCGACGGCGACATGGTGCGGAATCAACGCGTCCGGGAGGAGTTCGGGATGTTGGGAGCCATAGGTCTCGACGAGCTGCAGGAGTCGGCGTACCGCGCGCTCGTGGCGGTGGGAGCCGCGGAGGTCTCCGATCTCGCGCACCGGCTGACCCTTCCCGAATCGGACACCGAACGGGCGCTGCGCCGACTGGAACAGCACGGGCTGGCCGCCCAGTCCTCGTCCCGCACGGGCCGTTGGGTGGCGGCGCCGCCGGGGGTGGCACTGGGGGCGCTGCTCACCCAGCAGCGTCACGAGCTGGAGCAGGCGGAGTTGGCGGCGGCGCTGCTCGCCGAGGAGTACCGGGCCGAGGCCACCGACAAGGCGGTGCATGATCTGGTCGAGGTGGTCACGGGCGCGAGCGCGGTGGCGCACCGCTTCCACCAGTTGCAGTTGGGGGCGACGAGCGAGGTGTGCGCCCTGGTCACCGGGAAGCCGATCGCGGTGAGCGGGATGGAGAACGAGTCCGAGGAGCAGGCCGCCACGCGCGGGGTGTCGTTCCGGGTGGTGGTCGAGCGCGAGGTCCTCTCGCTCCCTTCCGGGATCCTGGAGTTGTCGGCCGCGCTGAGCCGCGACGAGCAGTGCCGGGTCGTCGACCGGGTCCCGACCAAGCTGGTGATCGCCGACACCGCCCTGGCGATGGTGCCGCTGACCGGGCGGGGCGCCGAGCCCGCGGCGCTGGTGGTGCACGCCTCCGGGTTGCTGGAGTCGCTGATGGGGCTCTTCGAGGCGGTGTGGCGCGAGGCCATGCCGCTCAGGCTCGGCGAGAGCGGATGGCTGGAGGAGGAGTCCAACGGGCCCGATCCGACGGACCTGGAGATTCTGTCGCTGCTGCTGGCCGGCCTGACGGACGCGAGCGTGGCGAAGCAGCTGGAACTCGGACTGCGGACCGTACAGCGGCGGGTGAAGGGTCTGATGGAGATGACCGGGGTGTCGACACGGCTGCAACTGGGCTGGCACGCGTACGAACGGGGCTGGGTGTCCCGGACGCCGCGCGCCTGAGCGGGGGGGCGCACCGGATACCCCGGCGCGGTGTCCCCCTCGTGCCGGTACGGCTCTGAGCTGCGCCGACGTTTTCCACCCGGAGCGCGCTGACGGGCGGGGGCGGCCGGACTCCGGCAGGCTGGTGAGATGGGTGTGTGGCAACTCCTCGCCGTCGGCCTGGTCATGTTCCTCGGCCTGGTCGGTGTGCTGGTGCCGGGGGTGCCGGGGCAGGCGATCGTCTGGGCCGCCGTGCTGTGGTGGGCACTGGCCGATGTGACTCCGGTGGCCTGGGGCGTACTGATCGGCGCCACCGCCCTGCTGCTGCTGAACCAGGCGCTGAAGCCCTTGCTGCCGCCGCGGCGCCCCCATGAGTCGGGGGCGCCGCGCAAGACGCTGATGCTCGGCGGGATCGGCGCGATCGTGGGCTTCTTCGTGGTGCCGGTGGTGGGCGGGATCGCCGGATACGTGGGCGTGATCTACGGGGCGGAGCGGCTGCGGCTCGGCAGCCACGGGGCGGGATGGGCGTCGGTCCGCTCGGTGATGCGGGCGACCGGGTGGTCCGTGCTCGTCGAGCTCTTCGCATGCCTGCTGGTGACGGGGGCGTGGCTGGGCGCGGTGGTCTGGGGCTGACCCTCCTCACCCTCATGGACATCCAGGTGGACATCGTCCAGATAGAAGGAAATACATCGGATCTCTTCCTTTCTATTGACGCATGGATGTCTCCTGCCTACTTTCCCTGGAGGAATAGCTCGGATGAATTGATGTGCCTGCGTACGAGTCGCCAGGAGACGCCTTGCCCACAGCACCGGACCCTTCCCGCCCGTCCCGGAACGAAGTCCCCGCAGCCCCCGCCCCTTCCCGCAGAAGTGTTCTCGCCACCGGCACCGCGATCGGCGGCGCGCTCGTGGTCGGCGGTGCGGCTGCCGTCCCCGCCCAGGCCGCCGCCCCTGCCGCGCCGGCCGCCACCGCCCCGGCCCCTGTCACGGTGCACTCCCCCGACGACGCCTGGCGCACGGTCCTGGACGATGCCGACCTGCTCTGGCAGAAGCTGCCGAAGACCTGGTACGAGGGCCCGTACCTGGGCAACGGCCGTCTCGGCTCCGGAATCTACGCCGAGCCCGGTGCCACCACCACGGCCATCCGCTTCAACGTCCAGCACTCCGAGGTCCAGGACCACCGGCCCGAGTTCGGCTCCCTCTTCGGCCTCGCCCGCCTCCCGATCGGCCACTTCACGCTGGAACCGGTCGGCACCATCACGGGCATCGAGTGGTGGATGCGGCTGCGCACCGCCGAACTCGAAGGCACGATCACCACGACCGCGGGCACCCTGAAGCTCCGGGCCTTCGTCCACTCCACCAGCGATCTGCTCGCCGTGGAGGTGTCCCCGAGCGCGGGCGAGCGGGACTTCCGCTGGGTGTTCCACCCGGCCGACGCGATCAGCCCGCGCGCCGCTTTCAAGCCCCTCCCGGACGGTTACACCGGCAACCCGCCCGCGGCGACCGAGCAGCACGGCGCGATCACCGCGGCCGTCCAGCCGCTGCTCGCGGGCGGTCAGCACGTCACCGCATGGCGGGAACGCACCCGGGGCACCGGCCGTACGCTCTACGTCACGGTCACGCACTCGCACCCGAGGACGACGGCCCGTGACCGCGCCCTGCGTGCGGTCAGGACCGCCTCGGCGCACCCGTACGATCAGCTGGCCGCGCCCCATCGCACCTGGTGGGACCGGTTCTACCGGAAGAGCTTCCTGTCCCTGCCCGATGCCCGGCTGCAGCGCTTCTACTGGATCCAGCTGTACAAGACGGCGTCGGCGGCCCGCAAGGACGCACCCGTGATGGCGACCTCCGGCCCCTGGCTGGAGCCCACGCCCTGGCCGAACACCTGGTGGAACCTCAACGTCCAGCTGGAGTACTGGCTGATCCACGGCTCCAACCACCTGGAGCTGGACGCCGTCACCCGCGCCCTCAGCGAGTTCCGGGACCAGCTCTCCCGCGAGGTCGCCGCCCCCTACCGGGCCGACTCGGCCGGCATCCCCCGGACCACCGACCCCCACCTGGTCAACGGCGCGTCGGTCACCGACGGCGGCTACGGCGTCGGCATCCCCGGCCAGGACCCGCCCACCCCCGAGGTCGGCAATCTGACCTGGGCGCTGCACAACGTGTGGCTCTCCTACCGCCACACCATGGACGAGTCGATCCTGCGCGACACGCTCTTCCCACTGCTGCGCAAGGCCGTCAACTACTACCTGCACTTCCTGACGCCGGGACCCGACGGCAGACTGCATCTCCCGGCCACGTTCTCCCCCGAGTACGGGGTCAACGCCCCCGACTGCAACTACGACCTGATGCTGCTGCGCTGGGGCTGCCGCACCCTGCTGGACTCGGCGGAGCAACTGGGCGTCCACGACCCGTTGACGGCCCGCTGGCAGGAGGTGCTGGCCAGGCTCGCGCCCTATCCCGTCGACGCCAACGGGTTCATGATCGGCGCGGGGGTTCCGTTCGCCATGTCGCACCGCCACTACTCGCACATGCTCGCGGTGTACCCGCTGTACGAGCTGACGGGTGCGACGCCCGACGAACGGGCGCTGATCGAGAAGTCCCTCGCCCACTGGGTCGGCTTCGAAGGCGCCCTGCAGGGCTACACGTTCACCGGGGCCGCGTCGATGTCCGCACTGCTCGGCAAGGGCGAGGACGCGCTGAAGTATCTCGGCCGGCTGATGAGCCGGTTCATCCAGGCGAACACCATGTACAAGGAGTCCGGTCCGGTCATCGAGACCCCGCTCTCGGCGGCCCAGTCGCTGCACGACATGGTCTGCCAGTCATGGGGCGGCACGATCAGGGTCTTCCCGGCCCTGCCCGCCGCCTGGCGGGACATGACCGTCCATGACTTCCGTACCCAGGGCGCGTTCCTGCTCAGTGCGGTACGCGAAGAGGGCCGCACCCGCTGGGTACGGCTGACCAGCGAGGCGGGCGCGCCCTGCGTCGTGCGCCATGGCATCGAGGGCCCGATCGAGATCCGGGACCGGCACGGGCGCCCGCTGCGTCACGAGGAGACGGCCGACGGAGCGGTACGCATCCATCTCGGCAAGGGCGACTTTGCGCTGATCACGGCCCGGGGCGACCGCCCGGACCTGACCATCCGCCCGGTCGCGGCGAACGAGCCGGCGCCACGCTGGGGCCTGCCGGGCTGAGCCCCGGCCCGGGAGCCCGGCACCTTCCCGGGCTCCCGGCCCCGCGGGCAGATCTCAGCGGCTCAGGTGGCGTACGGCGTACGAGCGCCAGGGCCGCCACCGTTCCGACTCCGGCCTCCCGTCCGGATCCACGTCGGGGTCACCGAGCGCCCGCATCCTGATGAGCGCTGCTGCGACCGGGCCGATCCCCAGCCGCAGCAGGGCCTGCTCGGCCTCCTCGCGGTCCGCGCCCGCGTCGAGCCGTACGTCCCCGTCGGCGAGCGCGGTCGTCAGTGCCCGGAGCACCGGCTCGTCCACCGCGCCGGCCAGCACCCCGGGCTCGGGGAACACATGCGTGAGCCCGCCGCAGGGGATGTCGAGGACCTTCCCGTACGTCTCGACCAGCCGCTCCGCCCCGGCCCTGCCCACCAGCGTCCGTACGGCGAACTCCTCGGGGTCCGCGGCTCCCGGCGAGCGCAGCCCGGGGCGGGCGGCGACGCCCGGTGCGAGTGCCGGATCGGCGGCGAGCCGCTCGTCGACGGCGCAGGGATCGGCGTCCAGGTCGAAGAGCCGCCGCAGCCGCTGCACGGCCGTCGTCAGGTCCCGCAGATCCGTGAGATGGATCCGGGCTTCCAGCCAGGCCCCGGCGGACCGCTCGTCCACGGCCACGATGCCGGTGCCGTAGGGCAGCCGCAGAGTGCGCCGGTAGGTTCGGGCCCCGGGCTCCCCGTTGACCTCCTCGATCCGGGCGAGCACCTCACCGGCCAGGAGGTCGAAGACCTCGCGGACGGCGTACGGCTGCCGGTGGGCGAGCCGCAGCGGGATCCCGGTGGTGCGGGCCTCCCGTACCCCGGCTCCCAGCCCCGTTCCGGCCTCGGTCCGCAGCGCGCTCGGCGTACGGGCGTAGATCTGCCGGATCGTGTCGTTGAACTGGCGCACACTGGCGAAGCCGGACGCGAAGGCGATCTCGGTCACGGGCAGCCCGGTCGTCTGGAGCAGGACCCGCGCGGTGTGGGCCCGCTGGGCGCGGGCGAGCGCGACGGGCCCGGCGCCCAGCTCCGCGTTGAGCTGCCGCTGCACCTGGCGTGAACTGTATCCGAGCCGGTGGGCGAGACCGGGCACGCCCTCCCGGTCGACCACGCCGTCGCCGATCATCCGCATGGCGCGGCCGACGACATCGGCCCGCACGTTCCAGTCGGCCGAGCCGGGCACGGCATCCGGTCGGCAGCGCCTGCACGCCCGGAAGCCGTTGCCCTGGGCGGCGGCCGCGGTCGGGAAGAAGCGGACGTTCTTCCGCTTGGGGGTGACGGCGGGGCAGCTCGGCCGGCAGTAGATGCCGGTCGTTTCGACGGCGAAGAAGAACTCCCCGTCGAATCGGGCGTCGCGGCTGCTCACCGCCTCGTATCTGGTCCGTTCGTCCATCACACCGTCCAGTGTGCGGTACCCCCGGACAGCACACTGGCGGCTTTCGGACATCGACCGGGCGGCTGCGCCCTACCGGATCCGGCCACGCTTCGCGTCCATGGCAGCCCGGCCCTCGGCCCCCTTGCGCTTCCATTCACGCAGCATTCCGGAGCGCACCCGGGCATCGGTCTTGGCGACGATGCGCTGGTTCTCGCGGAGCAGCTTGCGGAAGCTGTCGAGGCGCCGCTCGGGCAGCGAACCGTCCTCGATCGCGGCGAGCACCGCACAGCCGGGCTCCGACCGGTGGCCGCAGTCGTGGAACCTGCACTGCTCGGCCAGCTCCTCGATCTCGGAGAAGACCTGGCCGACGCCGGTCTCCGCGTCCCAGAGACCGACCCCGCGCAGGCCGGGGGTGTCGATCAGCACACCTCCGGACGGCAGCACCAGCAGATTACGGGTCGTCGTGGTGTGCCGGCCCTTGCCGTCGACGTCACGGGCGGCCTGCACCTCCATCACGTCGCGGCCGAGCAGGGTGTTGGCGAGGGTCGACTTGCCCGCGCCGGACGCCCCGAGCAGCACGCTCGTACCACCGGAGACGATGGCGGCGAACACATCGAGACCCTCCCCCGAGGCGGAGCTGACGGGCAGCACCTGCACCCCGGGGGCGATGGCCTCGATGTCCTGGACGAGGTACGACAGCGTGGCGGTGTCCGGCACCAGATCGGCCTTGGTGAGCACCACGATCGGCTGGGCGGCGCCGTCGGCGGCGGACGTCCCGTCCCGCAGCAGCGCATCGCCGCCGGCACTGGACATGGCGAGCGCGAGGAAACGCTCCACCCGCCCCAGGTCCAGTTCCACGGCGAGTGAGACACAGATGGCGATGTGGTCGACATTGGTGGCGAGCACCTGCCCTTCGGAGCGCTGCGACGAGGTCGAGCGGACGAAGGCCGTACGCCGCGGCAGCAGCGTCCGTACGAACTGCGGATCACCGTCGGGATCGACGGCGACCCAGTCGCCCGTGCACACGATCCGCATCGGATCGCGCGGAACGACGAACGCGGTGTCCGCGCGGAGCGTGCCGTGCGCGGTGACGACATCGCACTGGCCGCGGTCCACCCGCACCACGCGTCCGGGCAGCAGCCCCTGTTCGGCGTACGGGGCGAATACGGCGGCCCAGTCGTCGTCCCAGCCGTACGGGGACAGCGGATGCGATGCGGAGAGGCCCTGAAGAGAGGAGGAGAAGGACGGAGAGGACCAGGAGGTCGGGAAAGACAAGGGAAACCCTTCAAAGGGTGGCCCCGGCAACGCGCCTTCGGACGCGAGAAGTTGAGTGAAGGTCAGCCGACGGCCACAGGGGTGGGAACGATGCTCTTCTGGTTGTGGGCAGCGCCCATCGCAACGACAGTCATCAATGTCCTCACCTCCTGGTTCAAGCGCGGGTCGACACCGGTCGACGGCTCCTGTCCGCCGTCCGGAACGCGTCACACCTTAGCCCCCGTCCCGCAGGTGACGTCAACACATTTGATTCACGGCGCTCTCAGGCCGCGACGAGGAGAGCATCTCGACCGCATTTCTCCGATATATCCGTAGATGTCCCTCGATCAGGTGATACACAAGCACAATGACCGATCCCTGGCCGTTAGGGTGCCGAGCATGACCTCACCCCAGACCGCCACCGGCACGTTCACACAAGCCCGGTTGGGCACGATCACACTGATCGGGTGGAGCGGCCAACACCCCGACGGCGGACCCGATGTCGCCTTCCTTCTCGTCTACTCGCTCGGTGACGGGACGGACGGCCCGGCCGCCGGTGAGGCGGCCATGCGTGTGGCCCTGGACCGCAGCGGACTGCCGGTCGGCGCCGGTCCGGTGTACGCGGCCGAGACCCCCGGCCTCCCGGTGAAGCTGCTCGTCCAGGCCGGCCAGGCGGTCCTGACGCTGCCTCACTTCACCGCCCAGTACCCCGTGCCGCCCGAGTGGCTGGCCGCGGCCGAGGAACGGGGAGAGGTGAACGCAATGTTCGCCACGCGTCCCTGGCCGGAGGGCGCGCCCGGCCGGCCGGTCAGTGAGGAACTGCTGCGGTCGTTCGCAGCCGACGAAGAGGTCGTCATGACCTCCGCGCACTGTGTCCTTCCGGTGCGCAGCCTGGGCTGATCCGCCACCGCACATGGCGATGCCCACCACCCCCCGTGGAGCGGTGGGCATCACCGTGTGCGGGCCCGGGCACTGCGCCCCGGACACCACTCGGCCGTAGCCGCACACCGGAGTGCGGGTGATCAGGGGGGCCGTCCGCCCACCATCACGCACTCGACCGGATGTCAGCTGTTGCCGGTTCCGTTGCCCGAGAGCACCGGGATGTCGTCGACGAGGTGCGACAGCGCTTCGTCGCCCTTGGCCTGGGTGGAGTTGTCGGCGCACTGCTGGTTCTGCGGCGAGGCCAGGACGTCGACATCCTGGACCGCGACCGGCACGAGCAGACCGACCAGAGAACCGGCGTTGGCCTCGACCGGAACGCCGACGCAGGCCTTGTTCAGCGAGCCCTGGACGAGCTGGACCTGCGGGCCGGCGTCGCCGCGGGTCACACTGTTGCCGAACGAGTCCACGGTGTCGTTGCCGTTGACCGACGTGGTGCCCTCGTCGTTGCCGACCGCCATGGCCGCAGGGGCCACGGCGGCGGACAGAGCGACCAGGGACACGGCCACTGCCGCGCCGGCCATCATCTTCTTCATCACGCTTCACCTTTCGGAGCGTCCCGTTGTGGAACGTACTGATCAACCCACCGCCGAAGCGCGAGTTCCGCGGTACCACCCAAACGGGTTCGGTCCGGGGTGAGTTCGGCACCCCCTTCTCACCCGTCGACGGTTTCGTCGGAGGTACGGGCGGCGGGGACACGGCTTCCCGCACAGGGGAGGTCCGACCGTGCTGAAGGGCTCTGCTCCGGGCCGCCGTGGGCCGCCTGCCATTCGGCGAGCAGTCGGTCGTAGATGGGGGTGGCGTCCTGTGCGGGCCGTTGCCGGCCGCGGGGCCGCTGGCTGTCGTACTCGTCCATGCAGGACCCCTACCCGGTGCGACGGGTGACGCCCGCCGTCACTACGGCAACCGGCCCAGTCCGCCCGCCCCTTCGAGGGGCCGACGGCATCCCGGACGCACGACGTGGGGCCGGCGGCATCCGGACCGCCGAAGAACGGCTGCCTCGTGGATGTGCCGACCCCACGGGTGTATCACGCACCGCAAACAGGCAGGCTCGAAGCTGCGCGTCGCGCCGTTCTCGGCAGGTTCGGGCAATCAGCGCCGAGCAGCACGGGCCTCACGGTCCCGGGGCCTCTCGTTCGGATCACGGCGGGCTCGATCCGAACCAATGACCCCAAGGGCTGTCCCGTACCCCCTGACGGGCGCGCGACGACAGCTACGACGCCTCGCCGCGCTGTCGGAACGTCCACATACATCCAGTATGCGGATACCCATCCACCTAGGGCGTGTTTCGAAAGTAGCGTCGTCCGCCCGCAGGGTGGGCCAGGCGGCGTCCGGTGCGTACGATCGCAAGGCGGAGGGCCGTCCCGATACCGGTCGTATCGGGGCGAGCCCGACAATGCAGCGAACATGCGTGCCGGACGCCGCCTGGCAGGCGGGACTTTCGAAACACGCCTTAAGCGTTGTCCCGCATCCGACGCCGCGCGCTGACCCACCAGGGACTGCGGGACACCCCTTAGTTGTTGCCGGTGCCGTTGCCGGACAGGACCGGAATGTCGCTGAGGATGTGCGACAGTGCCTCGTCGCCCTTGGCCTGGGTGGAGTTCTCCGTGCACTGCTGGTTCTGCGGCGAGGCCAGGACGTTGATGTCCTGGACCGAGACCGGAACGGCACCGAGGACCGAACCGACGTTGGCCTTGGCCGGCAGGGCGACGCAGGGCTTGTTGAGCGAGCCCTGGACGAGCGCGAACTGCGGGCTCCAGTCACCGTGGGTGGCGGAGTTGCCGAACGACTGGACGGCTTCGTTGCCGTTGAACGACGTCGTACCACCGTCGTTCCCGACGGCCATGGCCTGCGGGGCGATCGCGGCGGAGACACCGACGATCGAAGCAGCGACGGCTGCCGAGGCCATAATCTTCTTGATCACGAAATAACCCTTCTGGTTCTTCTTTTGCTCGCCCGTCCGGAGCGCACTGATCAACTCACGGCGACGGGAATGGTTGTGCCAATTCACTCGAACGATTCTTCTGTCGCCAGATGGTTCGACGGATATCCGGCGCCGGAGGATTACCAGTGCCCCGGACGAGCCGGGAACACCGCGGTCCGACGGATCAACCGCCGAGCGGCAGACCGCCCATCAGCGGGGCCGCCCCCTTGGCCGCACCGGCGGCCTGGCCGGTCAGCTTGGTGACGCTGCCGTTCTTCTGCATCGCGTCGGCGGCGCCGCCGACCGTGTCGACGACCGGGTCGACAGCCTGCGGCGCACTTTCCACCACCTGGTTGACGCCGCCGTTGAGGCTGAAATCGGGGGCCGTGGCGGTGGTAACGGCGAAGGCGGGAGCAGCCGTTCCGAGAGCGACCACGGAACCGGCAACGAACGCAGCGGACTTCGCGTACTTCACTTTCAGGATCCCTTCTGCAGCGGCATTCTTTTCGGTCGTTTCTCCACGCCGCACCAGCCTTCTTTGGCTGTGACTTCTGCCGCTTTCATCTTGGGTAACGATGCGGTTGCGACACGGCAACTGGACGGGATCGCATTTTCTCGACGGCCACTCGAACGACCACCGGAAACGGGGAAGGCCCCGGATCGCATCGGATGCGTTCCGGGGCCTTCCCGTCGAGCGTTCGGCGCGACCGACCAGAGATCAGCTGTTGGCGCAGGTGCTGCCGAACGCGGGGTTGATCAGGCCGATGACGCTGACCGTGTTGCCACAGACGTTCAGCGGAATGTGGATCGGGACCTGGACGGTGTTTCCGGACGCGACGCCCGGGGAGTTGGTGGCGCTGCCATCCGCACCGGAGTCGGCGAACGCGGGCGCGGCGGCACCCATCGCCATCAGGGTTCCTGCGGCGATGGCGGCAACCTTGGTGTACTTCACTTTGATCCCTTTCTTCGACGGAGTCCGGGGCGGCCACGTCTTTCGTGCCGCACGAGCGCGGTCCTGATCACTCGTAACTCCGCCGCTGCAATTCGTAACGATTTAAGACCGTAGGCGAAACCCTCCGAGAAGAAATTTCTCGAAAAATCGCCTGAATGACGCAACATCGATCGCTCGCCGCCGTGGACGAGTTCATCGGAGAATCCGATACGTCCTCAGTGGGAAACGACAGCAGCGGGCCCGGGCCGCGTGGAGGAGGAACGCCGGCGACCCGGGCCTGTCACTGCGGCTGGATCAGCTGTTGCCGGCACCGTTGCCGGAGAGCACGGGGATGTCGCTCAGAATGTGCGAGAGGGGCTCGTCACCCTTGGCCTGGGTGGAGTTCTCGGTGCACTGCTGGTTCTGCGGCGAGGCCAGCACGTTGACGTCCTGGACCGCGACCGGGACCAGACCGACGAGCGAACCGGCGTTGACCTTGGCCGGCAGGCCGATGCAGGGCTTGTTCAGGCTGCCCTGGACCAGGCCGAACTGCGGGCTGCCGTCACCGTGCGTCTCGGCGTTGCCGAAGGACTGCGAGGCTCCGTTGCCGTTGACCGAGGTCGTACCGCCGTCGTCGCCGATCGCCATGGCCTGCGTCGCGCCCAGGCCTAGGACGGAGGCGGCCACCGCACTCGTAGCCAGAACCTTCTTGATCACGATTAACCCTTCTCGTACTGGATGCCCCGTAGTACCGGAGCCCCCTGCCCAACTCGCGACCGGACGTTTGGTTCCCTCCGTTCACTCGAATGCCGAGATCGCACGGACAACAGTACGAATGGGTGTCCCGGCCACCGCCCGGTCATTCATGTGCCGAAATATTGCGATGGCGTCAACGGCTCGCTCAAACATGTCGAGTCGGACACCCGAAATACGGAGACCCGCAATCAGATTGAACATCCGTGCGTAATCCGTCCGAGTGATCACAAGACTTCCACGAATTACGCGTTTCTTCGACACCGCCTCCTCGTTATGGGTGTCATCAGGCGTGTGGCTTGGGAGCCCTCGGGGTGATGTCCCCGGCATGAGCCCCATTGTCTTGTGAATGAACCGCGAGCGATCCGCTCGCGCGAGGTGTCCCTAAGAAAGGGCAATCAATGCGAAAAGCCTTGAGTAAGAGCGTGCTGGTGATGGCCGCGGCGTCAGGCATTCTGACCACGGCCGGCGGATACGCGTTCGCGGACGCCTCCGCCGATGGCGCCGCCGTCGGTTCGCCAGGCGTCGGCTCGGGCAACGCCGTGCAGGTGCCGGTGCACGTTCCGGTCAACGTGTGCGGCAACACGGTGAATGTGGTCGGGCTGCTCAACCCCGCGTTCGGCAACAAGTGCGGGAACGATTCCGGTAGCGGGAACGGTGGTCGGGGCCAGGGAGCGAGCGCCGAAGGCGCCGCGACCGAATCTCCCGGTGTGCTGTCCGGCAACCTCGTCCAGGTTCCCGTGGACGTGCCGGTCAATGCGTGCGGCAACTCCGTCGACGTCGTCGGAGCACTGAACCCTGCCTTCGGCAACGAGTGCACGAACCAGAGCGGGCCGGGCACCGAGCCGCCGGTGGTCACGCCTCCGGTCACACCTCCGGTCGTGACGCCCCCGGTCACTCCGCCCGTGGTCACGCCTCCGGTCACTCCCCCGGTCGTGACGCCCCCGGTCACTCCCCCGGTCGTGACGCCTCCGGTCGTCACTCCGCCGGTCACTCCGCCGGTCGTCACTCCGCCGGTCGTCACTCCGCCGGTCACGCCTCCGGTGGTCACGCCGCCGGTGGTCACGCCGCCGACCACGCCCGTCATCGACGAAACGCGGCCCGGCAATGAGCCCACGACCACCTCAGGGGGTGCGGTCACCGCGCAGCTGGCGCACACGGGTGCCGACACCAACCTGGGCCTGGCCGGCGGGGCGAGCGCCGCGATGGTGCTCGGCGGAGCCCTGCTGCTCCGCCGCACCCGCGCCCGCGCCACGCGGAACTGACGCACGCGAGCCCGGCATGATCCGGCCGAGAGGCCGTGGGTAGCGGGCGGAAACAGACAGGTGCGTGGGTACAGCCGGGGCTGTACCCACGCACCCTTGTGCGTTCTTCGGAACCTGTCAGACCCGGGCGAGCCCCGCGCGGTCCAGACAGGCGGCGATCGTGGCGGTCTCGGCCGCGTCCAGTGGGCGCATCGGCGGGCTCATCACGTGGGTGGCGATGATTCCGCGCAGCATGAGAGCCGTCTTGAACGCGCCGAGGCCTGCGGCGGTGGCCGAGGCCGTGCCGGGACGGGCCGCGCGGACGATGTCGAAGAGCGCGACGAGGCGGTCCTGCTCCGCCGCGGCAGCGCTCCAGTCGCCCCGTACCGCGGCCTCGTGGAGACGTACGTATCCGTGCGGGTCCACATTGCCGAGCCCGGGGACGGAGCCGTCGGCCCCGGCGAGCATCATCGCGTCCACGACCAGTTCGTGCCCGGTGAGCACGGAGAACTCCGGCAGCTCGCGGGCGCCGATGGCCAGGCGCCGGAACGAGGCGTCGTCGCCGCTGGAGTCCTTCACCCCGGCCAGCACACCGTCCGCGGCGAGTGGCAGCAGCAGTTCCGGGTCGAGTTTGCTGTGGACGCAGACCGGCACGTCGTACGCGAGGAGCGGCACGTCGAGCGCGGCGGCGACGTCCCGGAAGTGACGGTCGATCTCGGTGTGGTGGGTGCGTGTGTAGAAGGGGGCGGTGACGACGACGGCGTCGGCGCCGAGCGCCTCGGCGGCGCGGGCCCGCTCGATCGCCCGGTCGGTGGTGGTCTCGATCGCCCCGACGAGGACCGGGACCCGACCGGCGCAGGCGGCCGTGACGACCTCGATGACCTCGTCCTGCCGTCCGGGCGTCAGATAGGCGGTCTCGCCGGAGCTGCCGAGGGCGAACAGACCGCTGACGCCTCCGTCGAGCAGATGCTCCACGACCCTCTCCAGGGAGGGCCGGTCGATCTCGCCGTCCGCGGTGAGCGGGGTGACGACGGGCGGGATCACTCCGGAGTAGCGGGGTGTGCGGGCGGTCATGCGGTGCTCCTTGCGGATGGTACGGGCGGCCGGTCCCCGGTGGGGTCGGCCTGGCTACGGGGGTGGACGCAGTGCCAGCGGTGTTCCCCCGGTCCGAAGGACTCCGTGGGAAAGACCGTGGCGCAGGCGTCGTCCGCCTTCCAGCAGCGCGTGCGGAAGGGGCAGCCGGACGGTGGGTTGGTGGCCGAGGGGACCGGGCCGGTGAGCACGATCCGTTCGGTGGTCTCCAGCAGGCTGGGGGTGGCCGAGAGCAGTGCCTCGGTGTAGGGGTGCACGGGGGCGCCCGCGACATCGGACGCCCGCCCCTCCTCGACGATCCGGCCGAGGTAGAGCACGGCAAGGCGGTCGGCGAGGTAGCGCACGGTCTGGATGTCGTGCGAGATGAACACCATGCCGAGGCCCAGGCGTTCGCGGAGGTCGACGAGGAGGTTGAGGACCTGGGCGCGGACGGAGACGTCGAGCGCGGACGTCGGTTCGTCGGCGACGATCAGTTCCGGTTCGAGGGCGAGGGCACGGGCGATGGCGACGCGCTGGCGCTGGCCGCCGGAGAGCTGTCCGGGCAGCGCGGCGAGCGTGTGGCCGGGCAGGCCGACCAGATCGAGGAGTTCCTCGACACGTGCCTCGCGCGCGTCCCGGCTGCCCCGTCCGTGCACGTCGAGGGGGTCGCGGAGGATCTGGCGGACCGTGAGCCGGGGGTTGAGGGCGGTGGACGGGTCCTGGAAGACGACGCCGACGGCGGAGCCGAATTCGTCGCGGCGCTGCGCGGCGGACATCTCCCACAGGTCGCGGCCGTGAAAGCGGACCTCGCCCTCGGTGGGCTTCTGGAGACCGGTCAGCACCCGGGCGAGCGTGGACTTGCCGCAGCCGGACTCACCGACGAGGCCGACGATCTCGCCGCGCTTGACCTCCAGGGTGGCGTCGGTGAGGGCGTGCACGGCATCACGGCGGAAGACTCCGCCGCTGCGTGCCTTGTGGCGTACGTGGACGCCGTCGAGCCTGATCACAGGGCGCTCCCTTCCAGTTGTGCGGCCTTCGCCGGGTGGTGGCAGGCGAAGCCGTGGTCCTTCGCGGCGCCGCGTGCGGTGAGCTCGGGTGCGGTGGTGCGGCACAGTTCGGTGGCCGCGGCGCAGCGCGAGGCGAACCGGCAGCCGGTACCGAAGCCCTGCGGTGCGGGGACGATGCCGCGGATCTGGTGCAGCCGGTCGGCGCCCGCCTCCAGGGAGACGACCGATCCGAGCAGGCCCCGGCTGTAGTGGTGGGTGGGGTCGGTGAGTACGGAACGGGTGGCGCCGATCTCGGCGAGGCGCCCCGCGTACATCACCGCGACACGGTGCGCGAGGTCGCCGACGAGGGCGAGATCGTGCGAGACGAGGACCATGGCGAAGCCGAGTTCGTCGCGCAGTTCGACGAGGAGTTCCACGACCTGGGCCTGGACGGTGACGTCGAGGGCGGTGGTCGGTTCGTCCGCGATGAGCAGGCGGGGGTTGCGGGAGAGCGCCATGGCGATCAGGACGCGCTGGCGCTGCCCGCCGGAGAGCTCGTGGGGGTAGCTGCGCAGGGTGCGTTCGGGTGCCAGACCGACGAGTTCGAGGAGTTCGGCGGGGGACTTGGTACCGCCCCGCGAGGTGAGCTGCCGCAGCTGGGTACCGACGAGGACCGAGGGGTTGAGGGAGGAGAGCGCGTCCTGGTAGACCATCGCGATCTCCGGGCCCATCAGGGCGCGGCGTTCCTTCGGGGAGAGCCGCAGCAGGTCCCGGCCCCGGTACAGGATCTCGCCGCTGACCTCGGCGTTGCGGGCGAGCAGGCCCATGACGGCGAGGCTGGTGATCGACTTGCCGCAGCCGGACTCGCCGACCAGGCCGAGGGTCTCGCCCTCGTGGACGGTGAAGTTCAGCGAGTCGACGACGGGGACCGGGCCGTAGCGGTCGGGGAAACGGATCGCCAGGTCCCGTACGACGAGGAGCTCGGCGGCGTCCTTCCGTACCGGGTCGATGGACGGCTCGGTGGCGTTGACGCGGTCCGCGAGCCTGGTGAGGGCGGCGTCGATGTCCACGGTGGAGGTGGCCTCGACCGGGTCGGGTGCGGGGTCCGTGGCGGGGTCGACGGCCGCCTTGGCGCTTCTGGGCGCGGCGGAGGCATCGGTGAGGCCCTCGGAGAGGATGTTGAGCGCCAGCACGGTGATCAGCAGAGCGAGACCGGGGAAGAAGGTGGCCCACCAGCCGCCGGCCAGGAGGATCTGCCGGCCGTAGGCGAGGACGCTGCCCCAGCTCGGGTCGGGGTCCTGCACTCCGGCACCGATGAAGGAGAGGCTGGCCTCGAAGATGATCGCCTCGGCGACCATGACGGTCGCGAACACCATGACCGGGGCCATGCAGTTGACGGCGACGTGGCGGAGCACGATGTAGCCGCGTCGGGCACCGATGACCTTCTCGGCGGCGACGTAGTCCTCGCCGTACTGGGACAGCACGTTGGCGCGGACCACACGGGCCAGCGAGGGGGTGTAGACGAAGGCGATGGTGAAGATGATCACCGGGATGCTGGTGCCGAAGACCGCGACGAGGACGGCGGCCAGTGCGATCGGCGGGAACGACATCACCACGTCGAGCGTGCGCATCACGGACTCGTCGCCGAGTCTGCGCGAGGTGGCGGCGACGGAGCCGAGCAGGGCGCCGGCGACCAGGGCGCAGCCGGTCGCGCCGAGGCCGATGATCAGCGAGTAGCGCGAGCCGTGCACGACCCGGGCGAAGACGTCCCGGCCGGCCCGGTCGGTGCCGAACCAGTGGGCTGCGCCGGGGGCCTGGACCGGGGTGCCGGTGGTCAGTGGGTCCTGGGTGAACAGCGGGGCGAGGACGGCGCCGAGGACGACGACGATCAGTACACCGAGGGCGATGCGGGAGGTGACCGGGAGGGCGCGGAACGCGATGCCCGGTCGGGAGAGCTTCTTGGCCAGACGGCCGGTGGCGAACATGTCACACCGTCCTGATGCGCGGGTTGACCAGCAGATAGAGCAGGTCGACGATGACGTTGACCACCAGGAAGGCGATGGCGATGGTCAGTACGGTGCCCTGGACCAGGGCGACGTCGCCTCCGGTGACACCTTCGAGGATGAGTTTGCCCATGCCGGGCAGGTCGAAGATCGCTTCGATGACGACCGCGCCGCTGAGCATGTATCCGACCTTGATGCCGAGCACGGTCAGCGGGGTGACGAGCGCGTTGCGCAGCACCGAGCGGATCACCAGCAGCGGCGGGAGGCCGTTGCCGCGGGCGGTCCGGACGTAGTCGCGGTCGAGTTCGGCGACCATCGAGGTCCGTACGAGTCGGGCGAGGGAGGCGGAGACCGGGAGCGCGAGCGAGATCGCGGGCAGCGCCATGGTGGTGAGCCAGCCGCTGACCGAGTCGGCGGGATTGGTGTATCCACCGGTCGGGAAGATCCGGGTGTTGAGTGCGAACTGCTGGATGAGCAGCACACCGAGCCAGAACGACGGGATGGCGACCCCGGCCATGGAGAGCACCCGGAACAGCTGGTCGGGCCAGCGGTCCCGGTACATGGCGCCGACCACACCGAACAGGACGGCCAGGACCACCGCGAGGATCAGCCCGAGGAGGGTCAGCTGGAGCGTGAGCGGAAAGGCGGCCGTGATCCGGTCGAGTACGGGCTGGCTCGGCGGGACGGTCGTCCCGAGGTCGAAGTGGAGCAGCTGACCGAGGAAGTGGAAGTAGCGGACCGGGAGCGGGTCGTTGAGACCGTTGGCCTCGGCGAACGCCGCACGTGCCTCGGGGGTGGCGCTCTCCCCGAGCGCGTTGAAGGCCGGGTCGACCGGCGAGAACTGCAGCACCACGAAGACGAGCAGCGCGATGCCGAGGATCATCACCGGCATCATCGCGACGCGGCGCAGCGCGAGCCGGAGAAAAGCAACCATCGTCGGGTTCCTTGCGGTTGGGCGGGCTGACGGTCCGGGACACCTGGGTCGAGGAGATGTCCCGGACCGGACGATCGGGCGCCTGGACGCGGGGCCGGAGCCGGGGCCGCAGCCGGTCAGGCGCGGCTGACGTCCAGGAAGGAAAGGCCCGTGGTGGGCAGCGGCTCGAAGCCCGAAAGGGCCTTGCCGTTCCAGGCCGTGGGCAGCTTGCGGTGCAGGATCGGGTAGAGCGCGGCCTCGTCGGCGACGAGGTCGGTGACCTCGCCCCACAGCTCCTTGCGCCTGGCGTCGTCGGGGGCCTGGGCTGCCTTGTCGAGGGTCTGCCTGACCTTCTTGTACGCGGCGGACCTGCCCCAGCCGTAGCGGCTCTCGGGCCAGAAGCCGTAGTAGAACCAGCGCAGCAGGAGGTCGGCGTCGTTGCCGAAGACGGACGGGTCGCCGGGGGCGACCAGCACGTCGAAGGCGCCCTTGTCGACCTTGGCGTACTGGGCCGGGGACTGCGCGATGTCGAGGGTGACCTCGACGCCCGCCGCCTCCCAGCTCTCCTTCAGCAGCGGGGCGATGTCCTTGACCCATCCGGTGTCGGTGGTGAGGACGGTGAAGGAGAGGTTCTTGGCGCCCGCGTCGGCGAGCAGTTGCTTCGCCTTGGCCACGTCGTGCGTGTAGACCGTGGCGGCCTTGTGGTAGTCGGGATGGGTGGCGGGGACGTATCCGGTGGCCGGGGCGGCGTTGCCGACCATGGCGGTGGAGATGATCTTCTCGGTGTCCAGGGCGTAGTGCAGCGCCTGGCGCACGCGCTTGTCGGCGAACCGTTTGTCGGCGGTGTTGAACATCAGGAAGAGCAGGCCGAAGGACTGCACGGACTCGGTCTTCGAGGAGCCCGCGAGGCGCTTGACGTCGATGTAGGGGACGTCCTCGATGGCCTGGACGCGGCCCGATTCCATGGCGCTGACGCGGGCCGACTGGTCCGACATCAGGCGCCAGATCATCTTCTCGGCCTTGGCCGGGTGGGCGCCGTTGTACTTGTCGTACGCCTCGAAGACGATCTTGTCCTCCCGGGTCGCCTCGACGAACCGGTACGGCCCGGAACCGACCGGCTTGGCGTCGAAGGCCTTGGGATCGGGCTCGACGATCTTCTTCGGGACGATCCGGGCCACGGCTATGCGGGACGGGAAGAGCGCGAAGGGGTACTTGAGCTTGAACTCGACCGTGTCGGCGTCGACGGCCTTCACGGTGTCGATGAAAGGCACGAACTGCGCCATCAGCGAGGCGTTCTTCGGGTCCAGGATGCGTTCGAAGCTGAACACCACGTCCTCGGCGGTGACCGGCGATCCGTCGTGGAAGGTCGCGCCCTTGCGGAGCGTGGCCCGGTAGGTGGTGGCGTTGATCTTCTTCGGCATCTCGGTGGCGAGTGCGGGGCGGGCCACGAGCGTTGCGGGATCGAGATCCACGAGGCCTTCGAAGATGTGCATATTGGCGGCGTACGGAGTCGCGCCCGAGGTGATCATCGGGTCGAAGCCGGTCGACAGGGGGTACGAGAGACCGGCCTCGATGAGGCCGTTGCCGCTGCCTTTGCCCGCCGTGCCCTCGGCGGTCGATGACGGTCCGCCACAGGCGGAAAGGCTCGCCGTGATGGCGGCCGCCGCACCGACGGCGCTGGTGTAACGCAGGAAGGTGCGGCGCTCGACACCGGCTGGTCTCAGCTCGGGCACGGGTCCTCCAGGAACGTGGAACGTAGGGGTGGGAACAGGCGTGGGAACGCAGGGATCACGAGGATCAGGAACCAAAGCATCAGACGTCAGATGTCTGATGCCTTGATAGCGTGGGAACGTAGCTTGACAATCGAGAGGGGTCAAGAGGTGGGGAGTTCACATATGTCCGGTACGAGGCCCGGCCGGCAGCTGCTTCGGCAGGAAGTCGTCGAGGGCATCAAGCGCTACATCCTCGAGAAGCGACTCCACCCCGGAGATCCGCTGCCCACCGAGCCGGCCCTGTGCGAGGCCCTCGGCGCGAGCCGTTCCAGCGTCCGCGAGGCGGTCAAGATCCTCAACGCGCTGGACATCGTTGAGGTACGGCACGGGCACGGCACCTACGTGGGCAGGCTGAGCCTGTCCGCGCTCGTGGAGAGCCTGACCTTCCGCGGCCTGCTCTCCCCCGACGACGACTTCCAGGTGATGGCCGACCTGGTCGACGTGCGTGAGCTCTTCGAGCGCGGGATGGCCGACCGGATCGTCTCGCTGCTCAGCCCGGAGCAGCTCGACGCGCTGGACGCACTGGTCGCCACCATGCGCGAGACCGGCGCGCAGGACGGGCACGGCTTCGTGGCGGCGGACCGGGCCTTCCACGCCCTGCTCGTCGCTCCGCTCGGCAATGACCTCATCGGCCAGCTCTCGATGGCGTTCTGGGACGTGTACACGATCGTCGCGCCCCACCTCGACGGATTCACGCACGCCGACGAGACGGCGACGATCGCGGCGCACCAGAACATCGTGGACGCCGCGCGGGCCGGGGACATCAACGGCTTCCTCAAGGCACTGGGCGAGCACTACGCCCCGGTCAGGCGCCGGATCTCGGAAGCCCGCGCCCGCGACAACACCTCCGGCTGACCCGACCGCCGCTCCTCCCGGAGCGATGCAGCTCCAGGGCCCCACCGGGGCGGATCCGGGCGGGGTGGGGCCCTTGACGGCCGCCGCGAGCGCTGCCTAGGGTCCGTGTGCCGATAGGACATCTGACGTCTTCTGTCTCGATGCCCGGCGTTCAGCACCGCGGTTGCACCCCCAGGAGGGCACCTCCATGCCGTTGACGGACCTCTCACTCGCCGACTGCCTCGACTACCGGCCCGAACTGCCTGTTCCTGTCGGTTTCGACGCCTTCTGGTCGAGCACCCTGGACGCGACACCCGCGGTCGGCGGAACCGGTCCGGCGGGAAAGCCGGTGTTCTCACCGGTCGACACCGGGCTCGACCGGATCCGTACGTACGATGTGACATTGCCCGGCTTCGCCGGGCGACCGGTCCATGGCTGGCTGCACCTGCCCGCCGGATCCACCGGGCCGCTCGGCTGCATCGTCGAGTTCCTCGGCTACGGTCGCGGACGCGGCTTCGCCCACGAGAATCTGCTCTGGGTGTCCGCCGGATACGCGCATCTGATCATGGACACCCGCGGTCAGGGCTGGTCGGCCGCGTCGGGCTCCACCGCCGACACGGACGCCGGCGCGGCAGGCACCGTACCCGGCTTCGTCACCCGCGGCGTCGAGAGCCCCGAAACGTACTACTACCGGCGGGTGTTCACCGACGCGGTGCGTTGCGTCGAGGCGATGCGCACCCACCCCGAGGTCGATCCCGCCCGGATCGTCGTCACCGGAGTCAGCCAGGGCGGCGGCATCGCCCTGGCCGTGTCGGGTCTTGTGCCGGGGCTGGCCGGAGTGATGCCGGATGTGCCGTTCCTCTGCAACTTCCGGCGGGCCGCTGAGATTTCGGGCCGGCCGCCGTACACCGAGATCGCCGAGTATCTGAAGCTCCACCGCGACCGCGCCGGGACGGTGTTCACCACCCTGGCGCATTTCGATGCCGCACTGCTCGCCACCCGTGCCACCGCTCCCACACTGTTCTCGATCGCGATGATGGACGAGATCTGCCCGCCTTCCACCTGCTTCACCGCCTACAACCACTACGCGGGACCGAAGGACGTCCGGGTCTACGAGTTCAACGGGCACGAGGGCGGAACGGCGCATCACCAGCGGGAGCAACTGGCCTGGGTGCGGGCTCTGTTCGCGGGCCCGCCGTCGGAGCGGGTCCGTCAATCCTGACCGGAGGTTCTTCCGTGCGCAGACGATCCATGCTTCTCGCCGCCGGGGCGGCGGCCCTGGGCACCCAGCTCGGCAGCCGCGCCTTCGCCGCCGCAGGCAGCGGCCCGCTCCTGGACCACGACACCCCGGTGGACCTGGACGGCAGAGAGTACGTCGACCTGTCGGACCGGGTCGGTGCACTCGCCCCGCTCACCACCGGGACCATCGTCGTCACCTTCCGCACCACCAGCCACAACGAGGCGATGACATTGCTCAGCGCCTCCGACCCGACCGTCCCCTCCTCCAACATCACGCTGAACCTGTCCGGCGGCGCCCTGCAGTTCTCCGTGCGCGACCGGGGCGCCGTACTCATCAATGTCATGACCAGGACACGGTACGACGACGGTCTGCGCCACACCGTCGCCGTCACCGTCGACGCGTCGGGCACCCGGCTGCACGCCGGCGGGCGCACAGTGTTCGAGACGGCCCGGCACTCCTTCTTCGGCCATGCCTCCGGGCTGAGCGCACTCGCCCTCGGGCGCAACCTGGACAGCGACCACCCCGGTGGCGAGTGGTTCTGCACCGGCACGATCGAACGGGCCGCGGTCTGGGACCGGGTGCTCGACGCGTCCGAACTGGTCGCACAGAGCCCCCGCCCCGACCTCGCCGACCTGGGCCGGATCTCCACGATCCTCAACAGCGACACGCCCGCCAGCTGGGTCGTCACCGGCGACAGCATCACCCACGGCGCCCTGCACACCAACGGCTGGCGCAGCTACCCGGAGCACTGGACGGAGCGGGTCCGCTGGGAGCTGGGCAAGCCGAAGAACCGGGACTTCGTGATCGACTCCGGCGTGAGCGGCGCCACCAGCGCCGAACTCGTCGCCCGGTTCGGGGAACGGGTCACCGCGTTCTCCCCGAAGGTCGTCTCCATCATGATTGGTACGAATGACATCGCGACGGCCGGCCTCGGCCCGGAGGTCTACCGGGCGAACCTCGTCTCGCTGGTGCGCTCGGTACGCGCGCTGCCCGGCGCACCCGTTCCGGTGCTCCAGTCGCCGAACCCGGTCGATCCGGCGAAGTGGCCCGGCAGGGTGGGGCTTTCGCAGTACGCGCAGGTGATGGGCGAGGTCGCGGCGCAGGAGGGCGTCGTGTTCGTCGACCACTACACCGACTGGCTGAGCGGCAACGGCGGACAGGTCCCGCTCCCCCTGCTCGATGACGGCCTCCACCCCAACGAGCGGGGCCACCACCGCCTCGCCCTGAAGATGATCGAAGATCTGCGGGTCTTCGACATCGGCAGCCGGGTCTGCTCGCTGCACATCCCGTAGCGCGGCACCGGCTGTTCCCCGCGCCCCGCCCGGCGGGCCCCTCCCCCGCCTCGCGGGGAGTTCCACAGATTCTCCGCCCTTCCGAGAAGCATCACTCCTTCCGAGAAGAGAGATCGTCCATGCAGCGAAACGTCTCCGTCGCCCTGCTCAGCGCCGCCATGCTGGTGGCCACCGCGGCCGGCACCGCCCACGGCGCGCCCGCCCCCGGTGCACTGACCTCCCAGGACCTGACCGTCGACGGGGTGGGCTCGCCCCACTACCGCATCCCGGCGCTCACCACCTCGACGAAGGGCACGGTCCTCGCGGCCTACGACGCCCGCCCCACCCTCGGCGACCTGCCGAGCAACATCTCCGTCGTGCTGCGCCGCAGCACCGACGGCGGCGTGACCTGGCAGCCGCAACAGGTGGTCCGCAAGGATGCCGCGCCCCAGGGCTACGGCGACCCGAGCCTGCTCGTCGACCGCATCACCGGCCGGATCTTCCTCTTCTACGCGGCCTCGGTGAACCAGGGCTTCTTCGGCTCGGGCACCGGCAACGACGAGAACGACCCGAACATCATCCAGGCCGACTACAGCTACTCCGACGACGACGGGCTGACGTGGACCCATCGCCGTATCACCAAGCAGATCAAGAACCCCGCCTGGGCGGGC
This sequence comes from Streptomyces sp. NPDC093149, assembly GCF_044754145.1. Lineage (NCBI taxonomy): Bacteria > Bacillati > Actinomycetota > Actinomycetes > Kitasatosporales > Streptomycetaceae > Streptomyces > Streptomyces sp. NPDC093149. The sequence goes on from NZ_JBIVON010000004.1 coordinate 299,908, forward strand.
ATGTTCGCGGCCTCCGGCGAGGGCATCCAGGTGCGGCAGGGCGCGTACGAGGGCCGGCTGATCCAGCAGTACGCCGTCCGGATCGACGGCGCCAACTACGCGGCCAGCGCGTACAGCGACGACCACGGCGAGACCTGGAAGATGGGCAACCCGGTCGGTCCCGGGGGCGACGAGAACAAGACCGTCGAACTGTCCGACGGCAGGATCATGCTCAACAACCGTTCCAAGCCGTACCGGACGATCGCCTACTCCACCGACGGCGGCGTCAACTACACCCCCTTCACCCAGGACACCCAGCTGACCGACCCGGCCGACAACGCGTCGGTGATGCGCTACAACGCCGACGCCCCCGCGTCGAACCCGCAGTCGTCGTGGCTGCTGTTCAGCAACACGGAGGACGCCTCGGCACGGCGCAACCTCACGGTGAAGATGTCCTGCGACAACGGCAGGACCTGGCCGATCAGGAAGGTCGTCGACCCCGGCTCCGCGGCCTACTCGACGCTCACCCGGCTCCCCGACGGACGGCTCGGCCTGCTCTACGAGCGCGCCGACTACACGCACATCACGTACGCCTCGTTCGATCTGAAGTGGCTGGGCGGCACCTGTGCGGACATCACGATCACCCCGCCCACGCCCCTGAAGGCGGGCACGGACACGACGGTGACGGTCCGTGTCGTCAACCGGATGGACGTGCGGCGCGGGGCGGGCACCGTCGATCTGACCGTGCCGTCCGGCTGGACGGCGAAGCAGACGACCGCGCCCGCCCTGAACCCGGGCCAGGGCGCGAACATCAAGGTTCCGGTCACCGTGGCGGCCGGAGCCTCGGGCAGCGCCGCCCTCACCGCGACCTACCGCACGGGCGGGCTTCAGGCGTCAGGCAGCGCAACGGCGACCGTGACCCCGTAACGGCCTGGTGCACGACGGCGAGCGGGATCCCGGCGCCGTGCGGCTTCGCCTCCGGCGTTGTCGTCGGCCGACGACGCTGCGCGTCGCCTCCCTCCTCCGCTCGGATCCGAAGCCGCATGACGCCGCTCGCCGATCCACTCTCTGTCGTGCACCTGGCCGTAAGGCCCGAAGCGCCCTTCGGGCCTTCAGCGGGCGGGCCGTGCGGACGCCGCCGCGGCGGCGGTCAGCTCGGCCATGTCCACGACCCGGTCGGCGGCGTCCGCCACGGCCGGGTCGTGCGTGGCCACGACCGTGACGCAGTGATCCTGCCGGGTGCGTTCGGCGAGCAGTTCGGCCAGTTCGCCGGCCTGCGAGCGGTCGACAGCCGCCGTCGGTTCGTCGACCAGCAGCAGTTTCGGGGAGAGGAAGAGCGCACGGGCCAGTGCGACGCGCTGGCGTTCGCCGCCGGAGAGCTGTTCGGGACGGTGGCGCAGTCGATGGCCGAGGCCCACCCCGGTCAACGCCTCCTCGGCGCGGGAGCGGTGTGCGCGGGGCCGTTCGCCACTGATGTAGGCGGCGGCCAGGAGCTGTTCGACGGCGGCCAGGCCGGAGAGCAGATTGCCGCTCTGGAACATGTAGCCGATGCGCTCCCGGCGCACCTTGGCGCGCTGGGCGTCGGAGAGCACGGCGAGGTCCTCACCGTCCAGCAGGACCTGTCCGGCGGTGGGCCGCAGCAGGGCGCCCGCGACGGCGAGCAGCGTGGACTTGCCGGACCCCGACGGGCCGACGAGGGCGGTCATCCGGCCCGGTTCGAAGGTGACGTCGAGGCCGTCGAAGACGGTCGTACGGGCATCGGCACGGCCGAACGCGACGGTGACGCCGCTCAGTTCGAGGCTCATCGGTTGGCTCCCAGCATGGTCAGCGGGTCGGCTCTCGTGACCCGGCGCAGGGTCAGGGCGGTGCCCGCGAGGCCGACGGCCGCGACGGTGCACATGGTGGCGGCGAGGGTGGCGGCGGGCAGGCTGAACGGCACCTGTTCACCGACCAGCAGTCCGACCGCTCCGGCCAGTACGGCGCCCGCGGCGGTGCCGAGGACGACGACGAGGGCCGCCTGGAGCACGGTGTGGGCGAGCAGCCGTCGGCGCGAGGCGCCCAGCGCACGCAGCAGGGCGAGTTCGGGCTGGCGCTGCACGGTCCATACGGCGAAGAAGGCGCCGACCACCAGGGGTGCGATCAGGTAGAGGAAGACCTGGATCGAGTTCATGGTGACGCGTTCACCGGTGTAGCCGGGCGCGGCCTCGTACGCCTTCTCCTTGGTGAGCGTGGTGGTGGAATGCCGCGCGTCGAGTTCGGCGGTCGGGGCCTTGGCCGGAGTGCGCAGGGCCAGGGCGCTGAACTGGTCGGGGATCGCGACGGCGGACGAGGCCGGCGCACCCGGAGTGCTGAAGCGGATGCGCTGCCAGGTCTTCAACGGCACGTAGGCGGCGGCCACATGGCCGTAGCTGGAGCGTTCGGTCGCTCCGACGACGTGCAGCCTGATGCCGAGCCGGTCGATGACCAGGATGTCTCCGACGCGTACGCCCTCGTCGGCGAGCTTGGCGGACATCACGAGGCTGTCCGCCGGCGCGTGCGCGAGGCCGTGGCCCCGGGTGACGGAGGGGCTGAGGAAGGAATCGGGCTCGACTCCGAAGGCGGCGAGATCGACCTCGGTGCCCCGGTTCGTCGTGCCGCGGGTGATGGAGACGCCCAGCGGGGTCGCGTCGGTGTTCGCGTCCTTGCGCCAGGCGGCGGCCGTCTCTTCGTCGAGGAGGCTGCGGGCGAACTGGTCGGACCGGGCGTCGGAGGAGAACACCAGCTGCGCGGCCGGAAGCCGGCGCAGCGCGGAGATGGTGTCGTCGCCGAGGCCGGTGGTGAAGCCGGAGACGATGCCCACGAGTGCGGCGACCAGCACCACGACGGATCCCATGAGCAGAAAGCGCCCTCGGGCGGCGCGCAGCTCCAGCAGAGCGAGGAACACAGCGGTTCCCTTCGATGGATGTTAGGGACGATGTGTCGCCAACATAGATGATGGGGACGCGGCGTCGCCAAGTGGGGGTCGACAGGGCGCGGGGCTTCTAGACTGGGCCCGTGCCCAGGATCAGAGCCGCCACGGTCGTCGAGCACCACGCCCAGCAGCGGCTGGCCCTGGTGCGGGCGGCGCGCGAGCTGCTGGAGGGCGGCGACGCCGAGGACGTGACCTTCACGGCGGTCGCCAGGGCCACCGGCCTGGCCCGCAACAGCCTGTACAAGTATTTCCCCGGCCGCCCCGAGCTGCTCGCCGCCGTCGTGGAGGACGCGATGCCGCGCTGGACGGACGCCATCCGGGCCGGAATGTCGGCGGCCGGTACGCCCGAGGAGAAGATCGCCGCCTATGTGTCGTCCCAGCTGGAGCTGGTGCGCAGCGGTGAACACCGGATCGCCCAGGCGCTGGCCGGGGTCCGGGACGCGACGGTGGTGCGGGAGAGCGCGGTGCGGGCCCACCGGGAGCTGCTCACTCCGCTGATCGACGCGCTCACCGACCTGGGCGAGGAGGATCCACGGCGCACGGCGCTGCTGCTGCAGGGCATCGTCAACGCCGCCACGACGGCGATCGAGTCGGGCGACGACCATGCGGCGGTGACGGAGCGGGCGGTACGGATGGCGGTCACCGCGATCACGGGGGCCGGCGCGGGGCGGTGACGGTGGCGACCCCGTGTCGCCCTCTCACCGCCACCCCACCGGGCCGATGCAGGCTCCGGGAGGCCGGCGCCCGACGGCCGGCGCTCCAGGGCGTGACGACGTCCGGCCACCGGACCTCCGCGGGTCCCGGGCGACCGGCCCCCGGTCACCCGTTACCGGCCGGCCACCGGCTCCAGTCGGGTGCGGATGCCGTCGAAGTGGGTGCGCATGGCACGCACCGCGCGTTCCCCGTCGGCCGCCGCGACCGCCGCGACGATCTCCCGGTGCTGTGCGCACGTGGCGGCAGGGTCCTGATGGCCGTCGTCGAGGTCTTCGCGGACCCGGTCCATGGCCGCCCAGAAGGCGTCCAGCACCTCACTGAGCAGATGGTTGTCGAGCGAGGCGTAGAGCGCGAGATGGAAGGCGCGGTCGGTGTCGCGCGCCACCCGGCCGCCGTCGCGCGCCTCCTCCTCCATCCGCGCGACCAGGCCACGCAGCACTTCGAGGTCCTCGTCGGGGACACCGGCCGAGACGGACCCGATCAGGCCCGCCTCCAGGACCTCCCGCACCTTCATCAGCTCGTAGAGGCCCGGTTCGCCCTGCCGGTGACGGACGGCCGCACGGAAGGCGAGCCCCTCGGCGAAGGGTGACAGGGAGAGCGAGCCGACGAAGGTGCCGGAGCCTCGGCGGATCTCCACGACGTTGACGGCCTGGAGCGCTTTGAGGGCTTCGCGCACCGACACCCGTCCGACGCCGAAGAGTTCCATCAGCTCCGCCTCGGTGGGCAGGGCGTCGCCGGGGGCGAGTCTGCGCTCCAGGATCAGTTCCTTGAGCCGGCGCTCTATGTCCTGAGCCATGGTGGGGCGGACCACAACGTCCTCCTGAGGTGCGATTGCCCCTTGACCGGTCGCAGGAGCATCTGTTTAAGGTGAGGCCAGACATAGGACATCTTACGTCTCATGTCTCGATCCGTGTAGCCGCCCGGGGCCGCGGATCGGCGTTTCGACCAAGCTGGAGAGCCCTCACATGTCTCTGACCGAACCGCTGCACGGCGTCGTCCCGCCGGTCTGCACCCCGCTCGACTCCCGGGGGGAGGTCGACACCTCGTCCCTCGCCCGGCTCGTCGAGCATCTCGTCGCCGGTGGGGTGCACGGGCTGTTCGCGCTCGGCTCCACCAGCGAGGTCGCCTACCTCACCGATGAGCAGCGCGCCACGGCACTGAAGACCGTGGTCGACGTGGCCGACGGAAGGGTTCCGGTGCTCGCCGGTGTCATCGACACCACCACTGCGCGCGTCGTCGAGCACGCCGGGTCCGCCGCGGAACTGGGCGCGGACGCCCTGGTCGCGACCGCGCCGTTCTACACCCGTACCCACGGCAAGGAGATCGCCCAGCACTTCCGGCGGCTGCGCGCGGAGGTCGATCTGCCGCTGTTCGCGTACGACATCCCGGTCGCCGTGCACAGCAAGCTCTCCGCCGCGCTCGTGCGTGAGCTCGCCGAGGACGGCACGCTGGCCGGCCTGAAGGACAGCAGCGGCGACGAGGGCGGACTGCGCCGGCTGCTCGTCGAACTGGGCGGACGGGACGGGCGCAAGGAGGGCCCGGCGCCGCGATTCAGTGTGCTCACCGGCTCCGAGCTCACCGTGGACGCCGCCCTGCTGGCCGGTGTCGACGGTGTCGTACCGGGCATCGGCAACGTCGATCCGGCGGGCTACGTGCGGCTGTACGACGCCGCGCGGGCCGGGAACTGGGCACTCGCCGCGAAGGAGCAGGAGCGGCTCGTCGAGCTGTTCGGCATGGTCGACGTCGGGCCGGAGGCGGACATGGGCCGCAGTTCCTCGGCGCTCGGCTCGTTCAAGGCGGCGCTCCACCTGCTCGGCATCATCGAGTGCGGCGACACCGCCTTCCCGCAGATCCGGCTGAACGCCGAGTCGGTCGGTCTGGTCGCCCGGCGTCTGCGCGCCGCCGGTCTGCCGCCGGTCCGATGAGTTCCGCCACCTCGTCCGGGGGCACCGGCGCCCCCGTGATCGGCCTCGACCTGGGCGGCACGAAGATCGCAGCCGCGCTCTTCGGCGCGGACGGCGCGGTGCTGGCCCGCCACACCCGGCCCACCCCGGCCCTGGAAGGCGCGACCGCCGTACTGGACGCGCTCGCCGGGGCCGCCGCCACCGTCGATCCCGGGCGGCTGGCAACGGCGATCGGGATCGCGGCGGCCGGGGTCGTCGATCCCCGTACCGGCGTGGTCACCAGCGCCACCGATTCCATCCGCGGCTGGGCGGGCACCGTGCTGGGCGCCGGCCTCGCGGACCGTACGGGGTCCCCGGTGGCCTGCGACAACGACGTACGCGCCACCGCCGGACCGGAACTCGCGGCACTGCGGGCGCACCGGACGGGCCGCGGGCCGTCGTCGGGCGCGGCCGGACCGGACGGGCCGGATCACCGGGAGGCCGGAGCGGACGGACCGGACCGCATGGAGCCCGCCAGGCCCAAAGCGGGTCGCGGGTCCTCCGGCGCGGACGGACCGGACCGCGTCACATCGGGCCCGGACGGTCCGGGCCGGGGGTCGCTGCTCTTCGTGGCGGTCGGTACGGGAGTGGGCGGTGCGATCGCCGTCGACGGGCGAATGCTGCACGGTGCCGCCGGGATCGCCGGGCACCTGGGCCATCTGCCCAGTCCCGAGGCGGCCGGACTGCCCTGCACCTGCGGCGCCACCGGACATCTGGAGGTCATCGCCTCCGGGCCCGGCATCGTCGCCCACTACGAGCGGCTGGCCGGTTCTCCGGTGGACCGGCTCGAAACCGTCGCGGCCCGCGCCGCGCGGGGAGACGCCGCCGCCGTCCGTGCCATCACCGTCGGCGCGGCCGCCACCGGCCATGTGCTCGGCGGGCTCGCCAACGCACTGGGGCCCGACCGGGTCGTCGTCGGCGGCGGTGTGCCGCGGATCGGCCCGCTGTACGGGGACGCCCTGGCCACCGCCTTCGCCGCGGAGCTGATGCCGCCGCTGCGCGGGCTGACACCCGAGGCGCCGCTGTTCGGCGCCGACGCGGCCGTGCTCGGCGCCGCCGCCCTGACCACCACTCTTCCCCTCCACCACCCAGGAGCCGTTCGATGACAGCACAGGAACTGGCCGCTTCCCTCCAGGGCAGGCTGATCGTGTCCTGCCAGGCACCCCCCGGCGACCCGATGCGGGAGACCGGCACCCTCGTCCGACTCGCCCGGTCGGCCGTCGCGGGTGGCGGTGCGGCGATCCGCGCCAACGAACCGGCCGTCGTCGCCGCGATCGTCGAGGCCGTCGATCTGCCGGTCATCGGTCTGTGGAAGGACGGTGACGTGGGCGTCTACATCACCCCGACCGTCCGGCACGCCCTGGCGCTCGTCGAGGCGGGCGCAGCCGTCGTCGCCGCGGACGCCACCGACCGGCCGCGCCCCGACGGCTCGTCCTTCGCCGAGCTGGTCGCGGCCGTCCACGGGGCCGGAGCCCTGGTCATGGCCGATGTCTCCACGCTCGCCGAGGGCATCACGGCAGCCGGGCAGGGCGCGGACTTCGTCTCCACCACGCTCTCCGGCTACGTCCCCGGCACACCGGAACAGACGGGCCCCGACCTCGAACTGGTCGCCGAGCTCTCCGCCGCGATCGATGTCCCCGTCGTCGCCGAAGGCCGTATCAACACGCCCGACGAAGCCGCCGAGGCCCTGACACGCGGCGCCCACAGCGTCGTCGTCGGCACCGCCATCACCGCCCCCACCGCCCTCACCGCCCGCTTCGTCGCGGGCATCGCCCGGCGCTGACCTGTCCCCACCACGCGGGCCGGCCGCTCAACGGCGAGCGCCGTCCCGCATCCTGGAGTCACCGTGCAGACCACATCACCTCCGACGCTCCCCTGGTACCGCGAAGTGAGCGGCACCCAGTGGAAGTCGTTCTTCGCCGCCTGGATCGGCTACGTCCTCGACGGCTTCGACTTCGTGCTGATCACGCTCGTGCTCACCGAGATCAGTGACGACTTCGGCCTGAGCACGGTGCAGGCCGCAAGCCTGATCTCCGGTGCGTTCATCACCCGCTGGCTGGGCGGTGCGCTGCTCGGCGCCGTCGGCGACCGGTACGGCCGCAAGCTCTCCATGATCCTGAGCATCCTGCTGTACTCGCTCGGCACCTTCGCCTGCGGATTCGCCTGGAACTACCAGAGTCTGTTCGCGGCCCGGCTCGCCATCGGCATGGGCATGGCCGGTGAGTACAGCGCCAGCGCCACATACGTGATGGAGAGCTGGCCCGCGCGGCTCCGCAGCCGGGCCAGCGGATTCCTGATCTCCGGTTTCTCGGTCGGCTCGGTGCTCGCCGCACAGGTCTACAAGTGGGTGGTCCCGTCGCTCGGCTGGCGGTGGATGTTCTATCTGGGCCTGATACCGATCGCCATCGCGCTGTGGATGCGGCGCGCGCTGCCGGAGGCCGAGGAGTGGACGGAGACCGTGGCGGAACAGGGAGCCAGGCCCAATCCGTTCCGGCCGCTGTTCGTGACCCGTGTCCGGGCCACGGTCAACACGGTGCTGATCGTCGTCGCCACCGTCTCGCTCTTTCTGGTCTTCACCCCGGGCGGTGCCGGAATGATTCCGGTGCTCTCGGTGGTCGCGGGACTCGCGCTCGCCGCGTTCGCCGTACAGCTCGGCGGAAAACGGGGCTGGGTGCTGTATCTATCGATGATCGTGACGCTGTTCTTCGCGTTCCTGTACTCGTGGCCGATCCAGGCGCTGCTGCCCACGTATCTGAAGACCGAACTCGGCTACACCACCGGCCAGGTCACCGATGTGCTGTACTTCGCGGGCTTCGGCACCATGGTCGGCTGCTGGGCCGCGGGCTTCCTGGGCGACCTGATCGGTGCGAAGAAGGCGTACGCGCTGACGCTGCTGGCCTCGCTGGCCTTCGTCTATCCGGTCTTCGCCGTGCACGACGATCTGCTGCTGCTCGGCATCCTGCTCTTCCTGCTCCAGGCGACCAGTTTCGGCATCTCCGGACTGCTGCCCCGGTACATCGGCGGGCACTTCCCCACCGCGAGCCGGGGCGCCGCGCTCGGCTTCACGTACAACGTGGGAGCGCTGGGTGGTGCCGTGGCCCCGGTTCTGGGCGCGCACCTGGCGTCCGGGATGGATCTGGGACAGGCGCTGGCCGTGCTCACGTTCGCCGGCACGGTGATCGTGGTGCTGCTGGTCGGGTTCGATGTGCCGGCCCGGCTCAACCGGCTGACCGACCCGGAGGCGGAGTGGGACCACCTCGCGGTACCGCTGGAAACGGAGCGGGGCGCGAGCGCCCGGACCGACGTCGGCTGAGGCACGGCGTGCCCCTCGCCGCCGACACCGCACGCACCGGACCGCGCCCACCGTCCGATCCGAGGTCACCCGGCAGGCCCTCAGGCGGCGATGCGCTCGAAGACCGCGGCAAGGCCCTGCCCGCCGCCGATGCACATGGTCTCCAGGCCGTACCGGGCCTCGCGGCGATGCAGTTCACGGGTGAGCGTGGCGAGGATGCGGGCGCCGGTGGCGCCGACCGGATGGCCGAGGGAGACGCCGGAGCCGTTGACGTTGATGCGCTGCTCGTGGTCGATGTCGCCCAGGCCCAACTCGCGTGTACAGGCGATCACTTGGGCGGCGAATGCCTCGTTGAGCTCGATCAGGTCGAGGTCGGCGAGGGTGAGTCCGGCACGGTCGAGGGCGGCCCGGGTCGCCGGGACGGGACCGATGCCCATGGTCGCGGCGGGTACCCCGGCGCGGGCGAAGGAGACCAGTCGGACCAGCGGGTGGAGGCCGAGCCGTTCGGCGGTGGCCGCGCTGGTCACCAGGCAGGCGGCGGCCGCGTCGTTCTGCCCGCTGGCATTGCCCGCGGTGACGGTCGCCCCGGGGTCGGACTTCGCCATGATCGGACGCAGCGCGGCGAGTTGCTCGGCGGTGGTGTCGGGGCGGGGGTGCTCGTCCGCGGTCACGACCGTCTCGCCCTTGCGGGTCCGTACGGTGACGGGGACGGTCTCCGCGTCGTACCACCCCTCCGCGGCGGCCCGGCCGGCGCGCTGTTGCGAGCGCAGCGCGAGCGCGTCCTGATCGGCGCGGCTGATGCCGTAGGCGCGGCGTACGTTCTCGGCGGTCTCGATCATCCCTCCGGGCACGGGGTGGTTGACGCCGCCCGCGGTCACCCGGCCCCTGGCCAGCGCGTCGTGGAGCTGGAGGCCGGGGCCCTTGATGCCCCAGCGTCCTTCGTGCGTGTAGTACGGGGCGGCGCTCATCACGTCGACACCGCCCGCGATGACGACATCGCTGAAGCCCGCCCGGATCTGCATCGCGGCGTCGAGGACGGCCTGGAGGCCGGAGCCGCAGCGGCGGTCGATCTGGGAGCCGGTGACGGTCTCGGGCAGCCCGGCGTCGAGGGCCGCGACCCGGCCGATGGCGGGGGCCTCGGCGGACGGGTAGGAGTGCCCGAGGACGACCTCGTCGACCGCCGCCGGGTCGATCCCGGTGCGGGCGACCACCTCGGCGATGACGCGAGCCGCGAGCGCGGCCGGGGTCTGCTGGGCGAACACTCCGCCGAAACGGCCGATGGGGGTGCGCAGCGGTTCACAGATGACGACATCGAGCTGCTGGTCGGGCACGGCGTGACCTTTCGGTGATGAGGGGCGCGTCTTCGCCCTTTCGATGACGTGTGGCGCCTGTCGCCGGCCCTCGCACCCGGCGACCGAGTCGGTCCGATGTCCGGCGCGTCACTCCCGGCCGGGTCACCGGCAGCCGGACGGGCCCCAGGTCGAGCGAGCCGTCCGCGACCCGGTCGAGCGCGACGTCGGCGTCTGTCCGCCCCTTCATGACCCGTTCGAGGGCGGGGCGGGCGGCGCGTACGGCCCGGGTGAGGAGCGGCAGGGTCCCGTGGCCGGAGGCGCCCGCGAAGCCGAAGGTGACCCGCCCGAAGCGCAATTCCTGCGCCACGGCGACGAACGCGGACGGATGACGCAGTTCCATGTCCGCCCCTTCGGTCACCGGCCCCACCGATGGGTTTCATTGATCAGACGTCTTGATCGGACCCTAATTCGATATCGGGCGGCAATCAATGGCCGCTGACACGGTGCCGCCGCCGACCGTGGCCGAACTGCGGCCGCCTCGCGAGGACATGGGCCCGGACCGCGTCTATCTTCGCTGGGAAGGATCACATGTCACACCCCGAGAGGACCGCAACCGCCATGCGTATCAGGATCGTCGGCGCCGGGGCCATGGGCCGCGGCATCGCCCAGTGGGCGGCGACCGCCGGACACACCGTCGAGCTGTGCGACGTACGGACGGAGGCGGTGACGGCCGCCGTGGAATTCGTACGGTCCATGCTCGAACGGGCCGTGCAGAAGGGCCGGATGTCCGCCGAGGACTCCGCGGCCGCCCTGGAGCGGCTGATCCCGCTGGACGACCCGTGGGTGGCGGGCCCGGACGTGGAACTGGTCGTCGAGGCCGTGCGGGAGGACCTCGACACCAAGACGGAGGTCTTCGGCCGGCTGGAGCGGGCCCTGCCCACGACGGCCGTCTTCGCGACCAACACCTCCTCCCTGTCGGTCACCCGGATCGCCGCGGCGCTCAAGGACCCGTCGCGCCTGGCCGGGCTGCACTTCTTCAATCCGGTGCCGCTGATGAGGATCGTCGAGGTGGTGCCCGGCGCGGCCACCCGTCCGGAGATCCCGCCCGCCCTCACCGCCCTCGTCGAGAGCTGTGGACACCGTGCGGTCACGGTCGCCGACACCCCCGGCTTCCTGGTCAATCACGCGGGCCGCGGCCTGGTGACCGAGGCCCTCGCACTCCTGGAGGAGACGGTCTGCGACCCGGCGGACATCGACCGGGTCGCCCGCGAGGTGCTCGGGCTGCGGATGGGCCCGTTCGAGCTGATGGACCTCACGGGTCTGGACGTGACGGCCGCGGTGATCGATTCGATCTGGACGGGGTTCCGGTACGCGGACCGGCTCCGCCCGTCCTACCTCACCCCGAACCGGGTGGCCGCCGGGCTGCACGGCCGCAAGACCGGGCGCGGCTGGTACGAGCACGGCCCCGAGGCGCCCGGCCCGGCCCCGGAGCCGCCCGTCACGGGCAACGCCGACCGCCCGGTGTTCGTCCACGGCGCCGCACCGCAGGACCAGGACGCGACCGCGCTGCGCGCGGCGCTGACCGCGGCGGGCGCCGTCGTCGAAACCGGCACGGAGCCGTCCGCCGACGCCCTCGTACTCGTTCCGGTCTGGGGCACCACGGTGGCCTCCGCGGTCGCCGCGCACCGGCTGCCCGCGGGGCGCACCTTCGGCGTGGACCCGCTGCCCGCGGCCGGCCGGCGCCGGGTGCTGGCCGTGACCCCGGCAGCGGACCCGTCCGCCGCGCGCGACGCCCGCGCCGTGCTGGCCCGCGCCGCGGACGGCGAGGCCGCGTACGCGGTCTCGGTGGTACGGGACACGGCGGGCTCGGTCGCTCAGCGGCTGCTCGCCTCGATCGTGTCGGTCGCGGCATCGATCGCGGAGCGCTCCATCGCCACCCCTGCCGACATCGACCTGGCCGTGACGGCCGGGCTCGGTTACCCCGTCGGCCCGCTGGCCTGGGGCGACCGGATCGGTGCCGGACGGATGCTGGAGCTGCACCGGGCACTGCACCGCACGACGGGCGACCCGCGTCACCGCCCGAGCCGCTGGGTGACCGAACGCGCCCAGCTCGGTCTGGCGCTGACCGACCCGGGCACATCGCCCGCCGACTGCGCGGCGAGCACCCCGTCGCGGTGACGGCGGGGCGGTGGCGCCCGCCATGACGCGGGGCTGTACCGCCCGCCACGACGGCGGGGCGGGGTGAGAGGCAGGGCGGGCCCGCCGGGGATCATGATCCCGGCAGGCCCGCCCGCGGACCTGCCCACGCCGGCGAAGGCCCCGCAGCTCCCGCGTCCCAGAACGCCCTGCGGCCCCGCGGTCCACCGTCCATGTCCGTTTTCTACAAGACCCGCGACGGTGGCCGCCCTACGGTCGGAGCATGACTCCACGCATGGACGCGATCGGCATCATCACCGCGGATCTGGCCGCATCGCTCACCTTCTACCGACGGCTCGGGCTCGACATCCCCGCCGACGCGGAATCCGCACCCCATGCCGAAGTGACGCTCCCGGGCGGGCAGCGTCTGTTGTGGGACACCGAGGAGGTCACCCGCTCGTTCGATCCCGAATGGTCTCCGCCGCACGGCGGTGAGCGCCTCTCACTCGCCTTCCTCTGCGACAGCCCGGCGGAGGTGGACGCGGTGTACGACGACCTGACCGGCGCCGGGTACCGAGGGCATCTGAAGCCGTGGGACGCGGTGTGGGGGCAGCGCTACGCGACGGTCCTCGACCCGGACGGTTGCGCGGTGTCGCTGTTCGCCGCGAACGGCTGAGAGCCCGCCGGCTGACCTCGGACCGGATGGCGGACGCGATCCGGTGCGTGCGGTTTTGAGGCGCAGGAGGGAGCCGGATGGGGTCTCCCCTGCTCGAACGCAGCTGAGAGCTCGGGGAAGGAGCATCGGCGACCGACGACGACGCGGGAAACGCGCGTGCCGGGGCGTGGCCGCCCGGTCGGAGGTCACCCGACAGGCTCTGAGCCCGCTGCCCGTCCGGGCGTCTCACGAGGCTCCAGGTGGGCGGTCAGGGTCGTCCCGGCCAGGTCGCGCATCTCCCGTGCGAGGTGGGCCTGGTCGGCGCAGCCTGCCGCGACCGCCGCCTCGGCGTAGGGCGTTCCGGACCGGGCGAGGGCGAGCGCACGCTGCAGCCGCAGGATCCGGCCGAGCGTCTTGGGCCCGTAGCCGAAGGCCGCGAGTGACCGGCGGTGCAGCTGACGGGCGCCGAGGCCCACAGTCCACGCGATGTCGGCGACGGACCGGCCGTCACCGAGCTGCGTGGCGACGGACCGCATCAGCGGGTCCGGCGCAGCCGTGTCGACCGCTCGTCTCAGCGCGATGGTCTCCAGCCCGGCAGCGGGGTCGGGGGCTTGTGCCAGGCGCTCGGTGAGTTCCCGGACCAGCGCGCCCGGCCACAGGTCCGCGAGATCGACCCGGCGGTCGCGCAGTTCGTGCGCCGGCGCACCGAGCAGCGCGGGGGCCGTGCCGGGTGCGAAGCGGATTCCGGTGTACCGCCCGCCGGTCCCGACGGCCGCCGTCGTGGCGCGGGTGTCGGGTCCCGCGACGAGCAGCCGTCCGTCGATCCAGAGCAGGTCCATGCAGCCGTCCGGCAGCACCGCATGGGCCGCTCCGTCCGGTACGCCCAGCGTCCACAGGGTCGCGCCGTCGAACCTCGACGCCCACTCCTCGTACCTGTCGCCCATGCCTCACACGCTCATCTCGTCGGCGGACGGAATCGGCTTCCCGGTCGCGGTCATGACGGCACCGATGGAGCTCGTCACCGACAGCGGCGCGACGGTCACGGCCGAGGTCGACCGCCGTACGCCGGGCGCGCATCTCGTCGCCCTGCGCGACGACAACACCCTGGCACCCCCGGGGAGTCCGGCGCCGACGATCCCGGCCGCACCACCCTCACCGGCCGCCCCACCCGCATCCCCCGACCAGTCGGCGGACGTCCTCACCCGCCGGACGAGCCGTCCGGCCGGTCCGGCCGGTCCGGCTCCTTGTCGCGGCTCGGCTGCAGCCGGGACTTCACGTCGTCCGGCGGCAGGAATCTCGACCAGCGTTCCGGGAACTCGGACGGCATGTAGGGGCTGCCGCCGTCGTCGTCCTCCCCGTCGTCGTCCAGGTCGCCGTCCTGGTTCTCCGCCTGCGTCCGGGCCACGAACTCCGCGGCCTGGGCCGCCCGTACCCGGTCGTTGGCCGCGCGCGCGGCGGCCGTCGCCAGCGAGGGCCACACCCGGTCGATGGCGGCATTGACCGCCGCCCCCACCAGCACCGCGAACGCGGAGATCCCGATCCACAGCAGGACGGCGATCGGCGCGGCCAACGAACCGTAGATCGTGGGCCCCTCGACCGTACTGGTGAGGTAGATCCGCAGCAGGAAACTGCCGAGCACCCACATCGCGAGCGCCACCAGCGCCCCCGGCACGTCCTCGATCCACGGCGACCGGACCGGCACGGACACGTGGTAGAGCGTCGTCAGGAACGCGATCGACAGCAGTATCACCAGCGGCCAGTACAGCACGCTTATGAGCTCGGTGCCCCAGGGGATGAACTCCACGACCCTGTCCGGGCCGACCACGAGCAGCGGCAGCACGACGGCGCCGAGCAGCAGCGCGACGACGTACAGCAGGAAGGAGAGCAGCCGCGTCTTGACGATGCCGCGCTGGCCGTCGAGTCCGTACATCACCGTGATCGTGTCGATGAAGACGTTGACGGCGCGGGAGCCGGACCAGAGCGCGATGGCGAAGCCGATCGAGATGACGTCGGGCCGCGCGCCGGTGGTGACGTCCGCCAGGAGCGGTTTGGCGAAGTCGTTCACGCCCCGCTCGCTGAGCACCGTCTGCGCGGCGTTGAGGATGTTCCGCTCGATGGAGGCGACCGTGGTGGTGTTGGTCCACTCGTCGACATAACCGAGCAGCCCGATCAGACCGAGCAGCAGCGGTGGCAGGGACAGCAGGGTGAAGAACGCCGCCTCGGCGGCGAGTCCCAGAATGCGGTACTCCATGCACGAGTTGATGGTGTCCTTGAGCAACTGCCAGACCATCTGCCGCTTGGATACGTTGCGGTAGAGGACTCGGGCGCGGTGGAGCCGCCCCGGTGGCCGCTCGGGTGTTTCGTTTGCTGCCTGCACGTCCTTACCGTATCGGCATGGCAGCCACCACCCACACAGTGTCCAACCAGGTACCGCCGCTGAACGGCTACGACGTCTTCGCCGCCGACCTCGCGCTCACCGAGGCCGTGCAACGTCACATGCCACCCGAACTTCTGGCCACGGCGCGGGTCGAGCTCGGCGAGCTGGGCAGGGCCGCCGGCTCCGCGCAGGCGCAGGAGTGGGGGGCGCAGGCGAACGGGAATCCGCCGGTGCTGCGCTCCCACGACCGGTACGGCAACCGCATCGACGAGGTGGAGTTCCATCCGGCCTGGCACCGGCTGCTGGGCCATGCGGTCTCCGCCGGTCTGACCGACGCCTGGGGCAGGCCGGCCGGTCATGTGCGGCGGGCGGCCGGCTTCCTGGTGTGGACGCAGGCGGAGGCGGGACACGGCTGTCCGTTGTCGATGACGCACGCGGCGGTGCCCGCGCTGCGGACCGATCCGGCACTGGCCGCCGAGTGGGAACCACTGCTGACCTCGACGGTGTACGAGCAGGAGCTGCGGCCCGCCGCGCAGAAGGCCGGTGTGCTCTTCGGGATGGGCATGACGGAGAAGCAGGGCGGCTCGGACGTACGGTCCAACACGACGCGGGCCGAGCCGCTGGCGGCCCCGGGTGAGTACCTGCTCACCGGCCACAAGTGGTTCTGTTCGGCCCCGATGTCCGACGGCTTCCTGGTCCTCGCGCAGGCGCCGGAGGGTCTGACGTGTTTCCTGCTGCCCCGGGTGCTGCCCGACGGCACCCGCAACACGTTCGCGATCCAGCGGCTGAAGGACAAGCTGGGCAACCGCTCCAACGCGTCGAGCGAGGTCGAGTTCGACGGGACGTGGGCGCGCCGGGTCGGTGACGAGGGGCGGGGGGTGCGCACCATCATCGGGATGGTGGCGGCGACCCGGCTGGACTGTGTGGTCGGTTCGGCGGCGCTGATGCGGCAGGCGGTGGCACAGGCGATCCACCACTGCACGTACCGCAGCGCCTTCGGCGGGGTGCTGATCGACAAGCCGCTGATGCGCAATGTGCTGGCCGATCTGGCGCTGGAGTCGGAGGCCGCGACGGTGCTGGCGCTGCGGCTGGCGGCCGCGTACGACGCCGACTCGGAGAGCGAGCGGGCCTTCCTGCGGATCGCGGTGCCCGCCGCGAAGTACTGGGTGACGAAGCGGTGCACACCGATGGTGGCCGAGGCGCTGGAGTGTCTCGGCGGCAACGGCTACGTCGAGGAGTCCGGAATGCCCCGGCTGCTGCGCGAGGCGCCGCTCAACTCGATCTGGGAGGGCTCGGGGAACGTACAGGCCCTGGATGTGCTGCGGGCGCTGCAGCGCGAGCCGTCGGCGCTGAACGCGTTCCTCCAGGAGGTCGGCAGGGCACGGGGTGCCGATCACCGGCTGGACGGAGCGATCAAGGACATGCTGACGGAGCTGGCCGATCTGAACGGGATCGAGGCGCGGGCCCGTCGGCTGGTCGAGCGGATGGCTCTCGTGCTGCAGGGCTCGCTGCTGGTGCGCTGGGCGCCGCCGGAGGTGGCCGACGCGTTCTGCGCGTCACGGCTGGGCGGGGACCGGGGCGCGGCGTTGGGGACACTGCCGCACAGCCTCGATCTGGGCTCGGTCGTGGAACGGGCCCGGCCCGTGGAGCGATAGGCCCTTCCGTTCGGCTCGGGCCGGTTCCGGGGGCGGGGCGCGCCCGGTGCGAGTCGAACGGGCGTCCCTGAGGCGGACGTACAGCAACGGAGGGTGGTGCTGCGCCGACACGGCACCACCCTCCATGCTGTGCACACCGAACAGGGAGCGCAGGC
Source organism: Streptomyces sp. NPDC093149 (assembly GCF_044754145.1). NCBI lineage: Bacteria > Bacillati > Actinomycetota > Actinomycetes > Kitasatosporales > Streptomycetaceae > Streptomyces > Streptomyces sp. NPDC093149. The sequence continues at coordinate 317,056 of NZ_JBIVON010000004.1, forward strand.
CCCGCCGTACGGTGTTCCGCCACTCTCGTACGGACCCGCACCCGCTCGCCAGAGTTGCAAAGGGTTGCAACCATTGTGCGGAGTGCGCAGTATCGGTCCCCTCACAGCGGGCAGGATGGGTCCGCGGGCCGTCGAGCCGGTTCTGGCATCTGGGGGAATGAGCGTGGAGACAAGCCCTGCCGTGGTGGCGCGATCGGCCGTACCGCAGTCCGTCGAGGCTCTGCGCGTGATCCACCGGGCCAGGGAGGCCAGGCTCTCCGGCGGGCGTTCTCCGGCCGCTCCGCGGGCGGAGATCGGCGCCTCGTGGGACCGGGTGCTGCGCAGCGGTGTCGATCCGGATCAGTCCACCGACAGCGTGCTGCTGGAGATGGACGAGATCGAGCGTCGGCGCCGGGCGTCGGCGCTGGGCGAGGTGATGCCGCTGCTGAACGAGAGCCTGGTCTCCCTCGCGGACGCCGCCCAGCAGATCGTGGTGATCACCGATGTGGAGGGCCGGGTGCTGTGGCGCCAGGGCAATACGGGGGTGCTGCGCCGGGCGGACGACATCTGTCTGGCGGAGGGCGCGGCCTGGGCCGAGGCGAGCATGGGGACGAACGCGATCGGCACGGCGCTCGTCTCGCGCACACCGGTCCAGGTCCATTCGTCGGAGCACTTCGTGCGGAGTCTGCACAGCTGGACGTGTGCGGCGTCCCCGGTGCGCGATCCGCGGGACAACCGGCTGATCGGCATCGTCGACCTCAGCGGTCCGGCGTCCACGTTCCATCCGGCCTCGCTCGCCCTGGTCGGTTCGGTCGCCCGGCTCGCCGAGAGCGAGATCAAGAACCGTCATCTGCAGGCGATCGACCGGCTGCGATCGGTGGCGGCGCCGCTGCTGTGCAGGCTGGGCGGCCGGGCCCTGGCGGTGGACACCCACGGGTGGCTCGCCGGGGTCACCGGGATGCCGCCCGTCGACCGGCTGCCGCTGCCCAAGTCGTTGCGGCCGGGCCGGGTGTGGCTGCCGTCGCTCGGCATGTGCCGCATCGAGCCGTTGTCCGGCGGCTGGCTGGTGCAGGTCACGGACGGGCCCTCGGACGAGTCGCGGCGCCGGGTGGTACTGGATCTGAGCCGGCCGCGCGGTCTCACGGTCAATGTGGCGAGTGCGGTCAGCACCTGGACACAGCGGCTCTCGCCGCGCCACGCGGAGCTGCTGTACGCCCTGGCGCTGCACCGCGAGGGGCGTACGGCGTCGGAGCTGGCGCAGGACATCTTCGGCGACGCGACCCGGACGGTCACGGTGCGGGCGGAGATCTCACGGATCAGGCGCCATCTGGCGGAGGTACTGGCGCACCGCCCGTACCGCTTCGGCGAGGGGGTCGAGGTGGAGGTGATCCACCCGGAGCACCCGGCCGATCTGCTGCCGCGCTCGACCGCGCCGGTGGTGGTCAGGGCGCGTACGGCCGGCTAGCGCTGTGGCCGGCAGGTTTGCCGGGAGGCTCGCCGCGTCCGGTGCGGTGCGTCGCAAGGCGGAGGATCGCCCTCGTGCCGGCCGCACTCGGGTGATGCGACAACGCGGCGAGGTACCGTGCCGGGCGTCGCGCCGGTGAACCTCTCCGGTCACAGCACCAGGCCCGGTACCGAAGGCGCCCGGCCGTCCCGAGCGGCGGGACCGGCTTGGGCCGGGACCGCGCGGCATGGTTCCCTGGCAGCCATGAACAACCCCGCGCGCACCGCTGCCACCACCGCCGAGGTGACCATCTGGTCCCTGGAACAGACCTCCCCCGACGATCTGCGCCCCGCCGCGGTCCCGGAGGGCGACGTGCGGATCGTGCGCTCGGAGGTACCGCTCCCCGAGTTCAGCCGGTTCCTCTACACGGCGGTCGGCGGCGACATCCAGTGGACGGACCGGCTCTCGATGACGTACGCGCAGTGGCAGGAGGTCCTGGACCGGCCCGGCGCGGAGACCTGGGTGGCGTACGTCGACGGCACGCCGGCCGGATACATCGAACTGGACCCGCAGGACGACGGCGTGGTCGAGATCATGTACTTCGGACTGATACCGGCCTTCCGGGGGCGCCGGATCGGCGGCCATCTGCTCTCGTACGGGGTCGCCCGCGCCTGGGACCTGGCCGAGCGCCGGCCGGAGCGGACGCCGACCAAGCGGGTCTGGCTGCACACCTGCTCCAAGGACGGCCCGCACGCCATGGACAACTACCTGCGGCGCGGTTTCCGGCTGTTCGACACGAAGGTGGAGCTGGAGCCCGAGGTGGCGACACCGGGACCGTGGCCGGGGTCGGGGCGGTAGTGCCAGGAGAACGGCTCCGGCGCCGATCGGGGTGATTGCGGCCATTACGGGCGACCCGACCCGGACGGATGGAGTGACAGACACCACACGTCTCGCATGACGGGACACTCTCGTCCACATCATGGATAGTGGTGGACTGCTCGGAGATGCGCGTGACACGCTTCCGTCATGCCTGGAACTGGAATTGCCTTGGTGAGTCGACGCCACGTCGATCTCGGCCGCGTGTCCAGCGCCATCTGTCCGGCGAGCTGAGAGTCCCAGCACCGCCGCGTTCCTCTTTTCTCCGTCAAACCCTGCGCACCGCCGCGCCTCAGCGCGAGTGTGCAGTTCAGAGCCGCCCTCCTGCAGTCCCGAAGGACGTACCGTCATGGCCGCTACCCCGGAACAGCCTGCGACCACCACGCCCCGCCGCAAGGCCGGACGCCACCGTGGCGAAGGCCAGTGGGCCGTGGGGCACCACACTCCGCTCAACGGCAATGAGCAGTTCAAGAAGGACGACGACGGTCTCAATGTGCGGACACGCATTGAGACGATCTACTCCAAGCGGGGATTCGACTCGATCGACCCCAACGATCTCCGCGGACGCATGCGCTGGTGGGGTCTGTACACCCAGCGCAAGCCCGGGATCGACGGCGGCAAGACCGCGATCCTGGAGCCGGAGGAGCTGGACGACAGGTACTTCATGCTGCGGGTGCGGATCGACGGCGGACGGCTGACCACCGCGCAGCTGCGGGTCATCGGTGAGATCTCGCAGGAGTACGCGCGCGGCACCGCGGACATCACCGACCGGCAGAACATCCAGTTGCACTGGATCCGCATCGAGGACGTCCCGGCCGTCTGGGAGAAGCTGGAGGCCGTCGGTCTCTCCACCACCGAGGCGTGCGGCGACTGCCCCCGCGTGATCATCGGCTCCCCCGTGGCGGGTATCGCCGCCGACGAGATCATCGACGGCACACCCGCCGTCGACGAGATCCACGACCGCTACATCGGCAACAAGGAATTCTCCAACCTGCCGCGCAAGTTCAAGACAGCGATCTCCGGTTCGCCCGTGCAGGACGTGGTGCACGAGATCAACGACATCGCGTTCGTCGGTGTGGTCCATCCCGAACACGGTCCGGGCTTCGACGTCTGGGTCGGTGGCGGGCTCTCCACCAACCCGAGGCTGGCCGAGCGGCTGGGTGCCTGGGTGCCGCTCGACGAGGTCCCGGACGTCTGGGCCGGAGTCGTCGGCATCTTCCGCGACTACGGATACCGGCGGCTGCGCACCCGCGCCCGTCTGAAGTTCCTGATGGCCGACTGGGGGCCCGCGAAGTTCCGCCAGGTGCTGGAGGACGAGTACCTGAAGCGTCCGCTGCTCGACGGCCCCGCCCCGGAGCAGCCCAGCAGCCGCTGGCGCGACCACGTCGGCGTGCACCGGCAGCAGGACGGCCGTTTCTACGTCGGCTTCGCCCCCAGGGTCGGCCGCGTGGACGGATCCACCCTCGCCAAGATCGCCGACCTCGCCGCCGCGCACGGCTCGGACCGGCTGCGGACCACCGTCGAACAGAAGATGCTCATCCTGGACGTGGCACAGGACCAGGTGGACTCCCTGGTCGCCGGTCTGGAGGCGCTCGACTTCCAGGTGCGGCCCTCCCCGTTCCGCCGCGGCACGATGGCCTGCACCGGCATCGAGTTCTGCAAGCTCGCGATCGTCGAGACGAAGGCACGCGGCGCCTCGCTGATCGACGAACTGGAGCGCCGTCTGCCGGACTTCGACGAGCCGCTCACCATCAACATCAACGGCTGCCCCAACGCCTGCGCCCGCATCCAGACCGCGGACATCGGCCTCAAGGGCCAGCTCGTCCTGGACGCCGACGGCAATCAGGTCGAGGGCTACCAGGTTCACCTGGGCGGCGCGCTGGGTCTGGAGGCCGGGTTCGGCCGCAAGGTCCGTGGCCTGAAGGTCACTTCGGCCGAGCTGCCGGACTACGTCGAGCGGGTGCTGGGCCGGTACCAGGAGGAGCGCGAGGACGGCGAGCGGTTCGCGACCTGGGCGGCGCGCGCGAGTACGGAGTCGCTGTCATGAGCGAGCGCGCAGCACCGTTCCACTGCCCGTACTGCGGCGACGAGGACCTGCGCCCGCACGAGACCGGGCACGGGGCCTGGGAATGTGCTTCCTGCAACCGCGCGTTCCAGCTGAAGTTCCTGGGGCTGCTGACCCGGGGTCTGACGCGCAACGACGTTGAAGGGGACGCGATATGACGGACACCCTGCAGACCGGAGAACTCGGCTCGGACGCGCTGGAGGAGCTGGCCGGACGCGCGGGCCGGGAGCTGGAGGACGCCTCCGCGCCGGAGATCCTCCGGTGGGCCGCCGGCACGTTCGGCAAGAGGTTCTGCGTCACCTCCTCGATGGAGGACGCGGTCGTGGCGCACCTCGCCTCGCGCGCCCTCCCGGGCGTCGACGTGGTCTTCCTCGACACCGGCTATCACTTCCCCGAGACGATCGGCACCCGCGACGCCGTGGAGGCGGTGATGGACGTCAACGTCATCACCCTGACCCCGCGGCAGTCCGTGGCCGAGCAGGACGCCGAGCACGGACCGAGGCTGCACGACCGCGACCCCGACCTGTGCTGCAAGCTGCGGAAGGTCAAGCCCCTTGAGGAAGGCCTGAGTCCGTACACGGCCTGGGCGACCGGGCTGCGCCGCGACGAGTCCCCCACCCGCGCGAACACTCCGGTCGTCGGCTGGGACGAGAAGCGGCAGAAGGTCAAGATCTCGCCGATCGCCCGCTGGACGCAGGACGACGTCGACGCGTACGTGGCGGAGCACGGCGTTCTCACCAACCCGCTGCTGATGGACGGATACGCCTCCGTGGGCTGCGCGCCCTGCACCCGCCGGGTGCTGGAGGGCGAGGACGCACGTGCCGGGCGCTGGGCCGGCCGGGGCAAGACCGAGTGCGGGCTGCACGACTGATGACGACTGATCAGGAGACCTCGATGAGCGTGACGGAGACGGGAGCCACCATCTGGCTCACCGGTCTGCCGAGCGCGGGCAAGACCACCATCGCGTACGAACTCGCCGGGCGGCTGCGGGGCGAGGGCCATCGCGTGGAGGTGCTCGACGGCGACGAGATCCGCGAGTTCCTCTCCGCAGGTCTCGGCTTCTCCCGCGAGGACCGCCACACCAACGTCCAGCGGATCGGCTTCGTCGCCGAGCTGCTGGCGGCCAACGGCGTGAAGGTGCTGGTCCCGGTCATCGCCCCGTACGCGGACAGCCGGGACGCGGTCCGCAAGCGGCACCGGGCCGAGGGGACCGCGTATCTGGAGGTGCATGTCGCGACCCCGGTCGAGGTGTGCTCCGTACGTGATGTGAAGGGCCTCTACGCCAAGCAGGCGGCGGGCGAGATCAGCGGGCTCACCGGGGTCGACGACCCCTACGAGGCACCCGAGTCGCCGGATCTGCGGATCGAGTCGCACCGTCAGACCGTGCAGGAGTCCGCGGCGGAGCTGTACGCGCTGCTGAGCGAGAGGGGGGCGGCGTGACGACCGTCGCGACCGTGCCGGACGGCACCGACAATCCGTACGCACTCAGCCACCTGGACTCCCTGGAGTCCGAGGCCGTGCACATCCTCCGCGAGGTGGCGGGCGAGTTCGAGCGGCCGGTGATCCTCTTCTCCGGCGGCAAGGACTCCATCGTGATGCTGCATCTGGCGCTCAAGGCCTTCGCGCCCGCGCCCGTGCCGTTCGCGCTGCTGCACGTCGACACCGGGCACAACTTCCCGGAGGTGCTGGAGTACCGCGACCGCACGGTGGCGCGCCACGGGCTGCGGCTGCACGTCGCCTCCGTGCAGGAGTACATCGACGCCGGCAAGCTCCGTGAGCGCCCGGACGGCACCCGCAACCCGTTGCAGACCGTGCCGCTGACCGAGGCCATCCAGCAGCACCGCTTCGACGCCGTGTTCGGCGGCGGACGCCGTGACGAGGAGAAGGCACGCGCCAAGGAGCGGGTCTTCTCGCTGCGCGACGAGTTCTCCCAGTGGGATCCGCGCCGCCAGCGCCCCGAGCTGTGGCAGCTCTACAACGGCCGGCACGCGCCGGGCGAGCACGTCCGGGTCTTCCCGATCTCCAACTGGACCGAGCTGGACGTCTGGCAGTACATCGCGCGCGAGGGCATCGAGCTCCCGGACATCTATTTCGCCCATGAGCGCGAGGTCTTCAGCCGCTCCGGCATGTGGCTGACCGCGGGCGACTGGGGCGGCCCCAAGGAGGGCGAGCGGGTCGAGACCCGGCAGGTCCGCTACCGCACGGTCGGCGACATGTCGTGCACCGGCGCCGTCGACTCGGACGCGACGACCCTGGACGCCGTGATCGACGAGATCGCCGCCTCCCGGCTCACCGAGCGGGGCGCGACACGTGCCGACGACAAGATGTCCGAGGCCGCGATGGAAGACCGTAAGCGCGAGGGGTACTTCTAGATGACCACACTCAACCGGCACCCGGAGCAGCTGTCGGCCACCACCCTGCTGCGGTTCGCCACCGCGGGGTCCGTCGACGACGGCAAGTCCACCCTCGTGGGACGGCTGCTGCACGACTCCAAGTCGGTCCTCGCCGACCAGTTGGAAGCCGTCGAACACGCCTCGCGCAACCGGGGGCAGGAGGCACCCGATCTGGCGCTGCTGACCGACGGGCTGCGGGCCGAGCGCGAACAGGGCATCACCATCGATGTCGCCTACCGCTACTTCGCGACCCCGCGCCGCCGGTTCATCCTGGCCGACACCCCGGGGCATGTGCAGTACACCCGGAACATGGTGACGGGGGCATCGACCGCCGAGCTGGCCGTCGTCCTGGTCGACGCCCGCAACGGAGTCGTCGAGCAGACCCGCCGCCATGCCGCGGTCGCCGCGCTGCTGCGGGTGCCGCACGTGGTGCTGGCCGTGAACAAGATGGATCTGGTCGACTACGCGGAGCCCGTCTTCGCCTCCATCGCGGAGGAGTTCACCGCGTACGCCGCGTCCCTGGGCGTACCCGGCTGGGGGTCTGGGGGGGACCCCCAGGAAAACTGGTGTACTGCGATCCCGATCTCCGCACTGGCCGGCGACAACGTCGTGGAGCCGTCCGCCCACATGGACTGGTACGGCGGCCCGACCGTCCTGGAGCACCTGGAGACGGTGCCGGTCAGCCATGACCTCACCGCCTGCCACGCCCGCTTCCCGGTCCAGTACGTCATCCGTCCGCAGACCGCCGAGCACCCCGACTACCGGGGCTACGCGGGGCAGATCGCGGCCGGTGCGTTCCGTGTCGGCGAGGCCGTCACCGTGCTGCCCTCGGGCCGTACGACGACGGTCACCGCGATCGACGCGCTCGGCGAGAGCGTGGACATCGCCTGGGCGCCCCAGTCGGTGACGATCCGCCTGGCCGACGACATCGACATCTCGCGCGGTGACCTGATCGCACCGGCCGACGACGCGCCGGCGGTCACGCAGGATGTCGAGGCGACCGTCTGCCATGTCGCCGACCAGCCGCTCACCGTCGGCCAGCGGGTGCTGCTCAAGCACACCACCCGCACCGTCAAGGCGATCGTCAAGGACATCCCCTCGCGCCTCGCGCTGGACGACCTCTCCCAGCACCCGGCGCCCGGCCGGCTCGTCGCCAACGACATCGGCCGGATCGTCGTCCGCACCGCGGAGCCGCTGGCACTCGACGCGTACGCGGACTCCCGGCGCACCGGCTCCTTCCTCCTGATCGACCCGGCGGACGGCACCACGCTCACGGCCGGCATGGCCGGTGCCTCGTTCGCCGCCGCGGCCGACGCCCGGGCGGCAGCCACAGCCGCCGACGACGACGCATGGGACTTCTGATGGACATCGACGTCTACTCCACGTTCGCCAAGGAGGGCGGTCGCGTCGGCAGCGGCGCCCTCGGCAGCGGCCAGGGCGGGGTCGCGCGATGTGCGCGATGACGTACGCGCACTGCCTGCGCGCCCACTCGCACCGACCGCACCACCAGCACAGCCAGTTCAGACGAAGACCTGCCGATCTCCCGGCCGCGTCCCCGTAGATCCCGAGGGACGCGAGCACCGGGCCAACGAGAGGAAAGCCTCCCGTGCCTGCCCCCCGTACCACGCTGCGCCGCGGTCTCTCCGCTGCCGCCGTCCTGCCGCTGCTCGCCGCCGCGCTCACCGCCTGCGGATACGGCTCCGAGGCGAAGAGCGACAACTCCAGGAAGTCGGACGTCGCCGCCGACGCGAAGAAGCTCTCCACGGACACCGTGCGGATCGGCTACTTCCCCAACCTGACGCACGCCACCGCGCTGGTCGGTGACCAGGAGGGGATCTTCCAGAAGGAGCTCGGCGGCACCCTGCTCAAGACCTCCCAGTTCAACGCCGGCCCTTCCGAGATCGAGGCGCTCAACGCCAAGTCGATCGACATCGGTTTCATCGGCCCCTCGCCCTCGATCAACGGATTCACCAAGTCCAAGGGCAAGAACCTGAGGATCATCGGCGGTTCCGCCTCGGGCGGGGTGAAGCTGGTCGTCAACCCGAAGAAGATCAAGACCCTGGACGACCTCAAGGGCAAGAAGATCGCCACTCCGCAGCTCGGCAACACGCAGGACGTGGCCTTCCTCAACTGGATCTCCGAGAAGGGCTGGAAGGTCGACGCCCAGAGCGGCAAGGGTGACGTCTCCGTCATCCGTACGGACAACAAGGTGACCCCGGACGCCTACAAGTCCGGTTCCATCGACGGTGCCTGGGTCCCCGAGCCCACCGCGTCCAAGCTGGTCGCCGAGGGCGCCGAGGAACTGCTCGACGAGTCGACCCTGTGGCCCGACAACAAGTTCGTGATCACGAACATCATCGTGTCGCAGCAGTTCCTGAGCGAGCACCCCGATGTGGTCGAGGCGGTGCTGCGCGGTTCGGTGAAGACCAACGCGTGGATCAACGCCAACCCGGACAAGGCGAAGGCCTCCGCCAACGCCGCGCTCAAAGAGCTGACCGGCAAGGCGCTGCCCTCCGAGGTCCTGGACCCGGCGTGGAAGTCGATCCAGATCACCGACGACCCGCTGGCCGCCACGCTGGACGCGGAGGCCGCGCACGCGGTGAAGGCCGGGCTGCTGGAGAAGCCGGACCTCGACGGCATCTACGACCTGAGGCCGCTGAACAAGGTCCTGAAGGCCGCGGGCAGGCCCGAGGTCGCCGACGCCGGTCTCGGCGTCAAGTAAGCCACCCGAACCCAGGATTTCCAGGAGGTGACGACCATGGCGACCACCCTCACCGAGGCCGAGGACCGTACGGCGGTCGGGCACGCCGCCCGTATCACCCATGTCTCCAAGTCCTTCGGCGGGCCGAAGGGGCAGCAGCCCGTCCTCGACGACATCACGCTCGATGTCGCACCGGGCGAGTTCGTCACCCTCCTGGGGGCCTCCGGGTGCGGGAAGTCGACGCTGCTCAACCTGGTGGCCGGACTCGACCGCCCGACCGCGGGGTCCATCGAGACCCCCGGCGGGCGGCCGGCCCTGATGTTCCAGGAGCACGCCCTGTTCCCGTGGCTGACCGCGGGCAAGAACATCGAACTCGCGCTGCGGCTGCGCGGCGTGGCCAAGTCCGAGCGCCGCACGGAGGCGGAGCGGCTGCTCGAACTCGTACGGCTGGGCGGGGCGTACGGGAAGCGTGTGCACGAGCTGTCGGGCGGGATGCGGCAGCGGGTGGCCATGGCACGGGCCCTCGCCCAGGACAGCCAACTGCTGCTGATGGACGAGCCGTTCGCGGCGCTCGACGCCATCACCCGGGATGTGCTGCATGACGAGCTGACCCGGATCTGGCGCGAGACGAGGCTCTCGGTCCTCTTCGTCACACACAATGTGCGCGAGGCGGTGCGGCTCGCCGAGCGGGTCGTCCTGCTGTCGTCCCGCCCCGGCAGGATCGCCCGTGAATGGACGGTCGACATCGAGCAGCCGCGCCGGATCGAGGACAACGCCGTCGCGGAACTGTCCGTCGAGATCACCGAACAACTGCGTGGGGAGATCCGCCGTCATGGCCAGCACTGACACGAAGCCCGACGACCTGGCCGGTCTGGAGGCCGGACTCGACGCGCTGGACGCCGTGCAGGTGCGCCGTACCCCGGTGCGCGAGGTGCTGCTGCGCAAGGTGCTTCCGCCGGTGCTCGCGGTGGCGCTGGTGGTCGTCGTCTGGCAGCTGCTGGTCGAGGCCCAGGTCACCGACGACTACAAGCTGCCCTCACCGGCCGCGGTGTGGCACAGCGCGTTGGACATGTGGCTTCAGGGGACGCTCCTGGAGGTCGTCTGGACCAGCATCTCGCGTGGTCTGCTCGGCTTCCTGCTGGCCGTGGCCATCGGCACGCCGCTGGGTCTGCTGGTCGCCCGGGTGAGGTTCGTACGGGCCGCGATCGGCCCGATCCTGTCCGGGCTGCAGTCCCTGCCGTCGGTCGCCTGGGTGGCACCGGCCGTGATCTGGCTCGGGCTGAACGACAGGATGATGTACGCGGTGATCCTGCTGGGCGCCGTCCCTTCGGTCGCCAACGGCCTGGTCTCCGGCGTCGACCAGGTCCCCCCGCTGTTCCTGAGGGCGGGCCGCACGCTCGGCGCCACCGGGCTGCGCGGGACCTGGCACATCGTGCTGCCGGCCGCACTGCCCGGCTATCTGGCGGGGCTCAAGCAGGGCTGGGCGTTCTCCTGGCGTTCGCTGATGGCAGCCGAGATCATCGCGTCCTCCCCCGACCTCGGGCTGGGGCTCGGTCAGCTGCTGGAGAACGGCCGCAACAACGCGGACATGCCGGGCATCTTCCTCGCCATCATCCTGATCCTGTTCGTCGGTATCGCGATCGATCTGCTGATCTTCAGTCCGCTGGAGCGGTGGGTGCTGCGCAGCCGCGGTCTCCTCGTCAGGAACTGAGCCGCACCATGACCGCCCCGGTACTCCTCGTCATCGCCCACGGCAGCCGCGACCCGCGGCACGCCGCGACCGTGCACGCGCTCACCGCGCGGGTGCGGTCGCTGCGGCCGGGACTGCGCGTGGAGACCGGTTTCCTGGACTTCAACGCGCCTTCGGTACCCAGGGTGCTGGAACGGCTGGCCGCGCAGGGAGCGGGGGACGTCATCGCGCTTCCCCTGCTCCTCACGCGGGCCTTCCACGCCAAGTCCGACATCCCGACGGTGCTGCACGAGGCCCGGACCCGTCTGCGCCGGCTGCGCATCGTGCAGGCCGAGGTGCTCGGCCCGTCGCCGTTGCTGAACTCGGCGCTGGAACGGCGGCTGTTCGAAGCCGGGATCCGTCCCGGTGAACGGTGCTCGACCGGGCTCGTCCTGGCCTCGGCGGGCTCCACGGACCCGGAGGCGATCGCAGTGATCGCTGAAATCGCGCGGGAGCTGCGGCACACCGGTTGGTGTTCCGTGCGGCCTGCGTTCGCCTCCGCATCCCTTCCGCGGACCGAGGACGCGGTACGCGCCCTGCGGGCCGAGGGTGTGCGGCGGGTGGCGGTCGCCCCGTACGTCATCGCACCCGGCCGGCTCCCGGACCGTATCGCCACGGGGGCCGCCGGCGCGGACGTGCTCGCCGATGTACTGGGCGCATCGCCGGAGTTGGCTCGACTGCTGCTGACCCGGTACGACGAGGCCCGTATCCCGCTCGCCCCGCCCGCCTCGCTCAGCGCATAGGGTCTTTCGTCCGGATCACACGGGGCGCGCCCCGGTGCCGCGCCTCAGCCCACGTCGAGACTGCCGGTGCGGGTGCGCTTGAGCTCGAAGAGATCCGGATTCCCGGCAAGCTCCCGGAAGCTGTCGAAGAGGCGTGCGGCCTTCTCTCCGCGCGGCACGGCCCTCAGGACGGGCCCGAACCAGACCGAGCCGTCGACATGGATCGTGGGCGTACCGACGTAACCGTCCGCCTCCGGATCCTTGCCGGCGTCGTGGCTGCGCCGCAGCGCCTCGTCGTACGTCTCCGAGTGCGCCGCGGCTGCCAGCGCGGCCGGCAGACCGAGCTGCGCGAGGGATTGCGCGATCACCTCGTCGAAGTCCTCGTTCTTCTGCTGGTGGATGCGGCTGCCCATGGCGGTGTAGAGGTCGCGGAGCACCGCGTCGCCGTGCTCGGCCGCCGCCGCGACGGCGACCCGTACCGGGCCGATCGACCTGTCGACCAGTTCCCGGTACCAGTCGGGGAGTTCGTTGCCGATGTTGTGCAGGTGGAGGCTCATGACGTGGAAGCGGAGCTCGATGTCCCGCTGCTGCTCCACCTCCAGCATCCAGCGGGAGGTGATCCAGGCGAACGGGCAGGCCGGGTCGAAGTAGAAGTCGACGACGGCCCTGCCCGTGTCCGGTGTGCGGTGAGTGGTCATGCGTCGAGCCTAGCCAGGTATTGGCGTACCCCTCCGGGCCATTCACCGACCGATCGGCTGGGCCATTTTCAGGCCCGGCTCCAGTGCGGGTCGCGTCCGCTGTGGGCCAGTGCCCGATCGAGCACCGAAGCCGATCCGGGCACCGTCACCTCGTCGGCGAAGCCGTCGTACTGCCGGTAGAGCGCGGCGGAGGCGTCGACGATGTCGAGGAGGTGGGCCGCCGCCGCGTCGGACAGCCGGAACTCCTGCCCGGTGGCCCGTGCCACGTCCCAGGTGTGCAGGGCCGTCTCCTCGATGAGCATCGCGGCGATCTCGGAGGCCGGGGACGTCGAACCCCCCAGGTCGATCTCGCCCTCCCAGACCGCCGGGTCCGACCAGGCGGCGACGGCGCGGTCCAGCTGGGCCGCGTAGGTCTGCGCCCAGTCGGCGTCGGCGGTGAAGTCACGGTTGACGAGTTCGTCCGGGAGGTCCTTGCGCAGGGCGCGGTGCTCCAGACCGTACGAGGTGTAGAGCACCCAGTGGTTGATGAGTCCGCGCAGGTCCCACTCGCCGCAGGGGGTGGTGGGCAGGTCGAGCTGTTCGGCGCTGATGGAGCGGGCGATCCGGGCCGCCTCGGCAGCGCATTCGGTCATGTGGGCGTGCTCGTTCTTCATGCGTCCCAGGCTAGGACCGGCCACTGACAACGGTCTTGAAGAAAGGCGACGCCGACCGCGGACCGCGGTTTCGGGAGGCGGCGTCGACGAGAGCGACCAAAGGGCTGTCCCGTGATCCGCGGTGGATCAGCGCGCGGCGTCGGATGCGGTGCATCGCAAGGCGGAGGGGTGTCCGCATACCGGATATGTATGTGGACGTTCCGACAACGCGGCGAGGTGCCGTGGCTGTCGTCGCGTGCCCGCCGGGGATCACGGGGCAGCCCTTGGCTCGGCCACGGACATCGAACCGGGTTCCCGGCGCTCGCTCGCGAAGGTGTTCGCGATGCGCCGCAGTGTGTCGTCGACCGGTGCGGGTATGCCGTGGAGCCGACAGCACCTCGGCACAGGGGGGAGTCGTGGCATCGACCGCGCACAGCACTACTGTTCCTGTCATGTCTTCCATGTCACGGCCTCTCGACGATGTGTTCCTGCTCGGTGGTGAGCTGCCCGTACGTCGTCTCGGCTACGGCACCGCCCAGCTGACCGGCCCCGGATACTGGGGGCCGCGCGGTGACCGGCGCGACGCCGTGGCCGTGCTGCGGACGGCCGTCGAGCAGGGCGTCACGCTCATCGACACCGCCGACAACTACGGTCCCGCGCTGGCCGAGGAACTGGTCGCCGAAGCCCTCCACCCCTACCCCCGGGAACTGGTGATCGCGACCAAGGGCGGGGTGGTACGCACGAGCGACAGCGCCTGGCACGTCGCGGGCCGTCCGGAGCAGCTGCGGGCGATGTGCGAGGCCAGTCTGCGGCGGCTGCGGACGGACCGGATCGATCTCTACCAGCTGCACCGGCTGGACCCGGACGTACCCATGGCCGACCAGTTGGGCGCCCTCGACGCGTTGAGGCGGGAGGGTAAGATCCGGTACATCGGTCTGGACACCCTCACCGCCGACCAGCTGGAGCAGGCTCTCTCCCTGACCGGGATCGCCTCGGTGCAGAACCGCTTCAACCTCCTCGACCGTTCGTCGGACGCGGTACTGAAGGTGTGCGAGACCCATGGCCTCGCCTTTCTGCCCTGGTTCCCACTGGCCAACGGCGCCCTGACCGGCGAGGCGGCCACGGCACTTACCGACATCGCCGATCGGCACGATGCCACCCGCGGGCAGATCGCCCTCGCCTGGCTGCTGCACCGCTCCCCCGTGCTGTGCCCGACCCCGGGCACCGGTTCGCCCGCCCATCTGGCGGAGAACCTGGGGGCCCGTGAGGTCGGTCTGTCGGCCGAGGACATGAGCCGCCTGGAGGCGCTCGCACCCGCATGAAGGAAGGCCCCGCATGAGCACACACATCACGGCCGCCGTCCCCGGCCCCGCCGGTGTCCCCGGTTCACCCGCCGCCGTCCCGGTGATCCGGGCCGACGGCGTCTCGCTCGTGCGGGACGGCACCGTCCTGCTCGACTCGGTCTCCCTGGTCGTGCGGGGCGGCGAGCACTGGGCCCTGCTGGGTGCGAACGGGGCGGGCAAGAGCACGCTGCTGGGACTGCTCGGCGCGGTCAACCACCCCACCAGGGGCTCGGTCGAGGTGTTGGGGCGCACGCTGGGGCGAGTCGATCTGCGGGAGCTGCGGTCGCTGCTCGGACATGTCAATCCGCGCCATCCGCTGCGTTCCCCGCTGTCGGTGCACGAGGTGGTGCTGACCGGCCTGACCAACTCGGTCGAGCCGGTCCCGCGCTGGTCCGCGAGCGCGGAGCAGCGGGCCCGGGCGGAGCGGCTGCTGAAGATGCTCGGCATGGGCGGCAAGACCGGATCGCGCTGGCCCGCGCTCTCGCAGGGCGAGCGGGGACGCACGCTCATCGCCCGCGCACTGATGCCACAGCCTCGGCTGCTGCTGCTCGACGAGCCGGCCACGGGCCTTGATCTCGCCGCTCGTGAGCAGTTGCTCGACAGTCTGGACACACTGCGCGAGGAGCATCCGGAGCTGGCGACGGTCCTGGTCACGCATCATCTGGAGGAGCTGCCGGCCTCCACCACGCACGCGATGCTGCTGCGGGGCGGGCGGTGTGTGGCGTCGGGCCCGGCCGACGAGGTGCTGACCACCGGTCAGGTCAGCGACTGCTTCGGACATCCGGTGCGGATCTCCCGTACGGACGGCCGGTGGGCGGCTCGGGCGCAGCGCGTCACCCGTCGCTGAGCGGGTTCAGTCGTCGGTCTCGTCAGCGGTGTTCGCGGCTGCGTCGAACGGCGTGGCCTGGTGGAAGTAGAGCACCCAGCCCGCGTCGGTCAGCCGCCACAGCGAACTGCGATGGGCGAGGTGGCCTTTCGTCTCGGTGTCGTAGGTGAGGTGGACCAGTTCCGCGTCCAGCTGGAGGCCGCGCATCCGGGACGCGGTGAGCGGTCCGGGACGTGGAGCGTCCTCGGCGGTGAGCGAGGCGATCAGCGCGTCGCGGTCCCAGACGCGGCCGGCGGAGTCGATCTCGCGGTACTCGGGGTGCAGCACCTGGGTGAGGAGTTCGGCTGAGGCGCGGACCAACGGGTCCAGGAGGCGGAGCTCGCCCTCCATGGCCGCGGCCACGCCCGGGGACGGTTCGGTCATGAGCGGGCTCCGTCGTGTGCGGTCCCGGCCGACGCGGTCATCTCCACGAGCTTGACCACGGTGTTCCAGTTGCGCGAGGTGGCGATGACGCCCTTGTTGCGGGCGGGGCGGAAAAGGGCTTCGGCGAGTTTGGAACGGCCCAGCCCGTCGGGGGTGTAGAGGTAGAGCGCGCGGTCGCCGAGCCGGAACTCCTCGGGGAGGAAGGCCGCCGCGTCGATCCCGGCGAAGCGTTCGGCGTCGACCGGCTGCGCGTAGTAGGTGATGTGCAGTTGCCTGCCTTCGAGTTCGTCGGCCGGGAACGGGCAGGCCGCGGCAACTGCCGTGAGGTAGCCGCCGTCCCGGACCAGGCAGGGGACCGGGAAGCCGAATCGCTTCTCGATGGCCTGTTCCAGCTCGGCGGCGAGTGCGTCCTCGTCGTCCGACGTGCTGCTGAAGACGGCGTTGCCGCTCTGCAGATGGGTACGGACGTCTCCGTGGCCGAGTTCGGTGAGCAGTGTGCGCAGTTCGGCCATCGGAACCTTCTTGTGGCCACTCACATTGATCCCGCGCAACAGCGCCACGTACATCGTCATGGGCACACCATAGGACGATCCGTCCACGCCGTGCGGCCGCCGCGCCCCGTGGGGGAGGGCGCGGCGGCCGCCGACTCCGTTGCGCCGGGCGCGCGCCGCCCGGTCGCGACTGCGGGGATCGGCTACTCGACGATCTTCAGCAGCTTGTTCGGCGTGCCCTCGGTCGCGTTGGAGATCGCGTCGGGGGTGGCTCCGTCGGTCAGCGCCGTGGCGACCTCCGCCGGGGTGGCGTCCGGGTGTCCGGAGAGGTAGACGGCGGCGGCACCGACGACGTGCGGGGTCGCCATGGACGTACCGGAGATGGTGTTGGATCCGTCGTCGCTGTCGTTCCAGGACGAGGTGATGTCCGATCCGGGTGCGTAGATGTCCACGATCGAGCCGTAGTTGGAGAACGAGGACTGTTCGTCGTCCACCGTGGACGAGGCGACGGTGATGGCCTGCGGGACGCGGGCCGGGGAGGTCTCGCTCGCGTCGGAGGAGTCGTTTCCGGCGGCCACCGCGAAGGTGACTCCGGAGGCGATGGCCTTCTGGACCGCCGAGTCGAGCGCCTCGTCCGCGCCGCCGCCGAGGCTCATGTTGGCGACGGAGGGGCCCTCGTGGTGGGCGGTGACCCAGTCGATGCCCGCGACGACCTGCTCGGTGGTGCCCGAGCCGGAGTCGTCGAGGACCCGCACGGCGACGATCTTCGCCTTCTTGGCCACGCCGTACGTCGCACCGGCGATGGTGCCTGCCACATGGGTGCCGTGGCCGTTGCCGTCATCGGCGCTGTCGTCGTCGTCCACCGCGTCGTAGCCCGAGACGGCCCGGCCCTCGAAGTCGTTGTGCGTGGTGCGGACACCGGTGTCGATGACGTACGCGGTGACGCCCTCGCCGGCGCTGTCCGGGTAGGTGTACGCGTTGTCGCCGGCCGTCTCGGTCTGGTCGATCCGGTCCAGCCCCCAGGAGGGCGGGTTGTCCTGGGTGGCGTCGATGTGGAACTTCTTGTTCTGAACCACCTGGGAGACGGCCGGGTCGGCCGCCAGGCGCTTGGCCTCGGTCAGCGACAGACCGTCGGCGGAGAAGCCGTTGATGGCGGAGCTGTAGTTCCGCTTGAGCTTGCCGCCGTACTGCTTGGCGAGCTTCGCCTTGTCGGCCTTGTGGTCCAGCATCACGATGTAGCTGCCCGGGACGGCGGTCGCCGCGTCCGCACCGTGGACGGTGCCCATCGCGGGAGCGGGTGCGGCTCCGGCGACGGGGCTGCCCAGCAGGGTGACTCCGGCCGCCGCGGCCACCGCGGTTATGGCGGCGGTCAGCTTGATCCGGCGTGCGCGCTTGTGAATTGCCATGAAGAGGGGTCTCCTCGTCATCTTTGTGGGGGGATTGGCCCCCGGCCGGAAGATCTCCGGGGGCTGGCTCGAAACCCTCACTCATTGACGCGCTCAGATCAAGGCCTTCATCCGGCTGTGACTTACACAACAAGGCTTCGTAATAAGAAACCGGCCAGCTGTGTTCAAGTCGGGCACCGCCTCCACGACCTGAGCCGCACGGGCGGGGCGCGCCGCTCCCGCAACGACGACCGGCGCTCTTCGCAAGAGGGAAGGCGGACCCCGTCCGGGCACCCGGACGGACGAGGAGTCGACCTGATTCCGCCCCCACCCGCCGGTCGGCAGATGTGTGGAGGACCGGTCGCGCCTCGCCGTCGGGACGCCTCGGTTCCTTTCGTTCGGGTCGGGACGGATCGGTGAGGGGCACGCGCGCCCGGCCCCGCCCGAAGGAGAGGCCCGCCGCACCCGACGCGTCAGCGCTGGTAGCGGGCCAGCACCCGGTTCCCGTCGTCCACCAGACGTTTCCTCAGCTCCTCGGCACCGATCGCTCCGCTGTAGTACTCCTGGAGGGCCGGTGTGGCGACCTTGTCCTTCCATTCCGGGTAGCCGCGGACCGACTGGGCGGGGGCCGGGCGGAGCGCCTTCGCGACCGCGACACCGGTCGCCCAGCCGTCCTTGTCGGTGTGCAGGGCCGGGTCCGCGAGAGCCTCGGTCCCGGTCGGGAGCATCCAGTCCCCCTTGGCCAGTCGCACCATGTTCCTGGGCCGGAGCAGGAAGTCGATGAACCGGGCGGCCTCCTTCTTGTGCGGGCTGGCCTGCGAGACGGAGAGGGTCTGCGGGCTCACCCCCTGGGCAAGCCCGCCGCTGCCCGCGGGGGCGGGCAGGACCGTCCACTCGAAGCCCTCGGGGGCCTGTTCGGCGACCTGTTGACGGTACGAGAAGCCGAGCGGAACCATCGCGTACTTGCCGCCGAAGAATCCGGGGAGCGTGTCGGAGCCACCCATGCCGAGCGCGGTGCGGGCGGCACTGCGATCGGTCTCGACCTGGTCGCGAATGGTGTCGGGCACGACCCGATCGCTCTTCTCCGAACGGATGGTGACCTTGCCGTCGGCTCCGCGGTGGAAGAGCCGGCCGTCGGCGGAGAGCCCGAGGTTGAGGGTGACGGAGACCGGCTCCTTGAGCGGCCAGGCCACGCCGTACCGCCCCTTGCCCGTCAGTTCCTTGGCGACCCGGCGGAACTCGGCCCAGCTCCAGGGGCTGTCGGGGGTCGGGACGCGGACGCCCGACTCCTGGAGGATCCGGGTGTTGGCGATCAGGACGCGGGGCTCCTGGAGGAACGGCACTCCGTAGACGCCGTCGCCGAAGGTGGTGGTCCGCCAGCTCTGCTGCGGGATGTCGGCGGTCAGCCGGTCCGGGAGGAGCGTGCGCAGATCGGCGAGGTAGCCGCCGTACGCGAAGTCGGCGAGGTCGTCGGACGCGTCATGGATGACGTCCGGCGCCTCGTCGCCCTCGAAGGAGGTGAGCAGCTGGTCGTGGACGGTGTCCCAGCTGCCCTGGACGTAGGTGACATGGATGTCGGGGTGGGTTGCGTTCCACTCCCTCACCAGTTGCTTGTTGGCGTCGACGGACTCCTTCTGCCAGGCCAGCGACTGGAAGGTGAGCTCGGTGCGTCCGCTGCCGTCCCCGCCGTCGCCCGTCCCCGAGCAGCCTGTGAGCAGCAGGGCCAGCGCGGTGACCACTGCGGCGGCCGTCCTCCGTACCGGAGCGGCCATCAGCTCTTCACCGCCCCGGCCAGCAGGGAGCCCGTGATCCGCCGCTGGATGATCGCGAAGACGACCAGCGAGGGCAGGGTCGCGAGGAACGCGGCGGCGGCGAGCGGCCCGAGATCGGCCGCTCCCTCCGCGCCGATGAAGTGGGTCAGCACGACCGGCAAGGTCTGTTTCTCCGGTGTCTTGAGCAGGACGAGTGCGAAGAAGAACTCGTTCCACGCCGTGATGAACGCGAAGAGCGCGGTGGCGACGATGCCGGGCGCCAGCAGCGGTGCGGTGACCGAGACCAGCGTCCGCAGCCGGCCCGCGCCGTCGACCGAGGCGGCCTCCTCGAGTTCGGTGGGCACGGCCCGTACGTAGCCGGTCAGCATCCACAGCGCGAAGGGCAGCGCCCAGACGACGTACACCATGACCAGACCCCACAGGGAGTTGATCAGATGGAGATGCTTCAGGATCAGGAAGAGCGGAATGATCAGCAGCACGAACGGGAACGCCTGGCTGATCACGACCCAGCCGGTGGTGGCCGTCGAGAGCCCGGAGCGATGGCGGGCCGTCACGTAGGCCATGGGCGTGGCGATGACGACCGCGATGAGGGCGGCGCAGAGCGCGGCGGTCAGCGAGTTGGCGGCGGCCTGGAGCAGTGGCTGTTCGTCGAACGCCTCGCGGAAGTTGTCCAGCGTCGGGTGTTCGGGAATCCAGGTCGGGTGCAGGGAGCCCAGTTCCCTCGCCGGTTTGAAGGCGGTGGAGATCAGCCACAGGAACGGGAGCGCCAGAAAGACGAGATAGCCGAGCAGCGCGACGTACTGCCCGGCTCGCGCACATCCGCCGGCACGTACGCTCACCGGTCCTCGCCTCCTCCGAGCCGGCCGACGAGATGCACCGCGAGGATCACGGAGATCACCGCGACCATCACACAGCCCATCGCGGCGGCGTAGCCGAACTGTCCGTAACGGAAGGCCTCTTCGTACGCGAAGAGCATCGGCAGCCGGGTTCGGCCACCGGGTCCGCCGTTGGTCAGCACGTAGACCAGGGCGAAGGCGTTGAAGTTCCAGATGAAGTTGAGCGCGGTGATGGAGAGCGCGACCGGTCTGAGCGCGGGCCAGGTGACGGTGCAGAAGCGGCGCCAGGCGCCCGCTCCGTCCAGTGCGGCCGCCTCGTGGAGTTCGTGCGGGGTGTTCTGCAGTCCGGCGAGCAGGGCGACGGTGGTCTGCGGCATGCCGGCCCAGACGCCCACCACGACCACGGCGGGCAGCGCGGTGGCCAGTCCGGTGAGCCAGTCCCGGCCGTCGCCGAAGCCGAGATCGCGCACGGTCTCGTTGAGGACGCCCGCGTCCGGGTGGTAGACGAGCCGCCACATGATGCCGACGACCACCTCGGGCATCGCCCACGGAATGATCGCCAGCGCCCGCGCCAGCCAGCGCAGCCGCAGATTCTGGTTGAGCAGCAGGGCGAGGCCGAGCGCCAGCACGAACTGCGGGACGGTGACACCGACCGCCCACAGCAGGCCGATGCGGAACGAGTCCCAGAAGAGGGCGTCGTGCAGCAGATCCTGGAAGTTCAGCCCGCCCACCCACTGGGTGGAGCGGGTGCGGCCGGACTGGGCGTCGGTGAAGGCCAGCGCGATGCCGTAGAGGAGCGGGCCGACGCTGAGGATCAGGATCGGGATCAGCGCGGGCAGTACCAGGAACCAGGTGCCCGCGCTCCGGCGCGTCGTCCGGATCCGCCCGCCGTACAGGCCACCGACCGGGCCGTGCCTCCCGGTTCGTACCGTTGCAGTCGCCAATGTCATGAATTCGCCCCCTTGCGTCATTCGATCGGTTTCATACCGTTCTGGCCGCTCAGGTGGCCCTCGTCATCGTGCTGACGGTCCATCGGTTCGTCAAGCGGGCCTGCACGGATGCGAAAATCGGAGCCATGAACGAGATGCGTGCGCGCGAGGTGCTGACCGCTGCCGGGCTGTCCGGCGGTGCGGAGCTGCTCGCGCTGGGTGAGAACGCGGTGTTCGCCGTGGACGACTTGGTGGTCAAGGTCGGCCGGAACGCCGTGCGGAACCCGGAACTTCGGGACCGGGCCGAGCGCGAGGTGGCTGTCGCGCAGTGGCTGGCCGCCTCCGGGGTTCCCGCCGTACGGGCCGCGGAGCCCGGGGCGCGGCTGGTGGAGGGCCACCCGGTGACCCTCTGGCACCGGCTGCCCGACGCAGTACGCCCGGCCGAGCCGCGGGATCTGGCGCACCTGCTCACCCTGGTCCACGCGCTGCCCGACCCCGACGGTTTCACCCTTCCGCGCCGTGAGCTGCTGGGCGGGGTCGAGCGCTGGCTGCGGCTCGCGGGCGATGCGATCGACCCGGCCGACGCCGACTATCTGCGCGAACGCCGCGACGGCTTCGCCGCAGCCGCGGCCGCGCTGGTCCCTCATCTTCCGCCCGGCCCGATCCACGGCGACGCGCTCCCCCGGAACGTCCACATCGGTCCGGACGGGCCGGTGCTGGTCGACCTGGAGACCTTCTCCACGGATTTGCGCGAGCACGATCTGGTGGTGCTCGCGCTGTCCCGGGACCGGTACGGACTGGCGGCCGAGGCGTACGACGCCTTCACCGCCGCCTACGGCTGGGACGTCCGCGCATGGGACGGCTGCGCGGTGCTGCGCGGTGCGCGGGAGACGGCCAGCTGCGCCTGGGTGTCCCAGCACGCACCGACCAACCCGAAGGCCCTCGCGGAGTTCCGCCGCCGGGTGGCGTCGCTGCGCGACGGCGACACCGCGGTGCGGTGGTATCCGTTCTGACGCCGTGAGGAAAACCGTCCGGCGGCCGTCGCGCCCCCGGCGACCGGACGGGCTCAGAAGACGCCCCGGGCCGCACCGGCTCGGACTCTCAGCCCGCCACTCGGGCCGGCTCCCGCAGGGGCCAGTGACCGTCGACCACCGCGTCCGCCGTGCCCTTGCGGCGCAGGAACTGCTGGAAGTCGGCCGCCCATTGCGCGTACCACTCCACCTGGCGCTCATGCAGCTCGGCGGCGGTCAGTCCGGCCACCGAGCCGTGCCGCTCGGCTATCGCGTACGCCACCCGGACCGCGGCCAGTGCGTCCGCCCCCGCGTCATGGGCGCCGCCGTGCACCACGCCGTACTCGACGCAGACCGCTTCGAGGGTGCGCTTGCCCTTGCGGTAGCGGTCGACGGTCCGGTCGATGGTGTACGGGTCGATGACGGGTCCGATCCCTGCCCCGTCGAGCCGGTCGCTCAGCGACGGCAGCCCGTGCCGCCGGAGCTCCGCCGTGAGCAGCGTCAGGTCGAAGGCCGCGTTGTACGCGACGACCGGCACCCCCTGGCGCCAGTAGCCGGTGAGTGTCTCGGCGATCTCGTCGGCCACCTCGCGCACCGGCCGGCCCTCCGCCGCCGCCCGCTCGCTGCTGATGCCGTGGATCGCCGAGGCCTGTGCCGGAATCCGGACGCCCGGATCCGCCAGCCAGGTGCGCTGGCGCACCGGCTCCCCGCCCCGGCCCGCGACACCGACGACCGCGGCTGTCACGATCCGGGCCTCCAGCGGTTCCGTACCCGTCGTCTCCAGGTCGAAGCCGACCAGCGCCTCCCGGTGCCAGCTCATCCCGTACCTCCTTCGTGGTGCTCTCCCCCAGGTGATGACCACCCTCGCACGCACCACTGACAACGGAGCGAGGGCCCCTCAGGAGACGGGCCGGGAGTCCGTCCACACGGACTCGAATTCCTCGCGGTACGTCTCGAACAGCCCGTGCTCGTTGTCCTGGCCCGCCCGGACCACCGCACGCCCGCCGCCCCGCAGCACCAGCACGGGTGCCTCCATGCCGCGTGCGCGCCGCAGATACGGCTGGACGACCCCGACCGCGTCCGTCCCGTCGCCGTCGACCAGATAGGCCGTGAAGCGCGGCGTCTCGTCGAAGACATGGATCTCGAAGGCGCCCGGGTCACGGAGCTTGGAGCGGACCCGGCGCATGTGAAGGATGTTCATCTCCACCGACCGGCTCAGCTCGCCCTTCTTGAGACCCAGTTCCCGTTCCCGGCGCTTGACCGCGCTGCTCGCCGGGTTGATGAAGAGCAGCCGGACCCGGCAGCCCGACTCGGCGAGCCGGATCAGCCTGCGGCCGGAGAAGTTCTGCACGAGCAGATTGAGCCCTATGCCGATCGCGTCGAGACGGCGCGAACCGCCGAAGAGGTCCTCGGCGGGCAGCTGGCGCTGGAGGCGCACCCGGTCGGAGTGGACGGAGACCACGTCCGCGTACCGGTCGCCGACCAGCTCCTCGACGGCATCGACCGGCAGCCGGTCGGACGACGGGACCGCGGCGCCACTGCCGAGGATCTCCAGGAGCCGGGCGGAGGCGCGCTCGGCCTGGGCGAGAACCGCCTCGTTCAGGGCGCGGTTGCGGGAGACCACATTGCGGGCGACCTCCAGTTCGTCGAGCGCCAGCTCGACCTCGCGCCGGTCGTCGAAGTACGGCTCGAAGCACGGCCAGTGCTGGACCATCAGCTCGCGCAGCTGCGGCAGCGTGAGGAAGCTGAGCACGTTGTCGTCGGCCGGGTCCAGCAGATAGCCCTTGCGGCGCGAGACCTCGCGCACGGCCACGGCGCGCTGCACCCACTCCTGTCCGGCCGGGCCCGCGGCGGCCACCACCCAGTCCTCGCCGTGGACCGGCTCGTAGATGGGCCGGAGCACCGCGGCGACCACGGCGCGCAGCCGCTGCTCCACGAGATTGAGCCAGATGTAGGCACGTCCGGCCCGCTGGGCGCGCGTGCGCACCTCGCTCCAGGCGTCCGCTCCCCAGTCCAGTTCCGCGCCGATCTCCATGGGCTGCGCAAGTGAGACCGCCCCTGGCGGGGCATCGGTGGATTCCCCCTCGTGACCTGCGTCACCTGGGGGCAGCTCGAACCCTCCCGAGCTCAACCGCGCACCGCCTTCCACTCCCCCACCAACGATCAAGGAAGGGTACTCCGCGAGCGGGAGCCGGTGCAGCCGGATGCACAGGCTGCTTCCTCAACTCCCCTATGACCTACGCATGTTCCTGGAGGCAAGATCTGCCGTAGTGAGCGGATTCATAGTGATTGAGCACCCCGTCCGGGGCCCTGTACGGGGCCTGCGGCCGAATCGGGGCCCCGGATTCCGGTTTGGGGCGACACGGAGAGGCCCGATGTTGACCGGACCGCGCGACGTCCTAGGTAGCCGCACCTCTTTCGGGGAAGATCTGGCTCTAGTGCCGTGACCGGCAATGTTTGCCCCGTGAGGAGTGTCGTCCAGTGCGTGCGATCGCAAGGCGGCCGGAAGTCCTTGTAGCGGAGCTACCAGAACTTTTGGCCAACGCCGCGAGCGTGCGTGCTGGACGGCACGACGGGGCAAAGCTTGCCGGGAGGGGCACTGGCAGCCCGCAAGCCCCAGGCACCCGGATCAGAGGAAGAGTCGAACCTATGCAGGTCTGGCCGGGACAGGCGTATCCGCTCGGCGCCACGTACGACGGCGCCGGGACCAACTTCGCGGTCTTCTCGGAGGCCGCCGGCCGAATCGAGCTGTGCCTGCTGCACGACGACGGTTCCGAGACGGCGGTGGAGCTCAGGGAGACCGATGCCTTCGTCCGCCATGCCTACCTTCCCGGGGTGATGCCCGGTCAGCGGTACGGATTCAGGGTCCATGGACCGTACGAACCGGAGCGCGGTGCCCGCTGCAATTCGGCGAAGCTGCTGCTCGACCCCTACGCCAGGGCGGTCGCCGGGCAGATCCGGTGGGGCGAGGCGGTGTACGGCTATCCCTTCGGCCGCCCCGACGCGCGCAACGATCTCGACTCGGCGCCGCACACCATGACCTCGGTCGTGGTCAACCCGTACTTCGACTGGGGCGACGACCGGCGCCCCCGTACCGACTACCACCGCACGGTGATCTACGAGGCCCATGTGAAGGGTCTGACGATGCTCCATCCGGGGCTGCCGAAGGAACTGCGCGGCACCTACGCGGGGCTGGCCCATCCCGAGGTGATCGCCCATCTGACGGAACTGGGGGTCACGGCGATCGAGCTGATGCCGGTGCACCAGTTCGTCCAGGACCACCGGCTGGCGGACGCGGGGCTGGCCAATTACTGGGGCTACAACACCATCGGATTCTTCGCTCCGCACAACGCGTACGCCTCCTGGGGCGACCGCGGCGAGCAGGTGCTGGAGTTCAAGCAGGCCGTGAGGGCGCTGCACCAGGCCGGCATCGAGGTGATCCTCGACGTGGTCTACAACCACACCGCGGAGGGCAACCACCTGGGTCCGACGCTCTCCTTCCGGGGCCTGGACAACGCCTCGTACTACCGCCTCGCGGACGACCAGCGGTACTACATGGACACTACGGGGACCGGGAACTCCCTGCTGATGCGGTCGCCGCACGTACTCCAGCTGATCATGGACTCCCTGCGGTACTGGGTCACGGAGATGCACGTGGACGGCTTCCGCTTCGACCTGGCGGCCACCTTGGCCCGGCAGTTCCACGAGGTGGACCGGCTGTCCTCGTTCTTCGATCTGGTGCAGCAGGACCCGGTGGTCAGCCAGGTGAAGCTGATCGCCGAGCCGTGGGACGTGGGCGAGGGCGGCTACCAGGTGGGAAACTTCCCGCCGCTGTGGACCGAGTGGAACGGCAAGTACCGGGACACCGTGCGGGACCTGTGGCGGGGCGAGCCGAGGACCCTCGCCGAGTTCGCCGGACGGCTGACGGGCTCGTCGGACCTGTACCAGGACGACGGACGCAGGCCGCTCGCCTCGATCAACTTCACCACCTGCCACGACGGATTCACGCTGCACGACCTGGTCTCGTACAACGAGAAGCACAACGAGGCGAACGGCGAGGGCAACCGGGACGGCGAGAGCCACAACCGGTCCTGGAACTGCGGTGCGGAGGGCGAGACGGACCAGCCGGAGGTGCTGGATCTGCGGATGCGGCAGATGCGGAACTTCATCGCCACGCTGATGGTGTCGCAGGGCGTGCCGATGCTGAGCCACGGCGACGAGTTCGCGCGCACGCAGTGGGGCAACAACAACGCGTACTGCCAGGACAGCGAGTTGTCGTGGGTGCACTGGCCCGAGCCGGCCGAAGCCCCGGGGAGCGACGCGGACGAGGACGCCCCGGACGAGGGGGACGGTCTCGGGAGCAGCCTGCTGGAGTTCACCCGGGCGATGGTCTGGCTCCGCCGCGACCATCCGGTCTTCCGGCGCCGCCGGTTCTTCCACGGGCGTCCGGTCGAGGGCACGCACGACGAGCTCTCGGACATCGCCTGGTTCACGCCCGAGGGCGGCGAGATGACTCAGCGGGACTGGCAGGCCGCGCACGCCAAGGCGCTGACGGTCTTTCTCAACGGTCACGCGATCTCGGAGCCGGGGCCGCGCGGCGAGCGGATCTCCGACGACTCGTTCCTGCTGATGTTCAACGCGAGCGCCGACACGCTGGACTTCTCGGTTCCGGTGAATCACGGCCGGCAGTGGACGGTGGTGGTCGACACGGCACGTCCGGCCGGGGTGCTTCCCCGCTCGGGGCCGAAGGTGTCGGCGGGCGAACGGGTGAGGCTGGTCGGGCGGAGCATGGCGGTGCTGCAGCGGCCCGCGTAGGACCGGGACCGGCGGCCCGCGCGGGTGGCGGGTCCGGGACCGGCGGCCCGTCCGGCGATCGTCCGCACCGCCGGTCGAGCCCTTTGCGGCGTCGCGTGACACAGAAGGCCGCGGGCTGGGTACGTAACGGCGCATGACGCCCACCGCCACCTACCGGCTCCAGCTCCAGCCGGACTTCCCGTTCTCGGCCGCCGCTCACGCCGTGCCGTATCTCGCCGCGCTCGGCGTCTCCCATCTGCATCTCTCCCCCGTGCTCGAAGCCGTGCCCGGCTCCAGACACGGATACGACGTCGTCGACCACACCCGGGTGCGCGCCGAACTCGGCGGTGAGGAAGGGCTGCGGGAGCTGGCCCGCACGGCGCGTGAGCACGGTCTCGGGCTCGTGGTGGACATCGTGCCGAACCACATGGCGGCCGTCCCGCGCCACAACCACGCCCTGTGGGAGGTGCTGCGCGAAGGCCCAGGGTCCCCGTACGCCCGCTGGTTCGACATCGACTGGGCGGCGGGGGACGGCAAGGTGCTCCTGCCGGTGCTCGCGGGGCGGATCGGCGACGAACTCGACAGGCTCCGGGTCGACGGCGAGGTGTTGCGCCACGGCGAGCAGGAGTTCCCGCTGCGGGCCGGTACCGCCCGTCTGCCGCTGCCCGAGCTGCTCGATGCCCAGCACTACCGGCTCGGCTGGTGGCGGCTGGCCCGTACCGAGCTGAACTACCGGCGGTTCTTCACCATCTCCGACCTCATCGGCGTGCGGGTGGAGGACCCGGAGGTCTTCGCCGCCACCCATGACAAGATCCTCGAACTGATGCGGGACGGGGTCGTCGACGGGCTGCGCATCGACCACCCGGACGGACTCGCCGAGCCCGCGGCCTATCTGGAGCGGCTCTCGGCGGCGACCGGCGGACGGTGGACGGTGGTGGAGAAGATCCTCACCGGCTCCGAACCGCTGCCCGCCGACTGGGCGGTCGCGGGGACCACCGGATACGACGCGCTGCACCGTGTCGACGGTGTCTTCGTCGACCCGATGGGCGCCGCGGAGCTGGTCGGCCACTACCGCGCGTACGCGCGCCCCGCCGAGGGGCGCGGCGGTGACTGGGCGGCGACGGTCCGCCGGGCCGCGTACCGGGTGGTGACGCACGAGCTGGCCGCCGAGACCGCGCTGCTGACCCGGCTCGCCGTACGCGTCTGCGCCGAGGACCCCCTCCTGCGCGACCACGCCCCGTGGACGCTGCACACCGCCGTGCGCGAACTGCTCGTACGGGTGCCCGTCTACCGCCCGTACGCCACGGCCGGGGGGCCCCGCACGGAGTCGGCCGAGGCGGCGCTCCCGGATTCGGCCGTGCGGGACGCCAAGGCGGTGTTCCCCGTCCCGGAGGAGGCGTCGGCCGTCGATGTCGTACGGGAGCTGGCGCTGGGGCGGCTGGGCGAGGGGGCCGACCGGTCCGCGTTCTGCGCCCGGTTCGCCCAGACCGCGTCCGCGTTGCGCGCCAAGTCGGTCGAGGACATGGCGTTCTACCGGTACGTACCGCTGATCTCGGCGAACGAGGTGGGCGGCGACCCCGGGCGGCCGGCGGTGACGCCGGAGGAGTTCCACGCGTTCTGTGCCCGGCGGGCGCGCGACCTTTCGGCCACGGGCACGGCTCTGACCACCCACGACACCAAGCGGAGCGCCGATGTACGGGCCCGGATCGCGGTGCTGACCCAGTGTCCGCAGCAGTGGGCCGAGCTGCTGGTGGAGCTCGGGCGGCTGACTCCCGCGACCGCGCCCGACGCGCAGCTCGCCTGGCAGGCCTGGCAGACCGCCTTCGGATGCGTGACGGTGCCGGCCCGGGAGATCGCGGGCCGGCTGGAGCCCGGCCTGCTGAAGGCGGTCCGCGAGGCGGGGCTCTTCACCAACTGGACGGAGCCGGATCCGGTGTACGAGCGGGCGGTGACGGACTTCGTCGCGGCGGGACCGGCCGCGGACACCGGTCCGGCGCGCGAGGCGCTGGAGCGGTTCGCGGACGCACTCGATCCGCACGTCCGGGCCAATGTGCTCGGCGCGGCGCTGGTCCAGCTGACGATGCCGGGGGTGCCGGACCTGTATCAGGGCACGGAGCGGGAGTACGTGGCGCTGGTCGACCCGGACAACCGGCGGCCGTTCACCCACCCGTCCGAGGAGTGGTCCCTCGGTGAGAAGGGCGACCTCACCGCGGCGGCGTTGCGGCTGCGGCGCGAACGGCCCGAGGTGTTCGGCGAGTCGGGTACGTACGCCCCGCTGGGTGCCCGTGGGCCGGCGGCCGCGCACTGTCTGGCCTTCTGCCGCTCGGGCGACGTGGTGACCGCGGTGACCAGGCTCTCGTTGCGGCTGGCGGAGTCGGGCGGCTGGCGCGGGACGGAACTGACGCTGCCGGACGCCGGGCCGTGGGCCGATCTGCTGGCACCCGGCCGGAAGTTCACCGGGCCCACGGTCGCGGCGGCCGAGCTCTTCGCCGAACGTCCGGTGGCGCTGCTCAGCCGGGCCGGACGAGAAGGGCCCGCGGGCCGCGCGTGAGCAGTCCGGTGCCGGCCGGGCGGAAGCCCTCCGCCCAGCGGAGCCGGGGCATCGCGTCGAGCAGGGCGCGCAGGCCCTGCCGCGCCTCCAGCCGGCCGAGCGCTACGGCCGGACAGCCGGCGGGTCCGATGAGCGAACTGCCCTGGTCGTGACGGAAGGGGTCGTAGAGGTCGGGGGCGGAGAACCGTTCCGGATCGCGGCCCGCCGAGCCGATCAGACAGGCGACGGGGGCCCGGCGGGCAGCGTGCCGCCGCTGAGGGCGACCTCGGTGAGGGTGCGGCGCAGCACGATCTGCACGGGCGGGTCGCGGCGCAGCGACTCGGTCCAGGCCCGGTCGGCCAGGGCCGGTTCGACGCGCAGGGCGGCCAGGAGATCGGGGGCGTCCAGGAGATTGGCCAGGAAGGAGGCGAGCGCCGTCTCGCGGAGCCCGGTGTGGCGGATGCAAGGGGTGACGGTACTCCCGATGCCGGTGCGGGGCCGCCGGGTGATGTACGTGCGGGAGGGCGCTTCAGGGGTGGAACCGGCGGGCAGCCGGCGGCAGAACTCCTCGACGAGGTCGGCCTGCGGGCGGCCCGCGATGCGGCGCGCCAGTACATAGGCGGTGCGCTCGATCCGGCCTGCCATGTGACGTGGTATCGGTCCGGGTTCGGCCATGTGACGTGGTATCGGTCCGGATTCGACCATGTGACGTGGCACCGGTCGCGGGTCCGTCGTGTGACGTGGCACCGGTCCCGGAGCCGCGCTGTCACATTGCACCACCTCTGGGTCCGTCATATGACGTGGCACCGGTCCGGGATCCGTCGTGCCACGTGACTCCGGTCCGGTCGCGGTCCCGCGCTGTCCGTGCGGCGTGCACAGGTGGCTGCCGTGGCAGAGCCCGAGGGGCGCGGGGCCGCCGCGCGGCCCACCGTCTTGCGGGAATCCGGTGAACCGCGGGTCCCCGAGGGCCGTGGTCACATCCGTGTAGCGGCTGACCAGCCAGGCGCCCAGGGGCGCGTCGTAGCTCAGCGGGTATTCCTCGCGCAGGACACGGTAGAGCCGGTACGGGTCGTGCGCGGCACCCGGGGCGAGCAGGCTGGGCCCGGTGCCGGGGCGGGATCCGCGCGGCGTCCGGCCGGACCGGCGGCCGGGCGCCGGTATGCCTTCGGGCGCGTCGGCCTGCATCCGTACCCCCGGGGCGTCAGGGCGCCGGTGTGCGGCGCGGTTCCTCACCAGGGGATCACCGACGGGGACGTCACGCAGTCGACGTACGGCCATCCGGGTGACGGCTCGGTGCCCGGACGGCCGGCCCCCGGTCCGTGGGCGGCCGGCGGCCGAACGGTTCGCAGGCGCCGAGCAGTTCCGTGAACGCGGCGGCGGCCCCGATGAGTTCGACGCGGGAGAAGACCGCCAGCGGGCGCCGCCACGGCGGGTCGACGGTGAGGACCGCGCAGTCCTCGCCGACCGCTGCGCGG
This sequence comes from Streptomyces sp. NPDC093149, assembly GCF_044754145.1. NCBI lineage: Bacteria > Bacillati > Actinomycetota > Actinomycetes > Kitasatosporales > Streptomycetaceae > Streptomyces > Streptomyces sp. NPDC093149. The sequence continues at coordinate 348,109 of NZ_JBIVON010000004.1, forward strand.
ACCATGTGTGCGGGGGCCGTGGCGACTCCGACCCCGGCCGCGGCCATCCGAACCGCCGTCGACGTGTGTTCGGTGCGGACCGCCGTACGGGGGGTGAAGCCGGCCTCCCCACAGGCCCGGTCGAGGAACGCCTGTCCCTGGACGACGGGTTCCATCGCGCAGCGCACCCAGGACCGGTCGGCCAGTTCCCGGAGGCGGACCGAGGCACGTCCGGCGAGCGGGTCGTCGAACGGGACCACTACGACGATGTCCTCCGCGCCGACCGGGACGACGGGTCCGGGCCAGTCGGCCGGCGCCGGGCCGACGGCCAGGTCGGCGGCTCCGCGTTCGATCTGTTCCTCCAGTGCCTCCGTGGTGGCGTACTCGTGGAGGACGAGCCCGACCCCGGGATGCGCATGGCGCCACTGGGCGAAGACCTCCGGCAGGATGCCGACGGCCACCGCGTGCACCGTCGCGATGTGCAGTTCGCCGCCCTCCGCGCCCGCCGCGGCACGGGCGGCGCGCCTCGCCTGGGCGGCGCTGCGCACGGACCGCTCCGCGTGCGGCAGGAAGGCGCGGCCCATCGGGGTCGGGCGCACGCCGCGCGGCAGCCGTTCGAGCAGGGCGCCGCCGACGGTCTTCTCCAGGGCCTTGATCTGGTGGGACAGCGCGGGCTGGGTGACGTGGAGGAGTTCGGCGGCCCGGGTGAACGACGACTCCTCGACGACCGTGACGAAGTACTCCATCTGTCGCAGACTCATCGCGCCCTCCTCGTGGACCGTGCCCGTGAAGGCGACCCATAAATGCCGTGCATCGGATCCACAGAAACATTGCCTTGGACTCATGGCAAGGGCGGGACGGAGGCTGGGGCCATGACGGGGACGACGGCAAGGAACGGGAACGCGCGCATGAACGAGACCGATGTGCTGGTAATCGGCGGTGGCACGGGCGGGTACTCCACGGCGCTGCGGGCGGCGGCCCTCGGTCTGGACGTGGTGCTCGCGGAACGCGACAAGGTCGGCGGCACGTGTCTGCACCGCGGCTGCATCCCCAGCAAGGCGATGCTGCACGCCGCCGAACTCGTGGACGGCATCGCACAGGCACGGGAGCGATGGGGTGTGAAGGCGACCCTGGAGGCCGTCGACTGGCCGTCGCTGATCGCCACCCGGGACGACATCGTGGCACGCAACCACCGGGGCGTGACGGGCCGGCTCGCGCACGCGGCGGTCGAAGTGGTGCACGGCAGCGCCGAGTTGACCGGTCCTCGCACCGCCCGCGTGACGGGGCGCGGGGAGGTCGTGGCACGCCGCGGCATCGTCCTCGCGACCGGGTCGCGGCCGCGCATGCTGCCGGGCCTGACGGCCGACGGCCGGCGCGTGGTCACCAGTGACGACGCGCTGTTCGCACCGGAACTGCCCCGGTCCGTCCTGGTGCTGGGCGGCGGGGCGATCGGGGTCGAGTACGCCTCGTTCCACCGGTCGATGGGCGCGCACGTGACCCTGGTCGAGGCCGCCGACCGGCTCGTGCCGCTGGAGGACGTCGATGTGTCGCGTCATCTGACCCGCGGTCTGAAGAGGCGCGGTATCGATGTGCTGACGGGGGCGCGGATGTCGGACGTGGCCGTACTGGACGACGGGGTACGGGCGACCGTGCGCACCGCGCGCGGGGAGACCCGCGCGGTGCGGGCCGAGCGGCTGCTCGTCGCGGTGGGGCGGTCCCCGGTGACCGACGGGCTCGGTCTCGCGGCGGCCGGTCTGGTCGCCGACGGCCGCGGCCATGTGGCGCCCGCCGACTGGGCCCGTCTCGAAACGTCCGTACCGGGCATCCATGTGGTGGGCGATCTGCTGCCGCCGCCGTCTCCGGGTCTGGCCCACGCCTCCTTCGCCGAGGGCCTGGCGGTCGCCGAGACCCTGGCCGGTCTCCGCCCACCGGCCGTGGACTACGCGACGGTCCCGCGGGTCACCTACTCGTCCCCACAGACCGCCGCGGTGGGCCCGACCGAGGCGCAGGCCCGTGACGCCGGACACGATGTCGTGGTCAACACCCTGCCGCTGACGGCTGTGGCCAAGGGCATGGTGCACGGACAGGGCGGCATGGTGAAGGTCGTCTCCGAGCGCGGCGGCCGGGTGCTCGGTGTGCATCTCGTCGGCCCGCACGTCTCCGAGATGATCGCCGAGAGTCAGCTGATCATCGGGTGGGACGCCGAACCGGCCGATGTGGCCCGCCATGTCCACGCCCACCCGACGCTCTCCGAGGCGGTCGGTGAAGCGTTCCTCACTCTCGCCGGGCGCGGTCTGCACCAGCAGTCCTGATCCGGCGGCCGCCGGTCCCGGAGGGTTCGGACCGTCCGGTGACAGGGAGGCGGCGTCGCGGGCCCCCGTTTGCCGGTCGGTCTCAGGCGGGGGGTCCGAGGACGGGTGCGGAGAGCCGGAAGCTCATCCGGCCGAAACTCACCTGGTCCCCCTCGCGGACCGGGACCGTGCCGATGACCCGCTGTCCGTTGACACAGGTGCCGTTGGTCGAGCCGAGGTCGCGCAGCATCCAGTGTCCGCCCTGCGCGGTGAGTTCGGCGTGGAGCCGGGAGACGGTCTCGTGGTTGAGCCGCAGTCCGTTGCCCGGATCACGGCCTATCCGAAGGGGGTACGGGCTGGGAGCCGGGAGCAGGAGCTTCGGGAGCCGTTCGGTCTGCCAGACCCGGCGCACCCGGCCGGGGAAGCCGGACACCTTGCTCACGATCCTGAGTGCCCGCCGCGACCAGCGGCCCTTGCTCTCCAGGTCGGCGGTGAGCGCCTCCAGCTCCTCCGGATGCCGGGCGACGAGCGCCAGTTCCATGCGTCGCATGAAGGTGTCCTGGGACAGCATGCCCTGGGCCGCGCCGTCTCTGAGTACGCCGAGAACACGGTCGCGCTGGGCGTCGGACAGCCGCACGGGATACGTGTGGGACTCGAAGGAGGACGTCACCCGGCCAATTGTCGGGGCGACCGCCCCGGGGTGTCCAGAACGAGCCCGCTTTCCGCGCTCCTGACCTGCGTGGAGCGCCTGGCCCGTAACGGCCTGGTGCACGATGGCGAGCGGGCTCCCGGCCGCAATTGCGGGGCGGTGCGGAGGGGACGTTGCTACTGTCTCCCGCCGGCGGCCGCGGCACAGGCGGAACGTCTGTCACGCACTTCGAGGAGAGCGCATGTCCCCCGCACCACGGGAACTGACCGTCCGTCCGCTCCGCGGCCCGCAGGAACTGGAACTCTTTTGCCGGTTGTCGTACGTCCTCGACGACGAGCTCGCCGAGGACCTGGAGAGCGGACGTCGGCGTCCCGAGTGGATGTGGGTGGCGTTGCGCGGCGAACGCGTGGTGGCGCGGATCGCCTGGTGGAGCCGGGACGGCGAGGCGCCCCTGCTGCTGGACTTCTTCGACCTCGACGACACCCTGCCCGAACCCGAACGCGGCGAGGCCGGGCTGCGGCTGCTGGAGGAGGCGACGGCGGCGGTCGTGCCCGAGGGTGCCCCGCGGCCCGAGTACGGACGGTTCGTGCCGCCCGACTGGCGCGAGGACCCGGCCGCCCGCGACGTCGTGGAGGCCCGGATCCGGGTGATGGAGCGCTCCGGCGCGCGGATGCTGGTCGAGCGGCTGCGCCTGGAGTGGCGCGCCGGTACGCCGGTCCCCGCCGACAGCGGGCGGCTGCGGTTCCGTCCGGTCGGCGGACGGGACGATCTCCTCGCGCTGATGACCTCGGTGATGGAGGGCACCCTCGACGCCCACGGCCGGGCGGAACTGGCCTCCGGGCTGAGCGCCCGCGAGGCGGCCGAGAAGCACTACGACGAGGAGCTGGCGGGGTACACGACACCGCGGGAATGGTGGCGCGTCGCGGAACTTCCCGGTGGTGAGCCGGTCGGGTTCGTGATCCCCGCACGCAACAGCTACAACCCGGTCATCGCCTACATCGGCGTGACTCCGGCCCGGCGCGGCCGGGGCTACATCGACGAACTCCTCGCCGAGGGCACCCGGGTGCTGGCCGCGCAGGACGGTGTGGAACGGATCCGGGCCGCCACCGACCTCGGCAACGTCCCGATGGCGAAGTCCTTCGAACGTCTCGGGTATGTGAACTTCGGGCGCTCCTTCGACATGGTCTGGGACTGAATCGGGTGGACGGCCGGCCGGACCACCGGATACGGTGACGGCGATCCGCCCGAGAACCGAGGAAGGAGGCGAGAACAGTGCGTACCCGTACCACTTCATTCCCGCGCTCCCGACCCGTTCGCCGGGCGGTTCCGGTTTCGGTCTGACCGGGAGCGCATCGCTTCTTCCGGAGGACATTTCCATGACCGATCTGGTCGTCCGCGCGCTCACCGAGAGCGACGCACATCTTTTCCACTCCCTGCGCTGCCGTGATCTCGTCGGCCGTGCCGCCTTCGGGCATCGGTACGTCACCTCGCTCGACGGCGGCGAATACCGGCCCGAGTGGACCTGGATCGCCCTGCGCGACGGTGTCGTGGTGGCTCGGGCCGCCTGGTGGGCCGGGCCCGAGGACACCGAGCCGAGGCTGCTCAACTGGTTCGATTTCGCCGACGGCGAGGACGGGGCCGGCGCCGAACTGCTGCGCCGCGCACCGCTGTACGCCGAATACGAGCTGATCCTGCCGGCCGACTGGCGGGAGCGGCCCGACGTCCGGGCCGCCGCGGAGGCCCGGATCGCCGCCGCCCGCGCGGCCGGGATGAAGCCGCTGGTCGAGCGGTACCGCTACGAGTGGACGCCGGAGTTCGGCCTGCCCGAGCGGCCCGGCCGGCTGGTCTTCCGCCCGGAGCCGGACGACGCGGTGATCCTCGACGTGCTGCGCCGGGTCCACTCCGTCACACTGGACGCGCATGCCCGGCGGGCCGTCGAGGGCCCCGGCGGTCTGGAGCAGGCGGCGCAGGAGGAACTCGACTTCTTCCACTGGTGCCCGTCGCCGCGCTCCTGGTGGCAGCTGGCGTACACGCCCGACGGCGAGCTGGCCGGCATCCATGTGCCCGCCCACAACCCGTCCGGCCCGTGCATCGGCTTCATCGGGGTCGTACCCGAGCAGCGCGGGCACGGCTACGGGTACGACCTGCTCGTCGAGTGCACGCACTTCCTGGCGGCCGAGGGCGCCGAGTTCATCGCGGGCGCCACCGACCGGGGCAACGCGCCGATGGCGGCCGCGTTCGCACGGGCCGGCCATCGCATCAACCAGGAACGTGTCCATATGGTGTGAGTTCCGGGGTGAGTTCCGCCAGCCAGTCCAGGCGGAGCTGCTGCTCGGCGGGGATCGTCGCGTCCTCGCCGCGCGGCCCCACATTGAGCAGCAGATTGCCGCCCGCGGCCGCCGTCCCCCGCACCAGCGCGTCCAACGCGTCCCGCCCGAGATACGCCTCGGGCGGGGAGTTGCGGTTGTAGCCGAAGCTGTGGTCGATGCCGCGGGTGATTTCGTACGGGTCGGGTCCGGTGTAGCGGGCGAATTCGGGGGTGCGGAAGTCGTAGTAGGGGGGTTTGCGCGGGACGAAGCCCTCCCCCTGGGCGATGGTGCGGCGTTCCCAGCGGTCGTACAGGGCCTTGGCGCCCGGGAGTTGCAGTGCGCGCCACATCGGCGCGTACGGGAACAGCCGGTCGTTGACGACTCCGTGCGGGACGGTGAAGCGGTAGTACGCGACCAGCCGTTGCACCTCGGTGCGGGAGGCCGGCCAGGCGATGTCGTTCCAGAGGATGTCGGGGCGGTAGCGCCGGATCAGCTCGCGCATCTGGGCGTTCGCGTATCCGGGGTAGTTGCCGCGCGGGACCGCGGACACGGTGTCCGCGCCGGTGCCGATGGGCCGGTCGTCGAAGGTCCAGTCGAGTCCGCCGGAGTAGTAGACGCCGAAGCGGAGCCCCTCGGCCCGTACGGCTTCGGCGAATTCACCGACCACGTCGCGCGTGGTGTGCCAGCCGGCGCGGTGCGGGTTGCCGACCTCGGAGGGCCACAGGCAGAACCCGTCGTGGTGCTTGGTGACGAGAACGGCGTAACGGGCGCCCGCGGCGCGGAAGCTGCGGGCCCAGGCGGCGGGGTCCCAGGTGTCCAGGGCGTCGTTGAAGTCGCCCCCGAAGGCGGTGTACGGGCGGGTGCCGTAGGTCGCGCGGTGATGCGCGGAGACGGGACTGTCGGGGAAGCGGAGCGCGTTCTCGTACCACTCGGCGTACGACGTCCAGCCGAGCGGCGAGCGGCGGCCCGCCAGGGGCAGTTCGTCCGCCGGAACGTAGGGCGGGGCCCAGCCCGGAACCGAGGCGGGCGTCCAGTGCACAAAGATCCCCAGCCGGGCCCGGGACCACCATGAAGCAACCATGGCGCGAAGTATTGATCACACAGGGGGTCGTTCGTAAGATCCGGGCACCTCCGGGGCACCTTGCCGGACCCTGACGAGCTGATGGCGAGCGGCCGATGATCCTGGACGATCCCCGTACGGAACCGCAACGCCGCGTCGGCGGTGGCTGGATCGGCGGTCTGGTGCTGGCCAATCTGGGCCTGTACATGGCTTTTCTCACTCCGATCCAGGTGCTGCTCGCGCAGCAGATCGATGCCCTGACCTCGTCCGGCAAAGAGGTCGCGCTGGGCTGGGCGACCGGGGCCGGGGCGCTGGTCGCGGTGATCGCCAACCCGGTCGCCGGGGCGCTGTCGGACCGTACGGCCGGGCGGTTCGGCCGCAGGCACCCGTGGATCCTGGGCGGTGCGCTGGTCGGCGCGGTGGGTCTGGTGGTGACGGCGGCGCAGACCACGGTGGTCGGGGTGGCGCTCGGCTGGTGTCTGGCGCAACTGGGGCTGAACGCGATGCTGGCCGGCACCAACGCGGTGGTCCCCGACCAGGTGCCGGTGCGGCAGCGGGCGGCGGTGTCGGGGTTCATCGGGATACCGCAGACACTGGGGCTGGTCTTCGGGGTGCTGCTGGTGTCGGTGGCGGTGACCGGAACCGGTCCGGGCTATCTGGTGCTGGCGGGGCTCGTGGTGCTGTGCGCACTGCCGTTCGTCCTGCTGACGCGCGACCCGGTCGAGCCCGGCGGGGTGCGAGGGCCGGCGGTCCGGCCGAGTGACTTCTGGGTGAGTCCGCGGCTGCATCCCGATTTCGGGTGGGCGTGGCTGACCCGTTTCCTGGTGCAGTTGGGGAATGCGATCGGCACGCTCTATCTGCTGTATTTCCTCAAGGACGCGGTGCGCTACCCGGATCCGGACATGGGCGTTCTGTATCTGACGCTGCTCTACACCGGTGGTGTGGTCGTGACGGCGGTGGCGGGCGGGGTCGTCTCCGACCGTCTGGGCAAGAGGAAGTTGATGGTCAGCGCCTGTTCGATGGTGATGGCGGCGGGGTCGCTGCTGCTGACGTTCCGGCACACCTGGCCGGCCGCGATGGTGGCCGCGGTGGTGCTCGGGCTCGGCTACGGCATCTATGTGGCGGTCGACCAGGCGCTGATCACCCAGGTCCTTCCGACGGCCGTCGACCGGGCGAAGGACCTGGGGGTCATCAACATCGCCAACTCGGCCCCGCAGGTCCTCGGCCCGGCACTGGCCGCGCCGATCGTGGCGTACGCGGGTGGCTATGCCGGGCTGTATCTGGCGTCGACCGTGGTGACGGTGGTGGGCGGGGTGCTGGTGTGGCGGATCAGGTCAGTGAGCTGATCCGCCGCTGCCGGTCTTCTGCGCACGGATCAGGTCGCGGTACCAGGCGTACGAGTCCTTGGGGGTCCGGCGCAGCGTCTCGTAGTCGATGTGGACCAGGCCGAACCGCTTGGCGGCGCCCTCGATCCATTCGACGTTGTCGGTGAGTGACCAGGTGAAGTAGCCGCGGACGTCGACACCCGCGTCGATGGCCGTGCGCAGGGACTTCAGATGTCCTTCGAGGTAGGCGATGCGTCGGGTGTCCCGGGCGGGCTCGTCGACGGCGCAGCCGTTCTCGGTGATGTAGACCGGCGGAAGCCGGTCGCCGAAGCGGTCGCGGAGCTGGACGAGGGTCTCGCGCAGGCCGTCGGGGACGACCGGCCAGCCGAAGTCGGTCTTCTCGTAGCCTTCTATCTCGCGGATACCGAAGGGGAGTTCGGCGGGCATCTCGAAGCCGGAGAAGGATTCCAGGGCTTCCGGGTTCGGGGCGCCCACAAGGGTGGGGTTGTAGTAATTGACCCCGTACCAGTCGATCGGGATGGAGATGGTCGACAGGTCGTCCTCGACCGGGCCCGGCATCAGCGCGGCGAAGTTCTCGTCGGGGTAGCGCCCGGTGAGGATCGGATCGGCGAACAGCCAGTTGGTGATCGTGTCGTACAGCTCCGCGCCGAAGCGGTCCTCGTCGCCGTCCCCGGCGGTCCAGACGGGGGTGTGCGAGACGGCGATGCCGATGTTGTCCGCGCCCGCGCCGCGCAGGGCGCGGACGGCCAGGCCGTGGGCGAGGAGCTGGTGATGGGCGGCGGGAAGGGCGTCGAAGAGGAGGGTGCGACCCGGTGCGTGCTCGCCCAGGGCGTAGCCGAGCATCGTCACTTCGGCCGGTTCGTTGAGGGTGATCCACATCGGGACGCGGTCGACGAGGCGCTCGGCGACGATGCCCGCGTACTCGGCGAAGCGGTAGGCCGTGTCCCGGTTGAGCCAGCCGCCCGCCTCGTCCAGCGGCAGCGGGGTGTCCCAGTGGTAGAGGGTGGGGGCCGGGGTGATGCCGTGGGCGCAGAGCTCGTCGACGAGCCGGTCGTAGAAGTCGAGCCCCTGCGGGTTGACCGGTCCGCTGCCGCCGGGCACCACCCGCGGCCAGCTGATGGAGAACCGGAAGGCGTCGGCGCCGAGCCCGGCCAGGAGTGCGACGTCCTCGCGGTAGTGCTGGTGGAAGCCGGTCCCCCGGGTGGTGTCGGTACCGTCCTTGATCCGTCCGGGCTGTGCGGCAAAGGCGTCCCAGCCGGAGGGCCCCTTGCCGTCGGTGTCGGACGCCCCTTCGGTCTGGAAGGCGGAGGCGGATGCTCCCCAGAGGAATCCGGGCGGGAACGACGGCACGTCCCACGACGGCTCATTCGACGACGGCACATTCATCGCGGCCTCCACAGCCGTAAGAGGGAGTGCGTATTGAGCAGAACCTGGTGGGGCAATGATCAGAACCAGACCTTAATCGCCAGTAACGGGCTCGATCCAGTGTCGTGAGGCAGCCGTCGCGGCTACTGCCGACCATGGGGCACGGGGGCGAGGAGACGAGGAGCGTTGCATGCTGTTCGAGGTATGGGCACCGGATGCGGACTCGGTCGGACTGCGGCTGGGGGGTGAGCCGCGGGCGATGGGTCGCGATCCCCTGCGGGACGGCTGGTGGAGGGTGGAGGCGGAGGCGTCCGACGGGGACCGCTACGGCTTCGTCCTGAACGCCGGCGCCGACGGCGCGAACGGCGGGCCCGTGCTGCCCGATCCGCGGTCGCGCCGCCAGCCGGACGGGCCGGACGGCGAGAGCGCCGTCGTCGACCACTCGGCGTACGAGTGGCGCAACGACTGGGCGGGCCGCGGGCTGCCCGGCGCCGTCCTGTACGAGCTGCACATCGGTACGTACACCGACGAGGGCACCTTCGACGCCGCGGCGGCCCGCCTCGGCCACCTCGCCGAACTGGGCATCACCCATGTGTCCCTGATGCCTGTCTGCCCCTTCCCCGGCACGCACGGCTGGGGATACGAGGGGGTGTCGCCCTGGGCCGTGCACGAGCCGTACGGCGGACCGGAAGGACTCAAGCGCTTCGTCGACACGGCACACGGTCTCGGGCTCGCGGTCCTCCTGGACGTGGTCCACAATCACCTCGGCCCGTCCGGCAATCACCTTCCGGCCTTCGGCCCGTACTTCACCGACACCCATCACACCCCGTGGGGCGCGGCGGTCAACCTCGACGCCCCCGGTTCGGACGAGGTGCGGGCGTATCTGCTGGGCAGCGCGCTCGCCTGGCTGCGGGACTACCGGCTCGACGGGCTGCGGCTGGACGCGATCCACGCCCTGGCCGACACCCGGGCACTGACCTTCCTGGAGGAACTGTCCACGGCGACCGACGCGCTCGCGGCCGAACTCGGCCGTCCGCTGTCGCTGATCGCCGAGTCCGACCTCTGCGACCCGCGGACGACCACACCGCGCGAATCGGGCGGCATCGGACTGCACGCCCAGTGGAACGACGACTTCCATCACGCCCTGCACACCGCGCTGACGGGAGAGTCGCAGGGCTACTACGCGGACTTCGCCGCCGCCCCCCTGGCCGCCGTCGCCAAGACCGTGACGAGCGCGTTCTTCCACAACGGCACGTACTCCGGTTTCCGCGGCCGTACCCACGGCCGTCCCGTCGACATCGCCCGCACCCCGGCCCACCGCTTCGTCGGCTATGCCCAGACCCACGACCAGATCGGCAACCGGGCACGGGGCGACCGGCTCTCGGCCACGCTCTCCCCCGGTCTGCTGGCCTGCGCCGCGGCCCTCGTACTGACCGGGCCGTTCACCCCGATGCTGTTCATGGGCGAGGAGTGGGGCGCCCGTACCCCCTGGCAGTTCTTCACCGACCACACCGATCCGGCACTCGCCGAGGCGGTCCGGGGCGGCAGGCGGCGTGAGTTCGCCGCCCACGGCTGGACGGCGGACGACATCCCGGACCCGCAGGACCCGGCCACCCGGAACCGCTCCTGCCTGGACTGGAGCGAACCGGCGCGGGAGCCGCACACCCGGTTGTACGCCTGGTACCGCGAGCTGATCGCCCTGCGCCGCACACTGCCCGACCTCTCCGACCCGGATCTGGCGTCGGTGCGCACCGCCCACGACGAGCAGGCGCGCTGGCTGGCGTACCGCAGGGGCGATCTGCGGATCGCGGTCAACCTCGACGAGAAGCCGGCCACGATCGCGCTGGGCGGTGGCCGGCGCCAGGGTGCCGGAGTCAGGGTGGTGGCCGCCTGGGAGCCGCTGCAGGCGCCCGGCGGCGACGGGCTGCTGCATCTGCCGCCGGAGTCGTGCGTGGTGCTGGCCGACGACTGAGAGCCTGTCGGGTGGCCTCCGACCGGCGGACCCGTGCGGGGCGCCCCGCTCGGCGCCCCGTCCCGCTACTCGACGATCGCCAGTTCGCGGGCGGTGTTGTTGAGGCGTCGGCCGCCGTCCTCGGTCACGGTCACGATGTCCTCGATCCGGACACCGAACCGGCCCGGCAGATAGATGCCCGGCTCCACGGAGAAGCACATTCCGGGCACCAGCGGCTGTTCCTCGCCCTCGATCATGTACGGCGGCTCGTGGGTGGTGACGCCGATGCCGTGGCCCGTGCGGTGGATGAAGCGTTCGCCGTAGCCGAATTCGGTGATGACGGCGCGGGCCGCCCGGTCGATCTCCTGGCAGGCGATGCCGGGCCGGACCGCTTCGCAGCCCGCCTCCTGGGCCTCCCGCACGATGTCGTGGACCCTCTGCTCCTCGGCGGTCGGTTCGCCGACGTGGACCGTACGGGAGGTGTCGGAGCCGTAGCCGTGCTTGAGGCCGCCGAAGTCGAGCACCACCATGTCGCCCCGCTCGATGGTGCGGTCGCCCGCCTCGTGGTGCGGATTGGCGCCGTTCGGACCGGAGCCGACGACCGTGAAGTCGACCTGGGAGTGCCCGAACCGCTTCAGCAGGGCGGCCAGTTCGGCGGCGATGTCGGTCTCCTTGCGGCCGGCGAAGCGGACCTTGAGGATCTCGCCGTACGTGGCGTCCGCGGCGGCCCCGGCAGCCGCGAGCCGCTCCAGCTCGGCGGCGTCCTTCACCGCGCGCAGCATCGGCAGGGCGTCGGTGAGGGAGACGTACGAGGTGTCCGGGAGCGTCCGCTGCAGTCCGAGCAGATGCATCGCCCAGGCGTTGTCACTGACCGCGAACCGGCCCCGGCCGTCGAGCAGCGGGGCGGTGACGGCGTACGGGTCCTTGCCGTCGGTCCAGTCCCGGAAGGTGAGGGCCGGTGCGCCGACGGCCTTCTCGGCGTCCGGGGCCTCCAGGGTCGGGACGACGAGGACGGGGTCCTGGCCGGCCCTGAGGACGAGAACGGTGAGGCGTTCGGTGTTCACGGGCCGGTAGCCGGTGAGATGAACGAGGTCAGGTCCGGGAGCGACCAGCACTCCCGCGAGCCCGGCCTCGGCAGCGCTCTCGGCGGCACGCGCCATCCGGGCCCGGTAGTCGTCGGCGGTGAACGGTACGGGCTGGTCGGGGCTGGACATGCGGAACCTCCTGGGGGCGCGACACGGCACACAGCATCCTGCCCGTGCGTTCCTCCCGGCGCGAGCGGGAATCAGGTTTCCGGCCGCGCCCGCACCACCAGGTCGGCGCGCGAACGCCCCCGCTCGACCAGGCGCGCGTTCGGCTCGTCCGACTCGGCCACCCAGCGCTCCGCGCGGGGCCGCGGCTTCCCGAACCGCACATGCCGGTCGACGAGCCGGCGTACCCGCAGGGCCGGTTCGAGTTCCAGGAACCACGCCTCGTCCAGCAGCCCGCGCACGGATGCCCAGGCTCCCTCGTCATGCAGGAGGTAGTTGCCCTCGGTGACGACGAGCGGGATGTCCGGGGGAACGGGTACGGCCCCGGCGATCGGCTCCTCCAGGGCCCGGTCGAAGGCGGGGGCGTACACGACGGTGTCCGGTTCCGGTCGGCGCAGGCGTCGCAGCAGGGCGGCGTACCCGGCTGCGTCGAAGGTGTCGGGGGCGCCCTTGCGCCCGGCCCGGCCCAGCCGTTCCAGCTCGGCCCCGGCGAGGTGGAAGCCGTCCATGGGGACGAGGACGGCGAGAGGGCCGAGCGCCTCGACGAGCCGCGCGGCCAGGGTGGACTTCCCGGCCCCGGGCGGTCCCGCGATGCCGAGGACGCGGCGGTGGCCGGGGACGGCGAGGCGCCGGGCGCGGGCCGTCGGCCCGGTGAGGTCGCTGATGTCCATGCGGGCATTGTCCTTGCCCCGCGCCCGACCCATGTCATGGCGGGTGTCGTCGTGGTGCGCCCGACCCGTGTCATGGCGGGTGTCGTCGTGGTGCCGCCCGACCCATGTCATGGCGGGTGTCGTCGTGGTGCCGCCCGACCCATGACATGGCGGGTGTCGTCGTGGTGCGGTCGCCGCGGCTTTCACGGAGAAGGATAGTGTTACGTATAACGAACGAACCGGATCGCCACACCGTTGCCCGCTCCCCTCCGAGGAGTCCCATGCCGCACATCGCCCTGGTCACCCTGGTCGTCCGCGACTACGACGAAGCCATCTCCTTCTACACGGACGCCCTCGGCCTGGAACTGGTGGAGGACACCGACCGGGGCGACGGCTCGCGCTGGGTGGTCGTGCGTCCACGCGGCGCGCAGGGGACGGGGCTGCTCCTGGCCCGCGCCAAGGACGAGGCGCAGCGGGCGAGCATCGGTGCGCAGACGGGCGGCCGGGTCGGCTTCTTCCTGCACACGGAGGACTTCGCGGGCGACCACGCCCGGATGCTGGCCGCCGGGGTGCGGTTCCTGGAGGAGCCGCGGCACGAGCCGTACGGATCGGTGGCGGTCTTCGAGGACCTGTACGGCAACCGCTGGGATCTGCTCCAGCCGGAGTGAGGAGGCCCGGGCGGGGCAGCGGTCCCGGCGCGCTCAGCGGGTGCTGCCCTCCAGGTACGCCAGTACCGCGAGCACCCGCCGGTGCACCGTGCCGTCGTCCGGTTCCAGGCCGAGCTTGGCGAAGATCGAACCGATGTGCTTGCTCACGGCCCGTTCCGTCACCACGAGTTCGGTGGCGATGGTGCCGTTCGCCTTGCCCTGGGCCATCAGCTCCAGGACTTCGCGCTCGCGCGGAGTGAGGCTCCGCAGTGGCTGGGCCGACGACTTGCGGGTCAGCAGCTGGGTCACGACCTCGGGGTCGAGCGCAGTGCCGCCGCCCGCCACCCGGTCGAGCGCCTGGAGGAACTGGTCGACCCGGCCCACCCGGTCCTTCAGCAGATACCCGATGCCCTGGGCGCCCTGGGCGAGCAGCTCGGCGGCGTACGTCTCCTCGACGTACTGCGAGAGGACCAGGATCGGCAGGTCGGGCAGCTCCGCGCGGGCGGCGAGTGCGGCACGCAGCCCCTCGTCGCGGAAGGTGGGCGGGAGCCGTACGTCGAGCACGGCGGCGTCCGGGCGGTGTTCCAGCAGGGCGGGCAGCACCTCGGGCCCGGTCGCCGCGTCGGCCACCACCTCGTGGCCCGAGCTGGTGAGCAGCAGGATCAGGCCCTCGCGCAACAGCGCGTTGTCCTCGGCGATCACGATCCGCACGGCAGCTCCACTTCGATGTTCGTCGGCCCCCCGGTGGGGCTGTTGATGCGGGTGGTGCCGTCGAGGGCGGCGATCCGCCGCCTGATTCCGACCAGCCCGCTGCCGGCGCGTTCGTCCGCGCCGCCGTGACCATCGTCGCCGATGACCACCCGCAGGGCGGCGGGGGTCCGGTCGATCCGCACACTGGCGGCCGTGGCGCCGCTGTGCTTGCTGATATTGGTGAGGGCCTCGGCGATCACGAAGTAGGCGGCGGCCTCGATCGCGGCCGGCAGCCGTCGCCCGTCCTCGACACCGTCGAGTTGCGCGGTGACGGGCACGCCGGCATCGGCGGCCAATGCCCTTACCGCCCCGGCCAGTCCGCGGTCCGTCAGTACGGGCGGATGAATGCCGCGCACCACGTGCCGCAACTCCGCGAGGGCCTCGTCCGCACCGTCCTGTGCCTCGTCGAGGCGGATGCGGGCGGCGGCCGGGTCCCGGTCGAGGAGCTGTTTGGCGAGGCCGATGCGCATCGACAGGGCGACGATCCTGGCCTGGGCTCCGTCGTGCAGATCCCGTTCGATGCGGCGCAGTTCGGCGCCGTGCGCCTCGACCGCCCCGGCCCGGCTCTCGGTCAGCTGGGTGATCCGGTCGGCGAGGGCGGTGGACGGCGACCGGGCGAGCAGGGACCGGGTCCAGGTCGCCGACAGATCGGCGAGCACGGCGTGCCAGCGCAGCACCCATCCCTGGCGCACGGGCGGCGGTGTGCCGTACTCGTCGGCGGACCGCCGGTCCAGCAGATGTGCCACGGGCAGCGCGGCCCCGTCCACGAGCAGTCCGACCGGCCACAGCACCATGGCGAGGTAGCCGAGGACGTTGCCCATGAGCGCCTGGATCGGCAGCCAGAGCGCGTCGCGCCGGACCGTCGGGTCGGTGAGGACGCAACGGACCCGTTCGGAGAGCTCACCGCCGTCCAGGGGGAGGTACGACGTCGGCGTGAAGGGAACACCGAGCCGCGCCGCCGCCCTGCGGCGCTCGAACTCCGCGAACCGGCGCAGCACCTTGGCGGCCTCCGGCAGGGCCGGCAGTCCGATGAGCACGACGGCGAACATCAGAGCCGCCACCACCAGGAACGTGCCCATATACGCGAGCAGCGCGACCGGGACACCGATGAACAGGTAGCGCGACGCATCCCACGAACGCCGGATGGCGACCGTCAGCGGGGCGGGAGGGGTGCTCATGACCCTTCACGTTACGGGGGCGCTCCGGTCCGAGGAGTGGTGCCCTCTCCCGGGCTGTGGTGGAGCTGGCTGAACCCCCGGTCCGGGAGTGCTCACCCTCGCCCCGAAACTGCCACGATCCTATTGTTCATGCAGGTCAGAAGGTATGGGGCGGAGAAAGAACGGTGGGTTCCACGGTGGAGACGATCACGGGGGTGCGGGCGACCGCGCTGAGTCTGGAGTCGGTGAGCCGACGTTACGGGCGGCGCGGTGGCGGTCGGGAGGCGGTCGCGCTCGACGCGGTGAGCTGCGCCGTCCCGGCCGGGAGCTTCACCGCGGTGGTGGGCCCCTCGGGATCGGGGAAGAGCACGTTCCTGCAGTGCGCGGCGGGCCTGGACCGCCCGACCGAGGGGACCGTACGGGTCGGCGGCACCGACCTCGGCTCGCTGTCCGAGGCCGCGCTGACGCGGCTGCGCCGGGACCGGATCGGTTTCGTCTTCCAGTCGCATGCCCTGAATCTGGTGCCTTCGCTGAGCATCGAGGAGAACGTCGTGCTGCCGCTGGTGCTGGCGGGCGCCGACCCGTCGGACGAGCGGGTACTGACCCGCGGCCGGGATCTGCTGGCCCGGGTCGGACTGGCGGGCCGCGGCGGACAGGGCCCCGCGACGCTCTCCGGCGGCCAGCAGCAGCGGGTCGCGGTGGCACGGGCCCTGGTGACCGAGCCCGATGTGATCTTCGCGGACGAACCGACGGCGTCCCTGGACCCGGAGTCGGCGTCGCTGGTGCTCGGTCTGCTGCGGGACGCGGTACGGATCGACGGCCGCACGGTCGTCATGGTCACCCATGATCCGGTCGCGGCGAGCTGGGCGGACACCGTGCTGACGATGGACGGCGGTCGGCTGCGATGAGCACGGACACGAGCACGGCACCGGACACAGGCACGGCACCGGACACGGGCACGGATGCGCGCGGGTCCCGGAGGGATGTGCGGTCCGGGGTGCGGCGGGCGTCGGCGTTCCTCGCCCGGCGTTCGCTGAAGGCCCATCGCCGGGCCTGGACCGCGGTGTTCGCCGCGATGACGGCCGCGGCCGCGCTGATCGGCGCGTTCGCCTTCGTCCTCGGTTCGTTGCTGCTGGCGCAGCCGCCGGTGGAGCGCCATGCCGGAGCCGACGCGGTGGTGGCGGCCGATCAGCAGGTGACGTACACGGTGAAGCCGTGGGGCAGCGAGCCGCGGACCGCGAGGACGTATCTGCCGGAACGGGTCCGTCTCGACCGCTCCGCGGTGGCGAAGGCGGCTGCCGCCGACGGGGTCGCGAAGGCCGTCGCGGACGATTCCGTCCCGGTGGCCGTGGGCGGCGGGACCGGCGGGGAGCCGGGGGACGGTACGACTTCGGCCGTCGGCCGTTCCTGGGATTCCGCCGTGCTCACCCCGTACCGGCTGACGGCCGGGCACGCGCCGCGCACGTCCACCGAGGTGGTCGTCGACCGCGCGCTGGCGGCCGCCGTCGGAGGCACCCCCGGTAGCCATGTGACATTGCAGGTCGGCGGGACACCCCGTCCGTACACCGTCAGCGGCGTCGCGGACACCGGCCGTCGGGGCGCCGCCCCGGCTGTCTTCTTCACGGAGCGGCGGCTGACCGCCCTGGCCGGGCACCCGGGAACGGTCGACGCCATCGGCGTCGTCGCCGAGAAGGGCGTCCCGGCCGACGCACTGCGGGCGTCACTGGACGCCGCGCTGCCCGACCATGTGCGCGGCGACCACGAGGTCCTGGTCCTCACCGGCGCGGAACGCGGGCAGGCCGAACACATCGACGCGCTCGGCACCCGGGGCGATCTCCTGCCGCTGCTCGCCTCCGTCGCGGCAACGGTCCTCATGGTCGCGCTCCTGGTGATCGCCACCACCCTCTCCCAGGCGGTCCACCAGCGCTCGGGCGAACTGGCCCTGCTGCGCGCGGTCGGGGCGACTCCCCGGCAGCTCCGCTCGGCCGTCGGCCGCGAGGTGAGCCGGGTGGCCGGCGCCGCCGCGGTGCTGGGCGCGATCGGGTCCGTACCGCTGGGGCTGCTGATGCGGTCCCTGCTGACCACGGACCCGCTGCCGCTGCCCGTGCCGGTGTGGCTGCCGTTCGCCGCGGGTGCCACGGGCGCGCTGCTCGTCGCGTCGGCGGCCCGTCCGGTGTCGATGCTCGCGGCCCGGTCGATCACCAGGCTGCGGCCCGCCGCGGCGCTGGGAGCGGCCCGCGCGCCCGAGCCGGGCGAACCGGGCCGACTGCGTACGCTCTGCGGAGCGGTGCTGGCCCTCGCGGGCGTCGGTTCGGCGGGTGCGGCGACGGCGCAGGGCGGGCAGGCCGCCGCGGTGGCCGCCTCGGGTGCGGCGGCCTCGCTGATCATCGCGGTGGCGCTGCTCGGTCCGTGGATCGCCCGGATCGCCATGCGGGTGCTCGGTGCACCGATACGGCGTGCGGGCCGGATCTCCGGGTTCCTCGCCGCCAGGTCCGCCGCCGCGCACCATCGGCGCCTCGGCGCGGCGATCACCCCGATCGTGCTGGTCGTGGCGTTCGTCTGCGTGCAGCTGGCGGCCGGTTCGACGCTGGAGCGGGCCGCCGACCGGCAGGCCGTCGCCGCGCTCCGGGCGGACCTCGTGGTGACCGGTCCGGCCGCCGGACTGCCGGTCGGCGCCGCGCAGGCGGTGCGCGAGGCTCCCGGGGTGGCGACGGCGACCGGTGTGCTGCGCTCCGACGTCGTCCTCGCCCATCGCGAGATGGGTGATCCGAAGCTGGACCGGTTCCCCGTGCTGGGGGTGACGGCGGATCAGTTGTCCGGCACGCTCGATCCGCACGTCACCGCCGGTGATCTGACCGACCTCACCGGCCGGGGCACGGTCGCGGTCGGCAAGGACCGGGCCGCCGATCTCGGCCTCGGCACCGGGGACACCGTGAAACTCCGTCTCGGTGACGGTACGGACGTCCGGCTCCGCGTGGTGGCGCTCTACGAACGATCCCTGGGGCTGGGTGAGTTCATGCTGCCGCGCGAGGCCCTGGCCGGGCATGTGTCGGCACCGAACGACCAGCGGATCCTGATCCGCTCGGCGAAGGGCGGGGCGGCGTCGGCCTCGGCGGTACGGCATGCGCTCGCCGCGTACACGGGTGTGCGGGTCCGCCCCGCCACGGCCGACGACGTACGGATCGCCCCGCCGGCGTCGGACGCCGACAACGCCATGATCATCATCGGTGCGGGGGTGATCGGCGGCTTCGCGCTGCTTGCGGTGATCAGCACGCTGTCCCTGATCACGGTGGGCCGCCGGCCCGAGTTCCATCTGCTGCGGATGGTCGGCGCGGGCCGCCGCCAGGTGAGGCGGATGCTGGTCCTGGAGACGGGGCTGGTGGTGCTGACGGGCCTGGCGATCGGCACGCTGGTGGCGGCGATCCCTCTGGTGGCGTTCGCGGTGTCGACGGCCGGTACGACGCCGTATCTGCCGCCGGAACGGTACGGGGTGCTGGTGCTGGCCGTGACGCTGGCGGCGGGTGCGGGGACGATGTGGCCGGGCTCGTCCGGCGGCCGGTTCGTCCTGGGCCGCCGGGATTGAGCAGGTACCGCGTCGCCGGACACGGCCGGATGCCCGGTCCTGAACGGTTCACGTTCGGGACCGGGCGTCGGTGGGCGAGCTGGGGCGGTGGGCAGAACGGACTCGCCGCCCGTCGCCGGCCTGCCGGGATCCCTCGCGAATCGACCACGGATCACGGCGGGCAGCCGTCGCGCGTCACGGCGAAACGGGCAGGAGCAGGGCGCCCTCCCGAACCGCCGCCGCGGCCAGCGCGTCCAGCACCGGTGCGATCAGCGGATGGCCCTCCGCCCCGTGCCGCACCGCGGCGAAGACCCGGCGAGTGGGGGCACTGCCCTCCACCGGGCGCACCACCACCCCCGTCAGCTCCATCCCCTGCAACGCCGACCGCGGCACCAGCGCCACCCCGGCACCCGCCCCGGCCAGTGCGACCACGGCGCGGAAGTCGTCCGAGGAGTGCTCCAGTCTCGGCTGGAACCCGGCGAACTCGCAGGACAGGACCACCACGTCATGGCACGGGTTGCCGGGGTACGGGCCGATCCACGGATCCTTCTCCAGGTCGGCGATCGCCACCTGCTCCTGATCCGCCAGCCGGTGCCCCACCGGCAGCACCGCGTCGAACGGCTCCGAGTACAGCGGCACCCGGGTCAGCCGCCGGTCGTCCTCCCCCGGCGCACCCCGGTACTCGACGGCGACCGCGACATCGACCTGCCGGTCCAGGACCATCGGCACGCTCGCATCGCCCTCGGCGTCCTGGACACGGACCCGGATGCCGGGCGCGGTGAGTGTCAGTTCGGCGATCGCGGGGGCGAGCACCAGGCCGATGCCGGTGGCGAACGCGGCGACCGTGACCGTTCCGGCATCCCCCGCGTCGTACGCGGCGAGTTCCGCCTCGGCCCGTTCCAGCTGGGCGAGGACCGCGTTGGTGTGGGTCAGCAGGATCTCCCCGGCGGGGGTGAGCCGGGCGCCGCGCGCGTTGCGTTCGACGAGTCGGTGCCCGGTCTCCTGCTCCAGCGCGGCAAGCTGCTGGGAGACCGCAGAGGGGGTGAGATACAGCGCGGCGGCTGCGGCGGTCACCGTGCGGTGGTCAGCCACCGCACGGAGAATGCGCAGCCGTCGTGCATCGATCATGTGCCCCATTGTCCCAGGTCACGGAGGGAACCCGGCCGTCCGGGTGAGGCTCCCGGACAAGGACCGGGGACAAGGCCTGAGGACAGGAGCGCGGGCGGGGCCCCGTACGGCGCCCCGCCCGCGATGTCCCTACTCGCCCAACGCGGCCCGCGCGTCGACGAACGCGTCCACGGCCCGGTTCACATCCGCCGTGGAGTGAGCGGCGGAGAGCTGGACGCGGATCCGGGCCGCGCCCTGCGGAACCACCGGGTACGAGAACCCGATCACGTACACACCGCGCTCCAGGAGCAGCTCCGCCATCCGGCCTGCCTTCGCCGCGTCCCCGATCATGACGGGGGCGATGGCGTGGTCGCCGGGCAGGATGTCGAAGCCTTCCTCGGTCATCCGGGTACGGAAGAGCGCGGTGTTGGCATTGAGCTGCTCGCGCAGGTCGCCCGCGGCCTCCAGCAGGTCGAGGACCTTGAGCGAGGCCGCCGCGATGACCGGGGCGAGCGAGTTGGAGAAGAGGTACGGGCGGGAGCGCTGGCGCAGCAGCGCGACGATCTCGGCGCGGGCCGCCACGTAGCCGCCGGACGCACCGCCGAGCGCCTTGCCGAGGGTGCCGGTGATGATGTCGACGCGGTCCATCACGTCGTGCAGCTCGGGCGTTCCGCGTCCGCCGGGGCCGACGAAGCCGACGGCGTGCGAGTCGTCGACCATGACCATGGCGTCGTAGCGCTCGGCCAGGTCGCAGATCTCGCGCAGCGGGGCGACGTAGCCGTCCATGGAGAAGACGCCGTCGGTGACGACGAGCCGGCGCCGGGCCCCGGACGCCTCCTTGAGCTGCGTCTCCAGGTCGGCCATGTCGCGGTTGGCGTAGCGGAAGCGCTTGGCCTTGGAGAGGCGGATGCCGTCGATGATGGAGGCGTGGTTGAGGGCGTCGGAGATGACCGCGTCCTCGGGGCCGAGGAGGGTCTCGAAGACACCGCCGTTGGCGTCGAAGCAGGAGGAGTAGAGGATCGTGTCCTCCTGTCCGAGGAACGTGGAGAGCCGCTGCTCCAGCTCCTTGTGGACCTCCTGGGTGCCGCAGATGAAGCGGACCGAGGCCATGCCGTAGCCCCAGCGGTCCAGTGCCTCGTGGGCGGCGGAGATCACCTCGGGGTGGTCGGCGAGGCCCAGGTAGTTGTTGGCGCAGAAGTTGAGCACCTCACCGGGACGGCCGCCCGCTGTGACGGCGACGCTCGCGGACTGCGGGGTGCCGATCACGCGCTCGGGCTTGTGGAGTCCGGCGGCCTGGATCTCGTCGAGGGTGGTGCGCATGTCGTCGCGTACGGATTCGAACATGAGGGTGTCTCCCAGCTGAGTACGGAGGCGGTCGGAGGTCAGGAGGTCCAGTCGAGGATGACCTTGCCGCCGCGGCCGCTCGCCGCGTCGTCGAAGGCCGCTTCGAAGTCGCGGTAGCCGTACCGGCCGGTGATCACGGGCGCGAGGTCGAGGCCGCCCTCCAGCAGTACCGACATGGCGTACCAGGTCTCGTACATCTCGCGTCCGTAGATGCCCTTGATGGTGATCATCGAGGTGACGATGCGGGACCAGTCGACGGGGAACTCCTCGGACGGAAGCCCGAGCATGGCGATCCGGCCGCCGTGCGTCATGTTCTCGATCATGTGGCGCATCGCCTCGGGCCGCCCGGACATCTCCAGGCCGATGTCGAAGCCCTCGCGCAGTCCGAGGCGCTTCTGCCCTTCGTAGATGGTCTCCTCGCTGACGTTGAGAGCGAGGCTGACGCCGACCTTCCGGGCCAGTTCCAGCCGGGCCTCGCTGACGTCGGTGATGACGACGTTGCGGGCGCCCGCGTGCCGGGCGACGGCGGCGGCCATGATGCCGATCGGTCCGGCGCCGGTGATCAGTACGTCCTCGCCGACCAGCGGGAAGGACAGCGCGGTGTGCACGGCGTTGCCGAACGGGTCGAAGATCGCGGCGACGTCGAGGTCGACGGGGACCCGGTGCACCCAGACGTTGGACGCGGGCAGCGCGACGTACTCGGCGAACGCCCCGTCCCGGCCGACGCCGAGCCCGAGCGTGGAACGGCACAGGTGACGGCGTCCGGCCAGGCAGTTGCGGCACTTCCCGCAGACCAGGTGTCCCTCGCCGCTGACCAGGTCGCCGACGTTGATGTCGACGACGTCGGCGCCGATCTCCGCGACCTCGCCGACGAACTCGTGCCCGAGGACGAGCGGGGTGCGTACCGCCTGCCGGGCCCAGCCGTCGTAGTTCCGGATGTGCAGATCGGTGCCGCAGATGCCGGTGCGGAGCACCTTGATCAGTACGTCGGAGGGGCCGATCTCCGGCTCGGGCACGTCCATCAGCCAGAGTCCCGGCTCGGCCTTCTGCTTCACGAGTGCCTTCACGGCTGCGGCTCCCTGCGCTGTACGGCGTGGTGTACCCCGGGCCGGGGGCAGCCTTGGGGAAGCCTGCGGCCCGGGGAGGAATGAAAGGGACGGCATGGCAGCGCGCGTCGATCGGCTGCCGCGCACCATCCTCTGCCGTCACCGAGAAATCTGCCGCACCCCGCGCCACAGGTCCATCGAGGTTTTCTTAAGCGCGCCCGCAGCTGTGCTTCATGCCCGGTTCCCCCATACGGGTTCCTCTCGGCACGGCACGGCCTCGGGGGCCGGCCGCCCCGAACGGGCGACCGGCCCCCGCACCTCCTCGTGATCAGTCGCCGAGCTCCTGCGGCGGGTTGTCGCGCCCCGGCACCTCATTGGGCGCCAGGACGCGGCTGTCGCCCGGGTACGGCTTGGTCCATCCGGTGGAGGCGTACCAGGTGATCCGGTTCAGCTGCGCCGGGTTCACCTGGTCCTCGACGGGGTGGGAACCTCCCGTGCTCCTCGCCTGGATCGTGCTCCAGGCCTCCCACTGCGCGGCGACCTCCCGCAGATGTGCGGGCACCTGCGGACGCCGTGCACCGTTGTCCGCCGCCTTCGCGGCAGCCGCCGAGGCGGGCTTCTTGAGGCCGTAGTCCAGCGGGATCAGGTTGGGCAGGCTGTTGTACGGGGTGAAGTCGGGCTTCTCGGTGAACAGGTCGCGCATGGGCTCGGCGGCCCGGTCGATCTGGTTCATCGGCTGGGCACCGAGCATCTGTTCGATGGTCTTCACCACGTTGATCTGGGTGTAGTACGTGGAGGTGACCGCTCCGCGCCTGGCGTAGGGGCTGATCACCCAGAGCGGCGCGCGGTGTCCGTCGACGTGGTCGACACCGGCCTGCGAGTCGTCCTGGACGACGAAGATCGCCGTGTCCTTCCAGAACCTGCTGTGCGAGATCGTGTCGACGACCCTGCCGACGGCGAGGTCGTTGTCGGCGACCATGGCGGTCGGGTACGGGTCGATGCCACTGGTGCCGTTGGTGTGGTCCTGCGGCAGCGCCATCATGGTGAAGTTCGGCAGCTTGCCCTTCTTCTCGTAGTCCTTGAAGTACCGCTGCCAGATGTCGACCCGGTACTGGTCGGGGATGTCGGTGTCGAAGGTCGGGTACTCCGGGTGGTTGATCCTGTTGACGGAGGGGACGTCGGAGGTCGACGGGTACGCCCCGATGGGGGTGTTGAGTTCCCCGGTCGCCTTGCCCTCCAGCACCTGGGAGTCGTGGTACCACTGCGCCCAGGTCGGCGCGCCGGTCGCCGGGAGGGCGATGTTGCCCGCGTACTCGCTGAAGTTGTCGACGGTCTTGCCGGCCCGTTCCACGGTGTTCCAGAGGAATCCGCTGCGCTGGTAGGCGAGGGCGTCGTTGCCGAGCGAGGGGTAACTGCGGTACCAGGTACCGAATTCGTGCTCGATGTAGTCGTTGTTGTCGGCCTGGGTCAGCCAGTTGTGTCCGTCGGCGGAGAGCGTACCGACGTCGTAGAAGTTGTCGTTGACGCCGAACTCGTCGGCCAGCGCGTGCTGGTTGGGGGTGACGGTCCGGCCGAACTGGGCCAGGGAGGGGTCGCTGTCGCCCTTGCCGATGTCGCCGAGCACCTGGTCGTAGGTGCGGTTCTCCTTGATGATCAGGAAGATGTGCTTGATCTTGGAGGGACTGCCGAGCTTCGCCGGGACGACCTGCTCGCGGTCGCGCGCCGAGCCGTAGGTCTGCTTCTGCTTCAGCAGCTTCGCCCAGTCGTTGTTGACGAAGACCCGATGGGTGAGCCCTGCGAGCTGCCGCTTGGACGGCATCGGGAACGTGGTGACGGAGGCGGTGTCGTTGTACGTGTTGTGCCCGGTCGCCGTGCCGCCGTTGTTGGGCCCGGCGCTCGGGCCCTGACTGTTCTGGCTGGGGGTGCCGCGGGTACCGATGCCCTTGGCGTTGGTGACGACCACGTCGCCGGTGGCCCGGCTCACCTGGACACCGCTCGGGTACCAGTCGGTGGGGATCAGCCCTTCGTAGCGGACGGGGGCGATGCCGCCGTTCCAGCGGTACTGGGCCAGGGCGTTGTCCCGGCCGAGGCTGACGAGCAGGGTGTGGTCGTCGGTGAAGGCCAAGGCGTTGGGGGCGCTGCCGACCGAGGAGCCGGGCAGCGGGTTGGCATTGAAGGTCTGGGTGACCTTCTTCGACGTCACGTCGACGACGGAGACGCTGTCGTCGTTGGAGTTGGCGACGAGCAGCGAACGCCCGTGAAGCAGCAGGGCGCTGGGCTCCAGGCCGACGCGTACGGTCTTCGTCTCCTTCTCCGCGGCCAGGTCGACGACCGACACGGTGCCGTTGGTGACGGCGCCGTTCTCGGTGTCGGCAACGACCGCGGTGCCGTTGGAGAGGTTGGTGTGGTCGCCGTCCTCCGCCGGACGTCCGCCTTCGTTCGACACGTAGGCCTCGCCGCCGGTCAGGACCACCTGGCGCGGCGCGTTGCCGACCGGGATCTCCTTGACCAGGGTGTTCGTCGCGGTGTCGATGACGCCGAGGGTGTTGCTGCCGTTGAGTGCGGCGTAGAGCTTCGTGCCGTCGTCGGACAGGGCCATGCCACCGGGCAGGGCGTCGCCGTGCGGGCCCTTGAGGGTGATCGCGGCGACGGGCGCGGGAACGACGGTGCCGTCGCCGTTGACCGTGAACCGCAGCAGGGTGTGGGACTGCGGGAACCAGAGGGTCTTGCCGTCGGACGAGTAGAGCGGTCCGTCGGTGCCGGCCTTGCCGTCGCCGATCTTCTTGTCTCCGCTCGCCCCGGTGCCGACGCGCTGGAGGACAGCGCCGGTGGTGACGTCCATGAGGGTCAGATAGCCGGTGCCGTGCAGATAGGTGAGGGCGGCGAGGGTGCGTCCGTCGGGGCTGAGTGTGCTGGACAGCATCCGCGCGTCGTTCACCAGGTGCCGGTCACCGAGCGGGGCTACGCGCTGGTTGCCGGGCAGCAGTATGCCGCGGGCAGTCGTCTTCCCGTCGACCTTGCTGTCGCCGAAGCCGCCGAGTCCGCCGTTGATACCGACGGCGGTGGCGGCTGCCGTGGTGCCGAGCGCGGCCACGAGGGCGACGGCCGTGATCGCCGTACCGCTCATTCTCCTGAAGGGTTTGCCGAGCATCCTGTCTCCTGTCGAGAACCGTGGCACCCGGATCGGATGCCACGGCGACGCTAGGAGCCGGCCGTGAACGGTACGTGCCGTGTCCATGTGTCGCCGCGGCGTCCACTCGGCAAACAGTGTGCCCCTCAACACCCCATTGAATGCAGGCAATTGCCCACTACGAGACGTCGAAGCAACCGTCGAACTCATAGAGCGGATTCGTAACGTCGACCCCGTCGATGTCCGTCATCAGTTGCTGCCCCACCTGGGTGGCGGGCCCCTGCGCCGTGAAACACCCGGTGGGCAGCACATGCACCTCGTAGGTCAGTGGCCGGGTGACCCCGCCGGGGGACGGCCACCGCACCACACATGTCCAGTCGTCGGCGGCGCCCCGGTCCGGTGAGGACTTCGTGCCGCGCTTGCAGTCCGCCCAGCGGTCCGGGCGCTCGGCCCGGTCGTTGCCGTTCCGGGCGCGCTGCTGGAGCAGGTACAGATTGCTGAACTCCGGTCCGACCGCGCCTTCGAGGCGCTGTTCGGTGACGTCGGTGCCGGCGCAGCCGCCGATCGTCACGATCGCCGCGGCCACGGCTCCGCCGGTGAGGGCGATCCTTCGCATCATCGCGTTCATCCCTTCGTGAAGTCGCGTCGCAGCATGAGGAGATGACCGGCCGCCAGGAAGACGACGGCGCAGCCCGCGCTGACGTACGCCCCGGTCACCAGTGGCCGGTGGAAGGCCGGGTCGGTGGTGAGTCCGTGCCAGGCGTCGAACGCGGTCGTCGGCAGGAGACGCCGGACCGGCCCGAGCCCGTCCACCAGCGACACCAGCTGCAACAGCAGCCCGAGCACGGCGGGTGCGCCGATGCCGGCCGCGCTGTGCCGGGTGGCCAGCGAGAAGAACACACCGAGCGCGGTGAAGGCGAGACACGGCAGCAGCATGTACAGCCAGCTCTCCACGACGATCCCGGCCGCCCGGCCCGCCCCGATCTCCTGTCCGGACAGCCCGACGAGCGGTTGGTGACCGATGACCAGCACTCCGGCGGCCAGGCTTCCCGCACCCAGCAACAGCACGACCGCGGCTGAGTACGTGATCGCCGCGAGGGTCTTCCCGGCGAAGACCTGCCCACGGGTGCGGGAGCGGGTGAGGATGGTCTTCCAGGTGCCGTGATGGTCCTCGGACGAGAAGATGTCCCCGGCCACCAGGCAGACCAGCAGCGGCAGCGCCCACTGCCCGGCGAACCCGAGGACGACGAGCGGCACGGCGAACCCCGAGTCGTGCGCCCACCGCCCGAACAGCGTGTCCGACGGCAGGGTGTCCTGGGCCCTGAGCCCCAGCGCGAAGAGGAACGGCGCGGCCAGGCAGAGCACGAGCACCGCTCTGATCCGCCACTGCGCGGTGAGCTTCTCCAGCTCCCAGAGGTAGACGGTACGGGCTCCGCCCCGCGGGCGGGCTGCGGTCCGCGCGGCTCCCGTCGCTTCGGCCGGGCTGTCATATGTCACATCACTCATCGGTCCGAGGCCTCCTCGGTCAGACGGAGGAACTGCTGTTCCAAGGAGGTGGTCTCCAGCCGCAGTTCCCGTACGGGAATGCCGACGCGCCCCAGTTCGAGCACGAACCGGTCGAGCGCTTCGCGCCGCGCCCGCACGGCGAGCCCGGCGGCCCCCTCGTCCTCGGCCGAAAGCCCTTCCACGTCCGCCGCGACCTTCACGGCTGCCCGGTCGTCGCCGGTCAGCAGCCGGTGCGCGGGGTCCGGGGCACGGTCGCGGAGTTCGTCGAGTCCCCCGGTGTACACGATCCGCCCACGGTTCATGATCGTGACGGTGTCGCAGAGTTGCTCGACCTCGGCCATGTTGTGGCTGCTCAGCAGCACAGTGAGCCCGTCCCGGCCGAGCTCCCGCACCAGGGCCCGCATGTCGCGCGCCCCGGCCGGGTCCAGCCCGTTGGCGGGTTCGTCGAGCACCAGAAGCCGGGGCCGGCGCAACAACGCGGCCGCGATCCCTAGCCGCTGTCGCATTCCGAACGAGAATCCACCGACCTTCCGCCGTGCGGCACCACCCAGGTCGACGCGTTCCAACGCCCCGTCCAGGGCGGCCTCGTCGGCCCCGATGCCGTCGTAGGCGGCCAGCAGCGTCAGGTTCCGCTCGGCGGACAGATACGGATAGAACCGCGGACTCTCGACGAACCCGGCCAGCCCTTCGACACCCCCGCGCCCGGCCCGCCGCACTTCGCTCCCCAGCACACCGAGTTCACCCTCGTCGGGCCGAACGAGCCCGAGCACCATCCGCAGGAACGTCGTCTTCCCGGCCCCGTTGGGCCCGAGCAGCCCGTGGACTTCCCCGGCCCGGACGGTCAGATCGACCCGCTCCAGAGCGACCGTCCCCCCGAACCGCTTCCCCACCCCGCGCGCAACCACGGCCCCCGGTCCCGCACCCGCGTCCGAGCCGTCCAACCGCCCTCACCCCATCCGTCGCCGCTGCCCACACGCGGCAACATACGGATGATGAGCGACACTTGGACGACGTTCAGACGAACACCGCACGGTCGGGCATCGCGAAGGACCCCCGCGATTCGCTCCGGGCGGACCGAGCGCCCGGCGTCCGGGCCGCCCGGATGTGCCTCAGCGAACGGCACTTTGCCCGGGTCTTCAAACAGAAGACCGGCGCCAGTCCCGGCACCTATGTCGAAGCGGCCCGCATCGAAGTGGCCCGGCGCCTGCTGGAGACCACCGACCGCGCGCTCGACCAGGTCGCGGCAGCTGCCGGGCTCGGTTCGGTGGAGACCCTGCACCGGGCGTTCAGGAGGCAGCTCGCCACCACCCCGGCGGCCTACCGCCGCCGCTTCCGTACACAGGTCGTCCGAGCCGTGCCGCTTCCGAGCACAGGCCGTGTGAGCCGTGCCGCTTCCGTGCACCGGCCGTCCGAGCCGTCCTGCCTCCGTGCACAGGCCGTGTGAGCCGTGCCGCTTCCGTGCACAGGCCGTCCGAGCCGTCCCGCCTCCGTGCCCCCGGCAGGTCCGCGAGGCGGAATACCTCGCCGTGCCCACCGGGTTCGGCGAAGCGTCGTCGACGGGCCGTCGCCGCCGATTCCTCGGGTCGCGGAACGGCCGCCGGGCCGCAGGTGAGGGCGCGCGGCCTCATGGCGTCACGACGCACGCCAGCCGCTCCAGCGCAGGGCCGTGACCTCGACCACCGGTCCACCGGGGGGCCGGTCGGCGTACTGGTGGTACTTCGCCGTGAGCAGGCCGATGCGGCGAACTGCCTCCGGAGACCGGTCCGGTGACGGAAGGAGACGGGCCCAGCCGTCGACCCGAACCCACCACAGTCGGCCCCAGTCCTCCTCGTAGTGGTCGGCGAGCAGGCAGACCGAGGGGTTGGCGTCCATGTTGGCCAGGCGTTTCAGCCGTGTCGTCCGTTTCGGTTTGTGGTCCACGGCCAGCACCACCGTGTCGCCGTCCACGGCGAACACCACCGGCACCAGGTGCGGGCGGGCCGCCGTGTCGACCGTCGCCAGATGGGCGACGCGCGCGGCGGCGAACCGCTCCCGTGCCTCGGTACTCGTCAGAGCGGGCATCGCGGCCCCTGCCGACACGCCTCACGACGCCCGCGGTGGGGGCGACGAACACGGACGACGCCGCGGGCACAAATCTCCGGACCGGTCGCGCGGTTCCGGGACGCGCCTGCTTCCGGCACCTCAGCGGTACCTGGCGGCTACGGCGACCAGCCCGTCCAGGTACTCCAGCGTCTCCCGTTCGGGCAGCGTCGGTACGTAGAACAGCAGCCGCTCCACCCCCAGCGCGAGGTAGCCGTCGATCTGCGCGGGATCGTCAGGCGCCGCGTACACCGTCACCGGCACCTCCCGGTCGGCCAGGGCGCGCAGCCGCTCGATCCGGGGACCGAGCTCCTGCGGCGGCATGCTGTTGGCCAGCCACGCGTCCCCGAGCCGCGCGACCCGGGGGAACGCGCCCTCGCCGCCACCGACGTAGATCGGCGGATGGGGACGCTGCACGGGCTTCGGCCAGGCGTAGACCGGATCGAAATCCACGAACTCACCGTGGAACTCGGCCTTCTCGGCCGTCCACAGCTCCCGCATGGCCCGCAGCCGCTCGTCGGTGAGCCGGCCGCGGGTGGCGGGATCGGTGCCGTGGTTCCGCATCTCCTCACGGTTCCAGCCGACACCGACGCCGAGGATCACGCGGCCGCCGGAGACCAGGTCGAGCGAGGCCACCTCCTTCGCCGTGATGATCGGGTCGCGCTGCGGGATCAGTGCGATGCCGGTGCCCAGCAGCAGTCGCTCGGTCACGACACCGGCCGCGGTCAGAGCGACGAAGGGATCAAGGGTGCGGTAGTACATCTCCGGAAGCTCGCCACCGCCCGGGTAGGGCGTCTGACGGCTCGCCGGTACATGGCTGTGCTCGGCGATGAACAACGAGTCGAACGCACGTTCCTCAAGGGCGGTCCCGAGCGCGGCCGGCCCGATGCCCTGGTCGGTAAGGAAGGTCGAGACCCCGAATTTCACTGCGGCTCCTCATAGGGACGGATACGGGATACGGAGGGATGGCACAGACCTTCTGCCTACCCGCCCCGAGCGCGCCCGCCCCGATGACCACCCGGGTGAACCATCACGGAGCACGGTTCCGGGATCCCGGTCCGCGTCCGCGGCAGTGGGCACGACCCGGCCCCGGCTTCTGCCGTCGCACGGCCCGCATGCGCCGCCGCCGGGGCCGAGCACTCCCGAGATCGGCCGAGTTGTCTCCTCACCCACGCCGGGGAGCCGCAGAGTTGTTTCCTCGCGGCCCGCCGGAACCCTGACCGGAGCCGCAACGGACGCGTGCCGACCGGACCGGGCGCCGCACATGTCCGGTGCGACGCCCGGTGGCGGAGCTCCTACTGCCTCGAACCGCACCCCGGGCAGAACGCGGCTCCCTGCGGAACGGTCGCACTGCAGGAAGCGCACTGCGGGCTCTGGGCGAGGCGATGACCGCACCCCGGGCAGAACGCGCCGCCATGGGTCTCCGTACGGCACTGCGGGCAGACCAGCTGCCGGGGCGCGCTCGCGTCGTAGCCCTGCCCGGCGGTCTGCCCGGCGGCGTAGGCCCGGTCCGCCACGAAGTCGTTCATTCCGCGCCGACGGGCCGCCTCCGCCTCGGCGGCGGTGTCGGGGGCGCACTGCAGGCAGAGACCCTGCTCGATGTTCCAGCACCGCCCGCAGACGTACGAGGTGCAGCGGGGGCAGCGGTTGAAGTGTCCCTCTGCGTTGTCGATCGCGCGTCGGAACGCGGTGTCCCTCGCACCGCCCCAGGTGGCACCCGCCAGCCCGTCGGCCGCGTTGCCGATGGTGCCGGCACTGCCGCCCAGCAGGCTCCAGGCGGCGTTGGCCCCCTTGCCTATCCAACTGGCCGCCTGCCCCGATCTGAACGGCTCGAACGGCGAGCGCCAGGTGTCCGAACATCGCGAGCACCTGAACTCGAACTGGAAACCGGCACCGGTACCGTGCTGCTGCGACAGGTCGCTGTAGTTGTTGCTGAAGTAGATTTCGTCGCCCACGTCTGGTCCTCGCGTCATTCGATCAGTTTTCCCCTTCGTATGATGGCAACGATCGGCCCACCGGCAGGGGCGGTCCGGTCACTGTTTGGTAATACCTCCGCAGGTCGGACACGGGGCTCCGCGGCCGTCGCATTCGTGCACGACAGGCGCCTCTCCTTCGCCTCCCACGGGTGCCCCAACAGCCGGCACGGCCTTCCGGCGCGTCACGAAGAAGCCGGACCACCCTCCGGGGAGACTTTCGCCATGAGCAACGCGATGAAAGCAGTCATTGAAGGCGGCCCCGACGATCTTCCTGAGCGGATCGTTTCCCTCACCACGCCGGGAGCCGACCTCAAGATCCCGTTCCGTGGTGGATACGAGCACTTCCGGCCGACGACACGCCACCAGGAGACCGCCGAGGGCCAGTTGCCCGTCTACGAGTGGTGGGAGCGGACCGAAGTACCGGGGTGAAGCGTGTTTCCGCACGCCGGAGCGGCAGTGCTCCGGCCCGGTGGGCCAGCGGGCCGGCAGGTCGGCGGGTCGGCGGGTCGGCGGGTCGGCGGGTCGGCGGGTCGCTGCAGCGGATCCGGTGCCGCGTGGACGGTCCTCCCCGGCGGTACGCGACCCGGCGCCGCCCAGGTACCGGTCCAGCTCCGGCAGCGACTCCGGCATGAGCCCGTAGAGGCGACCAACCGACCCACCGCCGTCCACGTCCGGGACTCCAGGGCCGGGCAGGGCCTCGGCCCGGCCTCGGCCCGTCGCCGGGACCGGCCTCGTCGCGTACGCCGTCCACGGCCGCCCGGACGCACACGGCACCGCGCCGCGCATCGGATCAACTCCGTTGCGCGGCACGGCGGGTGTCAGCCTTCAGGCATCAGGCATCAGGACAGCGCGAGCTCGGTGACGTTGTTGGCCTCCAGGACCCACGTCGCGCTCAGGCCGCCCTCCTTGACCCGTGCGTCGCCGTCCCCCTTGAGGACACCGATGCGCTTGCCGGACAGGGCGATCTGGATGGTGTGCTCGTACTCGTGGACCCAGGTCGCGCTCAGCCCGCCCTCCTTCACGTACGCGTCACCGCTGTCCTTCACGACACCGATGCGGTTGCCCGACAGTTCGAGCTGGATGACGTCGTCCG
>NZ_JBIVON010000004.1:380445-480847 GCF_044754145.1 Streptomyces sp. NPDC093149
CGTTCGTCCGACTCCCGGACCCACGTCGCGCTCAGACCGCCCTCCTTCACCCAGGCGACACCGTTGCCCGTGAGGACACCGATGCGGTTGCCCGACAGGTCGATGCCGATGACGTTGTCGGACACCTTGACCCAGGTCGCGCTCAGACCGCCCTCCTTCACATAGGCGTCACCGTTGCCCTTGACGATGCCGATGCGGTTGCCCGAGAGCTCCAGTTCCTTGACCTTGACGGACTCCTTGACCCAGGTCGCGCTGAGACCCCCCTCCTTCACGTACGCCTCACCGTTGTCCTTCACGACACCGATGCGCTTGCCGGACAGGGCGAGCTGCTTGACGTCGTCCGACTCCCGGACCCACGTCGCGCTCAGACCGCCCTCCTTCACCCAGGCGACACCGTTGCCCGTGAGGACACCGATGCGGTTGCCCGACAGGACGACCTGCTTGACGTCGTCGTGTTCCTTGACCCAGGTGGCGCTGAGACCGCCCTCCTTCACGTACGCGTCACCGTTGGCACGCAGGGTGCCGATGCGGTTGCCGCCGTCACCGGAGACCGTGCCGGGCGCCGCGTTGGCCGTGGACGCACCGGTGAGACCGGCCAGCGCCAGAACGGCGGCGGCCGCGGAGAGAGTCTTGAGATTCATCCGAGTAACTCCTGTACGCAGAGCGACCCTTGGGCCCGGAGTGCGGCGCCCGCGGGGGATTCTTCGATCCGAAGACGATCAACGACCGACCCGACCGACGGTGTGTAGGCCATTGAAGTGATGAAGGAGCGTTGAGCGCGCCCTTGCCGCGCGCCGGAACCGGGGCGGCGAGGAAGTGAACTCCGTTTGGGTCGGGCTCAGTACGCGAAGCTGGACTTGCCCGTCTCCGTGGTCGCCACGCGCATGACGGCGCTGCCCGCAGGCAGGACGGTCACCGGCTTGCGGATGGGGTTGCCGGTGCCGTCACCGAGTTGCGCGTTGACCTGCGCCGAGCGCAGCCACCACAGCATCTCGCAGACGCATGCGGACGCGAACGTCGCACTGCCGGAGGTCGCCAGGCCGCTCACCACCGGCGACCGCGCGGAGGACGAGAAGCGGATCAAGGAACGCCCGATGGCGACCCAGTACCGGGACACCGACCGCTCCGGGCGTACGGGCGCTGCGTACCGCGTCGTCGGGCCGAGACCCCGGGGCAGGGGCTGCCCGGACGACCTTTCGGCGGGGTGCGTACGAGAGCGGCGTGCTTGATAGCGTCGCTCCCGCGATTGCGGACCGCTCCCCGCCGGGGTCGTCGCTGCGCCCGGTCAGCCCTGCCCTCGACGGACGGCCGACGGGAGCGGGCGTGCTCACGGCACGGGGACGTTCGCGGCAAGGACGAAGAGGGCCGACGCATGAGCCTCGCGCAGTTGCACTACACCTCTGCCTCTGCGGGCGACGACGGGGGCGGCGCACGGTTCACGGCGGTCAGCGCCGGCCTGCCCACGCCCGTGCTGGCCGAGGCCGAACAGCTCCTCGGATACGAACCGCCGGCCGGGGCCCCGTATCACCCGACGGCCGCCGAACTCCGCTCCTTCCCCGAGGCGTTGAGCTTCAGCGCGCTGTCCGACGGCA
Source organism: Streptomyces sp. NPDC093149 (assembly GCF_044754145.1). NCBI lineage: Bacteria > Bacillati > Actinomycetota > Actinomycetes > Kitasatosporales > Streptomycetaceae > Streptomyces > Streptomyces sp. NPDC093149. Next base: position 382,038 of record NZ_JBIVON010000004.1, read on the forward strand.
GTCATCTGCTGGGGCGCGCAGTGGCGCTCGGCGGTCCCGGCACCGGTGGTTTCCACGCACACGCGGTGCACCTTCCGGCCGGCACCCGGCTGCCGGGGGACGCCCTTCCGATCACGGCCTGGCGGTCGCCGAACTGGGCCTCCGCCGCGCCGAACGGCGGCGCGCCCGCCCGAATAGCCTCTCTGCCCGCCTCCGCCGCCTTCGGACCGGAGGCGTTGAACGACTTCGCGGTCTCCCGGAGTCCCTGGCTGGCGGCGGTCTTCGCCGATCTGCGACGGGTGCGCGAGGATCCGTCGGCGACGCGAGTGGTTCTCGTGGAGCGGCAGAGTGCCGACGTGGCCCGGTGGATCGCCCTGGCCTCGGCCGTACTCCCGGCGGAGCACGCGCAGCGGCTGACCTTCACGACGTACACCCGCCGTCCGGCGCGGTCCCCTCATCAGGTCGTCGGGGTGCTGCCCCAGGACGCGCCCGAACCGGACGGCCCCGACGGCCCGTTGCGCGTGCACACCTGCTCCGGGGCGCGCCCGGAAGGACCGGTGGACGACGCCTGGGCCGAGACCTGTGCCCGGATCTGGCGGAACCGGTCCCCGGAGCTGTTCCGGGCGGCGGCGGAACTGCCCGGCGAGCCCTTCGCGGCCGGACCGCTCGCCGTCACCGCGCTGTGCGCGGGCATCGCCCTCGGCCCCGCCGAGCGTGCCGCGGCGGCCGACTGGGCCGCCGAGCGGCCGTACGCGCTGGACGAGGAGCGGACGCGGCTGCTGACGGATGCGCTGACGGCACCGGGAATCGACCGTACGACTGCCGAACTTGCCTGTGTGTCACGTCTTTTGACCGCACTCGACGGGCGCTCCCCCGCCGCCACGACGGCTTCCCTCGCCGCTCTTCTGGTGACGGAGGCGGTACGCGGCGGTGATGTCGCGCTCGAACCGCCCGCACGCTCGGCCTTCGCCGGACCGGCCGGGGAGCGTGCCGTCGCCGCACTCGTCACGGCCCTGGGCGACGACCTCCGTGGCGAACTGGCCACGGGTGCGCCCGCCGCGGCCACCGCACCCGGCCGGGCCGTGGCGCGCGCGGTGCAACTGCTGCGGATCGCACGGCTGCTCGATGTGGACTGCTCGGATCTGCTCCCCGATGTCGTGCGCCGGATGGCCCGGTCCCTGCTGGCCGAAGGGGCCGCCGACTGCGCACCGGTACTGCTCGACCTGCTGGACGAACAGTTCGACGTCCGCACGGCGCTGCTGGGCGAGCTGGACCGCGTCGCCCCGCACGATCCGACCGCGACGGAACGGCTGCTGACCGGGGTCCGTCTGCCGTTCACCGGAACGCAGGCGCTGCCACACCTGCGGATGTGCGCGGCGGCGCCGGACGCCAGGGCGCGCGGCGGCGACCGGCTGGAGGTGGTGCACATGGTGCTCCGCGCCGGTGGTATGTCACCTTTCACCGAACCGCTGGTGCTGCGGACGGCGGTGGGACTGGTCTGGGGCGAGGAGACGCCCACGGCGGACGAGGCCAAGCAGCTGCTGAGCGGGTCCACCTCCGACGCGCACCGTACGGCCGGTACGTGGTCCGCGCTCGTCGCGGCTGCTCTCGGCGCCCCCGCCGACGACGAGGCGGCCCCCGAACTCGCCCATGACCTGCTGCGCGGCTTCCCCGGGGAGATCGACGCCCGGGTGCGTGGCGCCCTGTTGCTGCTGGAGTTCGCGCGGGACGTGCGCTCGGGTGCGGCGGAGCCCGGCTGGGCGGAACGGGCCCGGAAGCTGTGCGCCGGGGCCGAGCCGGTGGAACCGGGGGTGCGTGACCAGGCGTTCGGCGCCCTGGCGGGACGGCTGCTCGCCCCGGACCGGCCCGAGGCGGAGCTGTACGCGTTCGTCCACAGCGACGACGCGGACCTCATCGCCGCCTACGGAACGGCTGCCCGCCATGACACGGTCCTTGCCCGGCTGCGTTCCGAACCGGCCTATGTGGCCGACTGCTTCACCGTATGGAGCTCCCACCCGCACGCGGGCCGCGCCTGGAGCCAGACGCGGGCGGCTCTGCTGGCGGACGTGCTGCGACCGGTGGTGCGCGGCCTGTCCGCCGGTGAGGTGACGGCGGTGGAGGAGGCCGTGGAGCGTACGGGCAGCAGCCGCACGGTGGAGGCGTTCCGGGCGTGGAACCGGCCGGGCGGATTCGGCAGACGGCTTGGCAGCAGGCTGACGGCACGGGTGCGGCGGTCGTAGGGCGGCGCCTGCCCGGCCGGAGCCCCCGGGTGTCGTGGGCCGTCCGGGGTGACCGGTACCGTGTGACATGTCTGTCTCGTGTGCTCCTGGCGGGCTGCGTGACCCCCGAGGAACGGATGAGGAACAGATGACGACGAACCGTGGACGCAAGGACGTCATCCGGGACCGGATGGCCGCGACCGGCGAGTCGTACAACGTCGCCGCCCGCAATCTGAAGGCGATGAAGGACATGGGCGCCACGCGTGAGGCGGTCCTCACCCAGCGCTGGCGTCCCGCCGAGACGCTCGATGTGCCGTGCCCCTGCGGGGGAACGTGTGAGCCCGGCGAGAGGTGCGAGCGCTGCCACGCGCTCCACCGGCACGTGGCGCGCCGTCCCGGCAGCGTCACGGACGTGGAGACCTGGGCGGACCGTTACGACTGCATGGGCTGCGCGTCCTCGTACATCCTGACCGTGGTGCTGCCGGGTCGGCCGTGGGGCGTCGTCGACACGGTGGTCCGGGGCGGCTCCGCGGAGCCTGTCGTACGGGCCCGGGTCTTTCCGGGGGTCGCCCATCCGCTGCTGCGGCCGGAGAGCGCCGGGGAAGCGGACGAGGGCTGACGCCGGGCGTCGGCCCCCGCCTTGGCCGATGGGCCTCTCCGGTCACGGCACCGGCCATGACCGTCGGTCCTCTTCGTGCCGTCGGTCCTCTTCGCCCGCCGGTGGTCTGCTGCCCGGCGGCCGGCCACCGGCGACGGGATTTCACCCGCCGCCGATCGCCCGGACGCCCTCGGGCCCCGGCCGCCGCGACGTCAGCCCTCGTCGGGCGTCAGGCGCAGTGAGATCGAGTTGATGCAGTACCGCTGGTCCGTCGGGGTCGGGTAGCCCTCGCCCTCGAAGACATGGCCGAGGTGCGATCCGCAGCGGGCACAGCGGACCTCGGTGCGGACCATGCCGTGGCTGCGGTCCTGGATCAGTTCGACGGCATCGGAGTCCTTCGGGTCGTAGAAAGACGGCCAGCCGCAGTGCGACTCGAATTTGGTGTCGGAGCGGAACAGCTCCGCGCCACAGGCGCGGCAGGAGTAGACGCCCGTGGTCTTGGTGTCGGTGTATTCGCCGACGAAGGCGGGTTCGGTGCCGGCCTGGCGCAGGACCGCGTACTCGGCGGGGGTCAGCTCCGCCCGCCACTGCTCGTCCGGCTTCTCGATGTCGTACGACACGTCGCTCCCTCAGCTCGACAGGTGGTCCAGGATCTGCGGGCCGAGGTCCGTGACGTCGCCCGCCCCCATGGTGAGAACGAGGTCGCCGGGCTTCGCCATTCCCGCGACGATCCCGGGGACCGCCGCCTTTTCGTGGACGGCGGCGACGTCGGCTCCCGCGGCCCTCGCCGCGTCGATGATCAGGGCGCTGGTGATGCCGGGGATCGGGTCCTCACGGGCCGGGTAGATGTCCAGGACCACGGAGGCGTCGGCCAGTGCGAGTGCCTGCCCCATCTCGGTGCCGAGTTCCTGGGTGCGGGAGAAGAGGTGGGGCTGGAAGACGACCAGGAGACGGGCGTCGGACGCGGCCCCGCGCATCGCTTCGAGGTCGGCGGTCATCTCGGTGGGGTGGTGCGCGTACGAGTCGATGACCTGCACACCCGCCGCCTCGCCCTTGAGCTGGAGGCGGCGCTTGACACCGGTGTACTTGCCGAGGGCCGAGGCCAGGTTGTGGGCCGGGATGCCGAGGGCGACACCGGCGGCGAGGGCCGCGACCGCGTTGAGGGCGTAGTGGCGGCCGGGCACGGAGACCGTGAACGTGAGGTACTTCCCGTTCAGGACGACCGTGACCTCGCTGGTCAGACCGCGCGGGGTGACCTTGTGGACGCGTACGTCGGCGGCCTCGGACGCACCGTAGGTGACGACCTTCACCGAGGAGAGGTCGCGCACCCGCTTCGTCAGCTCGACGGCACCGGCCTGGTCGGCGGAGATCACCAGGGTGCCGCCGGGAACGATCTTGCCGGCGAACGTCTCGAAGGACTCGTAGATCTCGTCCATCGAGGCGTAGTTCGCGTGGTGGTCCAGCTCGACGTTGAGGACGATCGCGACCTCGGGGTCGTACTTCTGGAAGCTGCGGTCGCTTTCGTCCGCCTCCGCGACGAAGATCTCGCCCGCGCCGTGCGCGGCGTTGGTGCCGGGACCCGCGAGGTCGCCGCCGATGGCGTACGAGGGGTCGAGGTTCAGTTCGGACAGGGCGACGGCCAGCATCGACGTGGTGGTCGTCTTGCCGTGCGTGCCGGCCACCGCGATCGCGCGCAGGCCGCCCATCAGGGAGGCCAGCGCGTCGGAGCGGTGCACGACGGGGATCGACAGCTCGGCGGCGCGCACCAGCTCCGGATTGTCGGGGCGGATGGCGCTGGAGACGACCACGCACGAGGCGTCGTCCGCCAGATGTGCGGCGGCGTGCCCGATGTGGACGGTCGCCCCCAGCGCCCGCAGTGCCTCGGCCGTGCCCGACTCCTTGGCGTCACTGCCCGCGACCTTCGCGCCGCGCTGGGTGAGGATCTTCGCGATGCCCGACATTCCGGCGCCGCCGATGCCGATGAAGTGCGGCCGTTCCATGGCGGCAGGAATACCGGGTGCCATGCGTATGTCTCCCCAAATGTCGATGCGAGTCACCCACAGCCTATTCGCTGTGCGCGAAGAGCTTGAGCACCGGTACGCCGACCTTGTGCCGGGCCCTGGACGCCCAGTCCCGGTGGAAGAACTCCTCCACGTAGTGCGGCGCGGTGAGCACGATGACCTCGTCCGCCTCGGCGTCGTCGACCACGGACTTCAGCTTGTCCAGCGGGTGCTCCTCGATCACCTGTCCGACAGCTTCCGAGCCTGCCTGCCGCAGCGCTTCGAGTGACACTTCGAGCGCCAGTTCGGCTGACTGCCTGGCATTCTTGCCCTCCGGCTCCTCACCCTCGCGGGCGGCCTCCTTCAGCTCTCCCATCGCCAGGTCGTCGATGGCCCGCAACAGCACATCGGCCTGGTCACCGCGCGGCTGCATGAGCACGACGAAGGAGGTCCGCTCCTCCCCGTGCAGGGTGGTGACGAACTCGACGTCCTCGGAAGTGAGGGGCTTCTCGATCATCAAAACGCTGGTGAACACCACGGGCGCCCTTCTGCTTCAGTGACCGTCGCCGGTCTCTGCTGAAACCATCCTTCCCCGTGCCGGCACGGGGTCTGCGAGAGTAATTGTGCCCACCGGAAGCTAAGCGGAACGGTAAATTCCGCCGATTGTCAGATCCGACGGTATCGGGTGAAGAGGAACCCGGCCTCTTCCAGCATCGATGTCAGGGTGAATCGTTCCGGCACGGCCACCGAGGGGCCACCGGCGATCCGCTGCGCGTCTCCGGCGGTCAGCATCGGCGAGAGGGTCAGACAGAGCTCGTCCAGCACGCCGGCCGCCACGAACTGGCCCAGCATCCTGGGCCCGCCCTCGGTCAGCAGCCGTTTGAGTCCCCGGTCCGCCAGTTCGCGTACGGCCCTGGCGGGGTCCACCCGGGCCCCCTCCCCCGCGATCACCACCTCGGCGCCCGCGCTGCGCGCCTCCTCGATCCGGCTCGCAGGGGCTCCGGAGCCGGTGAGCACGAGGGTCGGGACGAGCGGCGAGACGAAGAGCGGCAGCGAGAAGTCCAGGTCCAGGCTCCCGCTCACCACGGCGATCGCCGGTGCGGGCCCCTGCCCGGCCGCGGCCCGGCGGGCGGCGAAGGCCTCGCGGGCCCTGGCCGGCCGGTAGCCCTCCAGCCGCACCGTCTCCGCCCCCGCCACCACCACATCGGCCAGACCGCGCAGCGTGCCGAAGATCCGCATGTCGCTCTCGCACGAGATCGGCTGCGAGCGTCCCTCGTGCTGGGCGGCGCCGTCGAGCGTCGAAACCATGTTGGCGCGCAGCCAGGGACCGTCCTGCTCGGGGTACGCGTAGACGTCGGCCAGATCGTCCAGACTCCACTCCCGCTCGTCGTCGGCCGGTGTCGTGTCGGTCACAGGGAAGAGGCGTCGCATGCCCCGCAGTCTGGCACGGCCCTTACGGCCTGGTGCACGTCGGCGAGCGGGCTTCCGGCGTCCGCTCTCCATCGTGCACCTGGCCGTTAAGACCGACCGGCACATGGGGGGATGGAAGAAGGAGCGGGGCCGGGTGCGTGCGGCTGCAAGGCGGAGGAGGGAGGCACGCGGAAAAAGCCCCTCCCATGCCTTTCGGGCTATGGGGGAGTTGTCGACCGACGACAACGCCGCAGATGCGCGTGCCCAGCCCCGCGACGCCGCCCCCCATGTGCCGGTCGGTCTTAGTCACCTCAGCGCATGTTCACCCAATCAGATGCATGATCATGCAGTGCTCAGCTCATGGTCGCCGGAGTGGCCAGCGTTGCCACCAGAACGGCCTTGATCGTGTGCATCCGGTTCTCCGCCTCGTCGAAGACGACCGAGTGCGCGGACTCGAAGACCTCGTCGGTGACTTCCAGCTCCGTCAGCCCGTGGGCGGCCTCGATCTCCCGACCGACCTCGGTGCCGAGGTCGTGGAAAGCCGGGAGGCAGTGCAGGAACTTCACGTCGCCGTTGCCGGTGGCGCGCAGGACGTCCATGGTCACGGCGTACGGCGCGAGGGCCTCGATGCGCTCACCCCAGACCTCCTTGGGCTCCCCCATGGAGACCCAGACGTCCGTGGCGACGAAGTCCGCGCCCCGCACGCCCTCGGCGATGTCCTCGGTGAGCGTGACGGTCGCTCCGCTCTCCCCGGCCAGCCGACGGGCCTCGGTGACGATCTCCTCGGCCGGCCAGTACGCCTTCGGCGCGACGATCCGCACGTCCATGCCCAGCAGCGCGCCCGTGACCAGGTAGGAGTTGCCCATGTTGAAGCGGGCGTCACCGAGGTAGGCGAAGACGATCCGCTCCAGCGGCTTCTCGCTGTGCTCGGTCATGGTGAGGACGTCGGCGAGCATCTGGGTCGGGTGCCAGTCGTCGGTGAGTCCGTTGAACACCGGGACGCCGCCGTGGGCCGCCAGTTCCTCGACGGCCGCCTGACTGTCGCCGCGGTACTCGATACCGTCGAACATGCGGCCGAGGACGCGAGCGGTGTCCTTCACCGACTCCTTGTGCCCCATCTGCGAGCCGGACGGGTCGAGGTAGGTCGTGGAGGCACCCTGGTCGGCCGCGGCCACCTCGAAGGCGCAGCGGGTGCGGGTCGAGGTCTTCTCGAAGATCAGCGCGATGTTCCTGCCGCGCAGCCGCTGCACTTCGGTCCCCGACTTCTTGGCGGCCTTGAGCTCGGCCGCGAGGTCGATCAGGCCGCGGAACTCCTCGGCCGTGAAGTCCAGCTCCTTGAGGAAGTGGCGGCCTGCGAGGTCTATGGCCATGGGACTGCTCCTGGGTAGGGCGGGGATCGCACGTACGCTAACCCTGGAAGTCTATACGACGCACTGCATCGCTATACGAAGCATTCCCCTTGCGCGGGCTCATACGCCCCGGTCAGACCGGGTCGCGCACCACGGGGCAGCTCATGCAGCGGGGGCCGCCCCGGCCGCGGCCGAGCTCGCTGCCGGGGATCTCGATGACCTCGATGCCCTCTTTGCGCAGATAGGTGTTGGTGGTGGCGTTGCGCTCGTAGGCGACGACGACACCCGGCTCGACCGCCAGCACGTTGCAGCCGTCGTCCCACTGCTCGCGCTGGGCCGAGTGCACGTCCTGCGTGGCGGTCAGCACCCGGATGGAGTCCAGTCCCAGGGCGTGCGCGATCGCGTGATGCATGCGCTCGGGCCGATGGTCGGTGACCTTGAGGTCCCTCGGACCGTCACCGGGTTCGATGGTGTACGAGCGGAGCATGCCCAGCCCCGCGTACTGGGTGAAGGTGTCGCCGTCGATCATGGTCATGACCGTGTCGAGATGCATGAACGCCCGGCGCTTGGGCATGTCGAGCGCCACGATGGTGTGCGCCGATCCGGCGTCGAACAGCCCTCGGGCCAGCATCTCCACCGCCTGCGGGGTGGTGCGCTCGCTCATCCCGATGAGTACCGCACCCCGGCCGATGACCAGCACGTCGCCGCCCTCGATGGTGGAGGGGTAGTCGTCCTGCCCCTCCGACCAGTGGTGGAAGGCACCCGCGTCGGGGCCGGTGAACAGGGGGTGATGGCGATAGATCGCCTCGAAGTGGACGGTCTCGCGCTGGCGGGCCGGCCAGCGCATCGCGTTGATGGACACCCCGTCGTATATCCAGGCCGAGGTGTCCCGGGTGAAGAGATGGTTCGGCAGCGGACCCAGCAGGAAGTCGTCCAGACCCATGACATGGAAGCGGACGGAGGTCGGCTCACTGTGCCGTTCCAGGAACTCCCGCTTGGTCATCCCGCCGACCAGCGCCTCGGCCAGTTGCCCGCTCGGCAACTCCTCGAAGGCGGACCGCAGATGCTCCGTGGCGAGCGGGCCGTACTCCTTCTCCTCGAAGACCCGGTCCAGGACGAGCCGTCTGGCCACGGGGATCTCCAGCGACTCGCGGAGCAGATCACCGAAGAGGTGCACCTCCACGCCCCGGTCGCGCAGCACGTCCGCGAAGCCGTCGTGTTCCTGGCGGGCGCGGCGCACCCAGAGCACGTCGTCGAACAGGAGCGCGTCCTTGTTGCCGGGGGTGAGCCGCTTCAGTTCCAGATCGGGGCGGTGCAGGATGACGCGGCGCAGCCGCCCGGCCTCGGAGTCGACATGGAATCCCATGACTTCATCCTCACCACGCGGAGCGCCGTTCACCCGGCGAATCGCCAGCGGGTTTTCCGGTGATCACACCGAAACCCCCGCCGACGACACGGCCTACAACCGCGGGTCGACCGGCTCCGACTCCAGGGCCAGTACCGCGAACACCGCCTCGTGGACCCGCCACAGCGGCTCCCCGTCGGCCAGCCGGTCCAGGGCTTCGAGCCCCAGCGCGTACTCCCGGAGCGCCAACGACCGCTTGTGGCCGAGGAACCGGCCGCGCAGCCGCTCCAGATTCTCCGGGCGGGTGTACTCGGGGCCGTAGATGATCCGGAGGTACTCCCGGCCGCGCACCTTGATGCCCGGCTGGACCAGCCTGCCCCTGTCGTCGCGTACGAGTGCGGCGAGCGGCTTGACCACCATGCCTTCACCGCCGCGTCCGGTCATCTCCAGCCACCAGTCGATGCCGGAACGCACCGATGCCTCGTCACCGGTGTCGACGACGAGCCGACGGGTGACCTGGAGCAGCCCGGTCGGGTCGTGCTCGACCAGCCGGTCGAGCCAGGCCAGCTGCTCGTCGTGCGGGACGGCGGCCAGCGAGCGGCCTCGCACGGCGAGGATCTGGAACGGCGCGAGTCGCACCCCGTCCAGTTCCCGGGTGCTCCAGGAGTAGCGGCGGTAGGCCTCGGTGAAGGCGGCCGCGTCCTCGGCCCGGTCCCGCTGGCGGTCCGCGAGAGCGCCCACGTCCACGCCGCGGGCCACCGCTGCCGCGAGGGCCGCGCCGGCCGCCGGGAAGACGGCTCCGGATGCCGCGCCGACCGCGGCGTACTGCGAGCGCAGCAGCCCGGCCGCCTTGAGGGACCACGGCATCAGCTCGGCGTCGAGCAGGACCCAGTCGGTGTCCCACTCCTCCCAGAGTCCGGCGGCGGTGACGGCGGTGCGCAGCCTGCCGAGGATCACCTCGGTGAGCGCGGCGTCGTCGAGGAACGGCCGACCGGTGCGGGTGTACAGCGCCCCGGTCGGGCTGCCCGCGCCTCCGGAGGCGTCGGAGGTGTCCCCCACCCCGAACCGCTCACGGGCGGCGTCCGCGTCCCGGCAGACCAGCGCCACCGCGCGCGAGCCCATGTGCTTCTCCTCGCACACGACCTCGGTCACGCCGTCCGCCCGGTACTGGGCGAAGGCCTCGGCCGGGTGCTCCAGATATCCGTCCTCGTGCGAGGTGGCGGTGGGCGCCATGGTCGGCGGGAGGTAGCCCAGCAGCCGCGGGTCGACGGCGAACCGGCTCATGACTTCGAGCGCCGCCGCGGCGTTCTCCTCACGGACCGAGACACGGCCCATGTGCCGGGTCTCCACGATCCGGCGCCCGTGCACGTCCGCGATGTCCAGCGGCCGGCCCTCCCTGCCACCGGGTGCCTCCTGGTGGAGCGGCTTGACCGGCTCGTACCAGACCCGCTCGGCGGGTACGTCGACGAGTTCGCGCTCCGGCCAGCGCAGCGCGGTCATCTTCCCGCCGAAGACCACACCGGTGTCCAGGCAGATGGTGTTGTTGAGCCAGGAGGTGCTGGGCACCGGGGTGTGACCGTAGACCACGGCGGCACGGCCGCGGTACTCCTCGGCCCACGGGTAGCGCACCGGCAGTCCGAACTCGTCGGTCTCGCCGGTGGTGTCCCCGTACAGCGCGTGCGAACGGACCCGCCCGGAGGTGCGCCCGTGGTACTTCTCGGGCAGTCCGGCGTGGCAGACGACGAGTCCTCCCCCGTCGAGCACGTAGTGGCTGACGAGCCCGTCGATGAACTCCCGCACCTGCTCGCGGAAGGCGGGGTCCTTCTCGTCCTCCCGGTCCAACTGCTCGATCGTCTCGGCCAGTCCATGGGTGTGCTGGACCTTGCGGCCCTTGAGGTAGCGCCCGAGCTTGTTCTCGTGGTTGCCCGGTACGCACAGGGCGTTGCCCGCCGACACCATGGACATGACTCGGCGCAGTACCCCGGGGCTGTCGGGGCCGCGGTCCACGAGGTCGCCGACGAAGACCGCCGTACGCCCTTCGGGGTGTGCGCCGTCGACGTAGCCGAGCTTGCCGAGCAGGGCTTCCAGCTCGGAGCTGCAGCCGTGGATGTCGCCGATGATGTCGAACGGGCCGGTGAGGTGGCGCAGGTCGTTGTAGCGGCGCTCCAGCACCACTTCGGCGTGCTCCACCTCCTCCTCGCTCCGCAGGATGTGCACCTTGCGGAAGCCCTCGCGCTCCAGACCGCGCAGCGAGCGCCGCAGTTCGCGGCGGTGGCGCTGGATGACGTGGCGCGGCATGTCGGCGCGGTCGGGGCGGGTCGCGTTGCGCGCGACACAGACCTCTTCGGGCAGGTCGAGGACGATCGCGATCGGCAGCACGTCGTGGCTCCGGGCCAGTTGGACGAGCTGCCTGCGGCTCTCGGACTGGACGCTGGTGGCGTCCACGACGGTCAGCCGCCCGGCGGCGAGCCGCTTGCCGGCGATGTAGTGCAGAACGTCGAAGGCGTCACGGCTGGCGCCCTGGTCGTTCTCGTCGTCGGCGACGAGGCCGCGGCAGAAGTCCGAGGAGATGATCTCCGTGGGCTTGAAGTGCGCACGGGCGAAGGTGGACTTGCCGGAACCGCTGGCTCCGATGAGGACCACGAGGGAGAGGTCGGTCACCGGCAGTTTGCGCGAGGTACTGGTCATGCGGCTTTCGCCTCCTTCCCGGTCTCGTTCATGGACTCGTTCGTGGACTCGTTGGTGGACTCGTTGGTGGACTCGTCGGTGGTCGGATTCCCGGACCCGTCCCTGCCGCGGGTCGGGGATCCGTCGGCTGCGGTCATCGTGAACACAGCCATCTGCGTGGGCGGCCCCACCTCGGGGTCGTCGGGCCCCACGGGGACGAATTCGACCCCGTACCCATGTCGCCGCGCCACCTCCCGGGCCCAGGCCCGGAACTCGGCCCTGGTCCACTCGAACCGATGGTCGCCGTGGCGCGCGTGCCCGGCCGGAAGGCTCTCCCAGCGCACGTTGTACTCGACGTTCGGCGTCGTCACGAGCACGGTCCGCGGCCGGGCCGAACCGAACACGGCGTACTCCAGCGCGGGCAGCCTCGGCAGGTCGAGATGTTCGATGACCTCACTGAGCACGGCCGCGTCGTACCCCTTGAGCCGCTTGTCGGTGTAGGTGAGCGAGCCCTGCTGGAGCGTGACCCGCCCGGCCTGCCGCTCCCCCATCCGGTCCAGCTTCAGCCGCCGCGAGGCGATGGTGAGCGCGCGCATGGAGACATCGACGCCGACGATCTGTGTGAAGCCCGCGTCCTTGAGCAGTGCCTGCACCAACTGGCCCTGGCCGCAGCCCAGGTCGAGGACCCGGTTCGCACCGGCGGCGCGCAGTGCGTCGAGGATCGCGGTGCGCCGCTGCTCGGCGAGCGGCAGCGGCTTCTCCTCGGTGTCGGTCGTCTCGTCCACGGCGTTGTCGATGCTCTCGACATCGAGGTCGTCCGACTCGGCGAGCCGCACCAGTTCGAGCCGCTGCATGGCCTGCCGGGTCAGTCCCCAGCGCCGGGACAGATAACGGCTGGTGATCAGCTTCTGTTCGGGATGGGCGGCCAGCCAGCCCTCACCGGCCCGCAGCAGCTTGTCCACCTCGTCCGGAGCGACCCAGTAGTGCTTGGCGTCGTCGAGCACCGGCAGCAGGACGTACAGCTGCCGCAACGCGTCCGCCAGTCGCAACTCGCCTTCCAGGACCAGCCGTACGTACCGTGAGTCCCCCCACTCAGGGAACCGCTCGTCCAGCGGCACGGCCACCGCGTCCACGCTCGTCCAGCCGAGCGGCCCGAAGAGCTTGCGCACCAGTTCCGCTCCGCCGCGTGCCGGCAGTGCGGGTACCTCGATCCGCAGCGGAAGCGGCGTCTGCGCACGTTCGGGCCGTGCGCGGCACACACCGTTCAACGCGGACTTGAAGACGGCGCTCATCGCCACGGAAAGCAGCGAGGAGGCGGCGTACGGGCGATCGTTGACGTACTGCGCGAGTGCCGCGTCGGGGGCGCCGCCCCGGCCCTTGCCCTTGCCGCGCCGCACCAGCGCCACTGGATCCACCTCCAGCAGGAGCGCCGCGGTGCAGCGCTCGGCGGATGCCTCGGGGTAGAAGACATGCGCGGTGCCGTGGGAGGTGGAGAACGTCTGCGCCTTCTCGGGGTGCTTGTGCAGCAGAAAGCCGAGGTCGGTCGCGGGACGCTCCGGATTGCCGGTGGTGCTGATCGTCAGGAACACACGTCCGAGTATGGTCCGGTTCACTCGCCCCCCACCAAGTATTTTCGCGTGTCTACGGCTCGGTCGCCCCTCCTCTCCCGTCGCCCTCGGTCGCTCCGCCGAGCAGCCCGGCCAACTCCGCGACGGTCTCCGGGCCGACCCGGCAGCAGCCGCCCACCAGTCGGGCGCCGGCGTGCTGCCAGGACCGAACTCTCCCGGGATCGAACGTGGGGCCGCCGACCCACCTCCGGCCCCCGGCATCCCACCGTTCACCGCTGTTCGGATAGACGACGACCGGTTTCCCGGCCACCTCCGCCGCCAGCCGCACCGCCTGCTCCGCATCCGCCGGGTCACAGCAGTTCACCCCGACGGCCAGCACCCGGTCCTGTCCCGAGGCGACGGCGAAAGCCGTCTCCAGGGGCTGCCCCGCCCTGGTCCGGTCCCCCGACACGCTGTACGAGAGCCAGACGGGCAGCCCGCACCCGTCGACGGCCCGCAGCAACGCCTCGGCCTCGTCGATGTCCGGCACCGTCTCCAGCGCCAGCACATCGGGCCCGGCGGCGGCCAATGCCTCGACCCGAGGCCGGTGGAACCGCACCAGCTCCCTGACGGAGAGCCCGTAGCGGCCCCGGTATTCGCTGCCGTCCGCCAGCACCGCCCCGTAGGGACCCACCGAGGCGGCGACCCAGACCTCCCGCGTCACGCCGCCTGCGGCCCGCCGCGCCAGCCGCACGCTGCGGGCGAACAGTTCCGCGGCCGCTGCGCGCCCGATCCCCCTCCGCTCGAATCCCTCGAAGCTCGCCTGGTAACTGGCCGTGATGAGCACCTGTGCGCCCGCCCGCACATAGGCCCTGTGAGCCGCCTCGATCTGCTCCGGTCCGTCGGCCAGCAGCCGGGCCGACCACAGGGCGTCGGACAGGTCGCAGCCCTGCGCCTCCAACTGGTTGGAGAGACCGCCGTCGAGCAGCACCACCCCCTCGGACAGGGCACGGTCGAGCCCACGGGCAGGCGGGCCATCGGCCGGCGGGACGGGCTGCATGGCCGGCTCCCTCCTGAGCCGGGTGTCGTAACCGGCTCGTGTGTGCGGCGTGCGGTGGCCGGTCTCCCGGCCCACCGGCTCAGGTGAGCTGGGACTGGACCTGCGAGGAGATCAGCTCCAGGTGTTCCAGGTCGTCCAGGTCCAGGATCTGGAGGTAGATCCGGGACGACCCGATCGCGCCGTAGCGGCCGATCTTGTCGACCACCTCGGCCGGCGAGCCCGCGAGGCCGTTCGCCTTCAGTTCCGCCACTTCACGGCCGATGGCGGAGGCCCGGCGCGCCACCTCGGCGTCGTTCCTGCCCACGCAGACCACCAGGGCGTTGGAGTACACCAGGTCGTCCGGTCCGCGGCCGGCCGCCCCGGCCGCCTCCCTGACCCGGCCGAACTGCTTCTCGCTGTCCTCCAGCGACGCGAACGGGATGTTGAACTCGTCCGCGTACCGGGCCGCCAGCCTCGGTGTACGCGTCGCACCGTGGCCGCCGATCAGGACCGGCACCTTGGCCTGCGCCGGCTTGGGCAGCGCGGGTGAATCGGTCAGCTGGTAGTACGTGCCGTCGAAGCTGAACGTCTTGCCGATCTCGGTCGCCCACAGCCCGGTGATGATCTCCAGCTGCTCCTCCAGCCTGCCGAACTTCTCCTTGGGGAACGGAATGCCGTAGGCCTTGTGCTCCTCCTCGAACCAGCCCGCGCCGAGGCCGAGCTCGACACGTCCGCCGGACATCCGGTCGACCTGCGCGACCTGGATGGCGAGCACGCCGGGGAGCCGGAAGGTCCCCGCGGTCATCAGCGTGCCGAGGCGGATCCGCTTGGTCTCGCGCGCCAGCCCGGCCAGAGTGATCCATGCGTCGGTCGGGCCCGGCAGCCCGTCCCCGGGGCCCATGCGGAGGTAGTGGTCGGACCGGTAGAAGGCGTCGAAGCCGAGGTCCTCGGTCGCCTTGGCGACGGTGAGCAGGGTGTCGTAGTCGGCCCCTTGCTGGGGCTCGGTGAAGATTCGAAGATCCATGCATCCATCCTGCACCTCCGAATGCCGGTCGCTCCCCCTCCCTCCCACCCGTCGCCACCGTCGAGGTCCCGCACGGTCATGCCCCTGCGGTCCGAGACGTCTCGCCCCCGCCCCTGCCGTCGTCGCCTCCGCGGTCCCCCGCCGTCACGGCCGGCCCGCCGCCGAGCCCGCCGGTCCACGGAGCGTGTCGTACGGGCCGTCGCGCCCCCGGCCGCGCTCCAGATCCTGCTGCCGTTCCCGGTCCTGCTCGTCGAGACGACGGAGCATTCCGTGCACCCGGTCCATGGACTCGTCCGCCGCGTCGATCGCCTCCATGCACTGCCAGTAGAGCCCCTGCTCGTCGGTCTCGCAGGCCACCCCGACCAGAGCCATCCCCACCTCCCCGAGCAAGGCGCCCAGCCCCGTCAGTGTCGCCCGCGGTTCGACGAGCTCGGAGAGCTGCGCGGCCCGCGCCACCCCGGCCCGCGCCGCCGGGTGGTCGAGCGCGCCGCCGCACCTCCCGCCGATCTCGCTGAGTCCGCGTGCCTCGCCCCGTAACTCCTTGGGTCCGTCGGCCGCCAGCCGGCTGCCGATCGCCTGAGCGAGCGCCTGGGCCTGCCATGCCTCCGCGATGATGTCCGGCGTGCCCCGGCTCTGCGCCAGGGCGCGCCGACTGACCCCTACAAGCCGCTCCGCTTCCATGCGTTACCCCCGTCCGTACGAAAAGCCGCTCAACTCATTCATTACCCACAGTGAGGGCGTCGGCACCGAAAAGCCAGGGGAATTCGGAAATCTGTGGACACGAAGCCAACTGTGAATAAGTTGATCACTCCGAAGAGTGACGATCCCCGGATTCCGGAGGCTCCGAGCGCTCCGAAACCGGGAATCTGACCTCATTCCGGTCGATCTTCTCCGACAGCGCAGCCAGCACGTCGATCCCCAGCACCTCGCAGAACTGCAGCAGATACGCGAGGACATCCGCGACCTCGTCCGCCACCCGGTGCGCCGTCTCGGGCCTCTCCATCACCCTCGCCGACTGCTCGGGCGTCAACCACTGGAAGATTTCGACCAGTTCGGACGCCTCGACGCTCAGTGCCGCCGCCAGGTTCTTCGGGGTGTGGTACTGCCCCCAGTCCCGCGCGGCCGCGAACGCGGCAAGCCGCTGCTGCAGGGCCCGTACATCAAGTTCTGTCACGGTTCCAGGTCTACCACCGTCACCCCGGGCGTCTCCCGGGCCCGCACCGCACCCGATTCCGTGAGCGTCCCCACCAGCCTGAGGTGCCCGGCCGCCCCGACCGGTACCGCCAGAGCCAGCAGTTCGCGCAACTGCCGTCCGTCCAGGTCACGATCGAGCCCGTCGGCCAGCACGGTGAGGGTCTGCATGGCCGCCGGCACCTCGCCCGCCGCGTCCACCGCCAGCGCCTCGGGGCCGTTGAGCAGCACCAGGGCCAGTGCGAGATATCTCAACTCGCTGTCGCCGAGCCGGCCGACCGGTGTGACCCCTCCGTCGCCGCGCCCCACCGTCGCGCGCAGCAATCCGTCGGCGAGCCGCTCGACGCCCAGTGCGGTGACCGGCCCCGCACATCCGGCGTGAGCGGCCGCGACCAGCCGGGCATGGCGTTGGCCGCACTGCGTGTACGTACGCTCCAGCACCGCCGCGAGGTTGTCGCAGCTCCGACGCAGCCGGCCGTCGCCCGCCGGGACCGGGGCCCGCATCCGCGGCGGCTGCGGTTCACAGGCGAAGACCGATCGCAGGGCCACGACCATCTGTTCAGCGGCGGCCAGGACCTGTAATTGCCCCTCGGTCCTGCCCGCCACCCGCAGCGGGAGCAGGGATGTTCCGAGGCGGTCGTCGGGCAGCGGGGCGCGCGTCACCGGGACGGCCCCCGCGGTGTGCCAGGCCGCCTGGACCGTCGAGCGCCCCGGATCGCGCAGGGCGGTCGACAGCAGGGTCTCGCCGCCGCCGGTGAGCCGCTCTCCGACGATCCGGAGCGTGGGCTCCGCCTGGACGGCGACATCGAGCCGCACCGGGCCCGCCGGGCCGTCCGTCGTGCAGCCGATCCGGAATCCGCGACGGCCCTGCGCATCGGCCGTGGCGCCTTCCGGCACACACCCCGCGGGGTCGGGGAACACCTCGTCGAGCGGGTCCCCGGCGCCCAGCCGGGCCAGAGCCTCGTACGCCCGCAACACAGTCGACTTGCCGCTGCCGCGGGGCCCGGCGAAGAGCGTGACCGGGCCGATGGGGAAGGCGGCACCCCGGTGCGACGCGTAGGCGGACAAGCGCAGTTCCGTGACGACGGGCCCGGCGGAACGGACAGGTCCGCCGGACCGCGACGCGGCCCGCGGGCCGACCTGCCTACCGGAAATCGCGGAGACGGGGCCGGACGTGGGCGTGCTGCCCACAATCGCGGGAGCGGGACCAGGAACGGGACCAGGAGCGGGACCGGGACCAGGAGCGGGACCAGGAACGGGACCGGGACCAGGAGCGGGACCGGGACCAGGAGCGGGACCAGGAACGGGACCAGGGCCGGGACCAAGACCGGGACCGGTCGTACCGGTGGGGGGCGACGGGGCGGTCCCCGGGCGGAGTGCACTCATGGGCGGACCGTAAGCAGGCCGTGTACCGGAGAACCGTTCCGCCTTAACGACCTTCCTACGATCGGGCTACGCCGATGCGGCAACCCCGCGCGAACCGCATTCCCACGATCGGGGGACGTCCACGGTCATCGCCCCTCCCGGCCCTCGTCCGTCCCGAACCGACGGTCGCCGTCGCCACCCGTCCGAGGACCCTCCTACGGACCGGGTACGCCCGCCGCCGTGACCCCCTCGACCTCCATGCCGACCGGTGACAGCAGGAAGACGTTCCGGTCGACCCGGTGCATCCCGCTGCCGAGTCCGAAGACGACCCCGCTGGTGAAGTCCAGGATGCGCTTGGCCACATCCGTCTCCGCGCCGGTCAGATCGAGCAGTACCGGGACCTGTGCGACCAGGTACTCCGCCACCTCCCGCGCGTCCGCGAAGACCTGGACCCGCAGCACGACGAGGCGCCGCTGTTCGGCTTCCGCCGCTTCGTCGGGGACCGTACGGTGATCGACCCTGGACGGCCACTCGTTGCGGCTGCGCAGAGGTACGACCTGGGCAAGCCCCTCCCACTGCTCGTCCGTGACGTCGTACCTGTCGTACCTGCTCACCGGACCACCCCGTCTGTGCTTCGGTCGGCGTTGCGCCGGCTGCGCTCGCTGTTCATCGGGCAATTCTCTCGTCCCTCACCCGTTCGGCGTACCACCGACACGGTTCACGGGCTGATCGACACCGCCGAAGGCCCGTCCGACACGCCGTCCGAGGCTTCGCGCCGGTCCGTTTCCGCCCTCATGTCGACGGGGGTGAAACGTACCGGAAGCCGCACCAGTGCGCGGTGGAACGGTCCCGGCCGCCACTTCAGTCCACTGACCGGAACATCCAGCTCCACGTCGCACAGCTGACTGGTGAGCTGTTCGATCGCGGTCATGGCGATGAGCAGTGCCGGCTGCTTGGCGGGGCACCGGTGCGGCCCGGCCGACCAGGCCAGATGAGCGCTGGCCCCGGAGCCGACCCCGGGTTCCGAAAGACCTGGCGGGGACTGGCCGTTGGCGGCGGCGTAGGAGACCAGGAGCAGCTGGCCCGCGCGCAGACGCACGCCGTGGAACTCCGTGTCGCGGCGCGGGTAGTGAGCCGCCAGATTGGCCAGCGGCGGGTCCTGCCAGAGAACCTCGTCGATCGCCTCGTACGCCGTCATCGCTCCGCCGTGCAGCGAGCCGGTGTCACGCGTGTCGGTGAGCATGTGCAGCAGCGCGTTGCCGATCAGATTGGTCGTCGGATCGTGGCCGGCGCTCATGATCAGAGTGATCTGACGCACAGTCTCGTCATTGTCCAGATCGGCCGGGTGCGCGAGGAGGTACGAGGTGAGGTCGCGGCGCGGACGGGCGCGCCGGTCGGCGACGAGGTCGGTGACGACCTCGACGAGATCGGCGTACGCCGTGGCGGCGTCCTCGGCGGAGTTGAACATGCCGCCGATGCCGTTGACGATCCGTTCGCCGTCGCCGGGCGGTACGCCGAACCAGGTGACGAAGACGTGCAACGGAAGCCGCCGGGCGTACTGGGCGATCAGGTCGCCGCTTCCGGTCGCGGCGAATGCGCGGATGAGCCGCCGGGCGACCCGGGCGACCTCTGCCCGCAGGATGTGCGGCTCGATCAGGGCGAGGCTGTCGTTGATGGCGTCGCGGTAGCGGGCGTGCACGTCGCCGTCGCTGAAGAGCGCGGTGGGACGGTAGCCGAGCATGGGCAGGACCGGCGAGTCCTCGGGGACGGTGGCCTGCCAGGCGCGCGGGTCCTTGGTGAAGGTGTGGGTGTCGCGCAGCAGGTCGACGGCTGCCTGGTAGTCGGTGACCAGCAGGGCGTCGATGCCGGGGGCGAGCCGGACGGGGGCGAGAGGGCCGTGCGCGCGCAGGCGCCGGTAGTGGCCCTGCGGGTCGGCGGCGAAGTCCGGGCCGTACAGCGCGAGGGGCTGCGGCGGCTGTACGGGCGATGTCATGACGGGTCCTCTGGCCGGGGCAATCGGGTCAGCACGTGCTCGGCCAGGGCGATCAGCGCGTCGATGCTGCCGCGGCGTTCGCGGGCGTCGCACTGCACGAGCGGGGTCTCGGGGGCGAGGTCGAGATGTTTGCGCAGGACCTCGTCGGTGTGGGCGGGGGCGTCGGGGAAGCGGTTGACGGCGACGGCGTACGGCAGCCCCTGCTCCTCGACCATGTCCATGACCGCGAAGGAGTCGGCGAGCCTGCGGGTGTCGACCAGGACGAGGGCGCCGAGCGCGCCGCGCGCGATGTCCTCCCAGAGCGGGAGGAACCGCTGCTGGCCCGGGGTGCCGAACATGTAGAGCACCAGGTCGTCCAGGACGGTGAGCCGGCCGAAGTCGATGGCGACGGTGGTCGTGGTCTTGTCCGGCAGCCCCGCGGTGTCGTCGAACCGGGTGCTGGACTGGGTCATCGCCTCTTCGGTGTGGAGCGTGGCGATCTCCGACAAGGTGCGGATCAGGGTGGTCTTGCCCACGCCGAAGGGACCCGTGACGACGAGCTTCATCAGGGTCCGGGCGGCAGGTGGCAGATAGCCGATGCCGGTGCGGTCAGTGGAGGGAGCGGAGTCCAACGAGCAGCCTCTCGACGAGCGACCGGTCGATCTCCCCGGCGCTGGGGATGGGCGGTCGGGTGTGCAGATGTCCGGCGGCCGCGAGGTCCGTGGCCAGGAAGACGGTGGCGCTGACCGGCAGGTCCAGGTGGGCCGCGCATTCGACGACGGTCAGCGCGCCCGGTTCGAGCAGCTCGCACAGCCTGCGCTGCTCCGAGCCGGTGTCCGGGGGCAGGGCCGTGCCCGTGCGCACGAGTACGGCGAGCCGGTCGAGGGCGGGACCGGCGGGCCGGGTCCGGCCGCCGGTGACCAGATAGGCGGGGATCAGACGGCGTCCGGGGCCGGGGGTCATGGCCGGGCGTTGGTGTCCGGTTGGCGGGCGGGTGCGTTCATGGCCCGGGTCAGGGCGGTGACCTGCACCTGCATCTGGTAGGCGATGTCGCCGAGCTTTGCTCCGGGTTCCGCGAACAGGGCGAGGGTGGTGTTGTTCCCGGCCGGCACGACGATGGCGAAGCCCTGGTCGGACTCGACGACCGTCTGGGCCGGGCGCGGTGCCTCGACGCCGGTGAAGGCCGTCGTGAACGCGCGGGCCGCGGCATGCAGCGTGGCGGTCATGGCGGCGACCCGTTCGCCGGACGCCCGGTCCAGGCCGGGCGACGCGCCCTCGACGAGGCCGTCGCCGGTGGCGACCACCGCGTGCTGGACCCCGGGCAGCTCCAGCAGGGGGGTCAGCACCCAGGCGAGGTCACCGGTGGTGGGGGTGGGGGCGCTCACGTCTCGTCGTCTCCTTGGTCGTCGTGGTCGTCCGGATGGTGGTCGTTTGTTGCCGGTGCGGTTGGCCGGCCGGCGACGCTCCTGCCGTTGAGGGTGCCCTGTTGGAGTGCCGCCCAGGAAGCCTCGGCCTGTTCGGGTGTACGGGACACCTTTTCCCGGCCCCCGGCGTCGGCGGCGGGCGCGGGCCCGGCCGGGGTCGGCCGGGGTGAGCGTCGGCGCCGGCTGGGCAGTTCGACGGGGTGCGGTGCGGGAGCGGAGTCCGGTGCGGCGGCGGGGGCAGGGGCGGGCCGGGAGGGCTGGGCCTGCACCGGCTTCGGGGCGAGGGCGGAGAGGCCGTGGTCGTGCTCCAGCACGGTCAGCAGATGGGCGGGGACGCGCAGGATCGTACGCATTCCGCCGAACGGCGACGCCTCGATGTGGCAGTGGAAGCCGTACTGCACGACGAGTCGGCCGACGACGGCGAACCCGGTCTGCGGTGGGTCGCCCAGCTCGGTCAGGAGCACTTCGGACGGACCGGCCAGCAGGGCGCGGGCCCGGTCGAGCGCGTCGTCGTCCATGCCGATGCCCGCGTCGTCGACGACCAGGAACGCGCCACGGCCGCCGCTCTGCTGGACGGTCACCTGGACATCGGTGTCGGGGTGCGAGTACGCGGTGGCATTGGCCAGCAGCTCGGCGAGCGCGATCGCGAGGGGTTCCGCGGCACGGGCGACGAGCGCGAGCCGTTCGTCGCGCAGGTGATTGGCGACCTTGATCCGCTCGTAGCCCGCGACCCGGGACTGGGCGCCGAGCACGACCTCCACCAGCGGCGAGTTCTGGCGGGCGAGGCCCGGCCAGGCGTCGCAGAGCACGGCGGTGGACTGGGTGCGCCGCAGCGCCAGTTCGTTACGGAAGTCCAGCTGCAGGATCCGCGGGTCGTCGTACTCGTGCTGGAGCTCGTGCAGCAGTCGCTGGGACTGGTTGAGCAGGGACTGGATCTTGGCGGAGGTGCCGCGCATCGCCGCGCGCGCGGCCGCGTCGACGCGGCCGCGCTCCTCGACGACCGCCGTGCGGGCCGCCTGTACGGCCTCGGTGAGCAGCCGGGCGGAATCGCCGTCGACCCCGGCCGCCTCGCGCAGTCCCGGAACCGGGGCGGAGGGGTGGGAGAGGGCGAGCGCGGCGGCCGGTATTCGCTTGTGGGCCAGCTGCCGGATCTCCTCGATGAGGGCTGCGGTACGTGCCTCGGCGGACTTCGACTGCCGTTCGGCCAGCTCGGCGCGGGCCACGGCCAGGTGCTCCGAGCGCGCCGCGTTCTGCGCGCGGACCGCTGCCGCCACGGCCGCAGCGACGGCGATCACCGCCACGATCCATCCCATGCCGTCACCGCGTTTCTGTCGTCGGATACGTCTTCCGGCCCAGGCGGCGGCGGAAGCTCCGCTCAGGGCCTGGTGCACGATGGAGAGGGGATCAGGCCGTTACTGCTCCGCCGGACCGGCCGGCTCACGGGACTGTTCCATCTCCTGGGCGAGCACGGCGACATCGGTCATCACCTGGAGCACTCCGGGCAGTTCGGTGTCGTCGAGCTGCCGGTACTCGGTGCCGATGGTCACCACCAGCCGTTCGGGGAGCCCGAGCTCCGGGTGGCGTCCCTCCCCGATGACCCGGCGGGCCGCCTCGAGCGCGGGAACCCCGGCCGCGTGGAAGGCGTGGGCGCGCTCACGCACGTACTCCAGGTACACGATGTGATCGCGTACCCCGGCCGGGTCGAGGACGGGTCCGTGTCCCGGCACGATGATCTCGGCGCCGGTGGCCAGGATCCGCTCGCAGGCCGCGATCACATTGCTCAGCGGTCCCGCCCAGTGCACGGGGTGGTCGCCGGGCCGGTCCGGTGTGGAGGAGAAGATGATGTCCCCGCTGAACACGGCGCGCTGCGCGGGCAGATGGACCATCAGGTCGCCGGTGGTGTGCGCGGACGGCAGGGCGGAGAGCTGGACCGGGTACTCCCCCAGGGTCAGTTCGAGCTCCCCGGTGAAATAGGTGGTCGGCTGCACCGGCTCGGTCCGCGACCAGTCGAAGGGGCCGAAGTGACGTCCGAGGTAGGCCCCGAGCGCGGTGGCCCGGTCCCCGCCGACGACGAGAGCGTGCTGCTGCTGCGGGGTGGGCTCGTAGTGGATGTGTTCCCGGGCCTCGCGGGTCGCGATGATCTCCGCGTCGGGGAGCACGCCCGCCCCCCAGAAATGGTCACCGTTCGCGTGCGTGACGATCACCCGGTCGATGGAGACACCGTCGGGCAGCCGCTTCACGGACTCGGCCAGGAACTGGCCGGCCAACATGGTGTCGTAAGGGGTGTCGATCCAGAGGGCGCCACGGGGCGAGACGAGCAGACCGCAGTTCGCCAGCCCCCAGCCCCGTTTCGGCGGGAGCCATGCGTACAGGCCCCGTCCCAGGTCAACGACGTCTCCACCGGTGATCGACATGGACGCGATTATGCCGACCGCGATCCGGCCATGCGTTCGAACTCGGCCACCACAAGGCCTCATTGGCGTGAAATCGCCGCTCATGCCACTCGACACCGGCGACTCGGTGACCCTGCGAGACCAGCACCCCGCACGCGTTCAAGGCACCTTACGGATGAACACCACCAATTCACCCAGGATCACCTCTCACTGCCCTGGCCATCTTCCGGGGTCCCGTCAAACGAGAATGCGCCGATTACCCACCGAGCATGGCCGAAAACAATCGCATCAGGACCTCCGGCGGTGGCGCCCGAGAGCGCTGTCGCCGGAGGTCCCGAAACGTCTCCTGCCGCGCCCGTCAGCGGACCTGGCCGCGTTCGAAGTAGGCGATCAGCTCCGGGTCGAGGGCCGGCACGTCGTACGGCGCACCGCCCTCGCGCAGGGATCGCGTCGCGAGCACACCTGCGGCGACGCTCATCCGGGCGGCGACCGGCGAGGTGTCGGTGACGCCCCCCTCACGCACGAACCGGCAGAACTCCTCCATGATCCTGGTGTCCCCGCCGCCGTGCGAACCGCCGGCGTCCGGCACCCGGTAGGTGATGTCGGCGTCGCCGCGGTATCCACTGGGACCGGTGTTCCAGACCTTGACCTCGTCACCGGGGCCGTCACCGAAGTTCTCCAGTCGGCCCTCGGTGCCGATGACGGTGTAGTTCCGCCAGTAGTCCGGGGTGAAGTGGCACTGCTGGTAGGCGGCCACGACGCCGTTGTCGAGCTGCATGTTCATCACCGAGACGTCCTCGACGTCCACGATGTGGTGCAGGTCCTTACGGGCCGTCGGCGGCCAGTCGAACTCGCGCAGCCAGTTCGCCGGGCGCGGGGTGTCGGGCTCGCGGCGCGGCAGGTCGCCGTAGACCAGGAGGTCGCCGAGCGCGTTGACGCGGCGGGTGTAGCCGCCGGCCAGCCAGTGCAGGACGTCGATGTCGTGGGCGGCCTTCTGGAGCAGCAGGCCGGTGGTGCGGGTCCGGTCGGCGTGCCAGTCCTTGAAGTAGTAGTCACCGCCGTAGCCGACGAAGTGCCGCACCCACACGGCCTTGGGCTCGCCGATGTCGCCGCGGGCGATGATGTCGCGCATCAGCCGCACGACGCCCATGTGGCGCATGTTGTGCCCGACGTACAACCGGGTTCCGGTCTCGTACGCGGCGCGCAGGACGTTGTCGCAGCTCTCGACGGTGATGCCGAGCGGCTTCTCGACGAAGACCGCCTTGCCGGCCCGGAGGGCGTCGATGGCGATGGTCTCGTGGGTGTCGTCCGGTGTGGCGACGATGACCGCGTCGAGGTCGTCCCGGTCGAGGAGCTCCTTGTAGTCCTCGACCGCGACATCGGTGCCGAAGCGCTCGGCCTCACGTCGGCGCACCTCGGGGTCGAGGTCGCAGACGGCGGTGATCGCCGAACCCTCCGAGGGGTGGTGGGCGGACATCGCGATGGAACGGCGCAGGCCGAGCCCGATGACGCCGAGTCGCAGGTCTGACACGGTGGTCCCTTCTGTCTGTGCTGGTGGTGCGGGCGTGTGCGCGGCGGTGGAACGGACGGGTCCCTGCCGGTGGGTGCGGCTCCGTCCGCGGTGGTGCGGCCGGGACTACTTACCGGCGAGCGAGGCCTCGTACTCGGCGCGCATCTTGTCACCGCCGCCGGAGCGCCACTTGCGCAGCTCCTCCTTGTAGGCGGAGATCGGCTTGCGGCCCGCGATGATGTCCTTCTGGACGTCGCTCATCGCCGTGGTGAGCGAGGCGCCCTTGCCGGTGTACGTGTCGGAGAAGTGGCCGCTGACCGGGCTGGACTGGTTGATCTTGAGGAGCTCCTGCTGCCAGCCGTGGATCCGGCCGGCCAGCTCCGCCTTGCCGGGCAGGTAGATGTACTCGGGACCGGCGGCCAGGAAGGCGAGCGGCATGGCGGTGGTGACCGCTTCGGCGTTGCCCTTGTCGGTGAGCTCGACGTCACCGGCGGACGTACGGGTGAAGTGCTTGCCCTCGATGCCGTTGTCGAGGAAGAGCCGCTCCTCGGTGCCGAAGGGCGCGGCCAGGTAGTCGAGCACGCCCAGCAGCATCTTGACCCGCTTGTCGTCGGCCTTCTTGCTGATGGCGGTGTAGCCGACGGAGCCGTATCCCATGGTGTACCGCGGGTTCGCGCCGGGCTTGGCGGCGAAGGGCACGATGACACCGAACGGGAAGTCGTACGTCTTGACGTCCACGAGGAAGCTGGGGAAGGACTGCACGTAGGCGCCCAGCGAGCCTTGCGCCATCTTCTCCATGGTGGTGGAGAGGTTGGGGTCGGGCCAGAAGAGACCGGCCTTGGCCACCTTGACGCCGAACGCCAGGGCCTCCTGGTACTCCTCGGTCTCGTACATGTGGGTGAGCTTGCCGCCCTCCAGCCGCCAGCTCGCGGGCGCGCCGAACCACTGGCCGAACATGCCGACATGGTTCACGTACACCGGCTCCAGGACGTACTTGTTGCGCTTCGCGTCGAGAAGCTCCTTGCCCTTGGCGAGAAAGTCCTCGGCGCTGGTGAACTCGGATCCGCCGACCGGCTTCCAGAAGTCCTCGTTGACGACGTAGACCTGGCCCATGGAGCCGTAGGCGACGGTGACGCCGCGGATCTTGCCGTTGATCACGGCGGTCTTCCAGGCGGTGGTCGGCAGGTTCGCCAGGTTGGGGTAGGCCTTGACCGCGTCACCGGACAGATACGGCGTGAGGTCGTGGAACTTGGCGTCGAGCAGTTCGGGCACACGCTGGATGCCCTGGTTCGGGGGAAACCAGACCAGGTCGGGGATGTCACCGCTCGCCATCATGGCGTTGAACTTGGTGAGGTAGGCGTCGACGCCCTGGTCGACGACGATCGTCATGTCGAACCGCGCCCCGAGACGCTTGTTCAGCTCCTGCCAGTAGGCGTTCTTGGCCTGCGGCGGCGCGGGCGTGGTGAACGTCTCGGTGAGGGCCGTGATGCGGCTGCCGTCGCCGGGCGCCTTGGCCACGGACCTGGTGAGCTTCTTCGGGTAGCGCAGATACGTGGCGTCCAGCCCGGCCGCGTTGCCCGCGAGGTCGGCCGGAGCGGTCTGCGCGGCGACGTACGTCGGGAGCTTCAGCTTGGCGGACGCCTTGGCCCCGCCCTTGCTGACGGTGGCGCCGCTGCCGCACGCGGTCAGGGACGTCAGACCGGCCACGGTCAGGCCGGCGATCCCCGCCGCGCCCATGAAACCGCGCCTGGACAAGTTGGTGGACATGGGGGTGCTCCTTGAAGTGTGTGAAGTGCGTGGGGCGATGTCCGGGCGGGCGGATCAGCCCTTGATCGCCCCGGTGAGGACGCCCTTGACGAAGAACTTCTGCAGGAAGGGGTAGACGCAGAAGATGGGCACGATGGCGATGATCAGTACGGCCATCTGCAAGGAGGTCGCGGGCGGCACCGCGTGGACGCCCATGGCCTGTGCGTTGATGCTCTGGCCGTTGAGGACGTAACTGCGCAGGATCACCTGGATGGGGAACTTGCTGGAGTCGTTGAGGTAGAGCACCGCGTTGAAGAAGCTGTTCCAGTAGCCGACCGCGTAGAAGAGGCCGACCACGGCGAGGACCGCCTTGGAGAGCGGAAGGACGATTCGCAGGAGCACGGTCAGCTCACCCGCGCCGTCGATCCGCGCGGCGTCGTACAGCTCCTCGGGAATGCTCTGGAAGAACGAGCGCACGACCACGATGTTGAACGCGTTGAGCAGTACGGGAAGGATCAGCGCCGCGTAGGTGTCGAGCATCTTGAACTGCTGGACGGCCAGGTACGTGGGGATGATGCCCGGCGCGAAGAGGAACGTGCCCAGCACCAGCAGGAGGATCGGCTTGCCGAGGACGGTACCGGGACGTGAGGTTCCGTACGCGATCATCACCGTGCACGCCAGGCTCAGCGCGGTGCCGATCAGCGTGATGCAGATGGAGACCAGGGCGGCCTGGGTGACCACTCCGCCGGAGAGGATGACCCGGTAGGCCTCCAGCGTCGGGTGCTTGGGCAGCAGGACGTAACCGCCGTTGGCATTGAGCTCCTCGCGTCCCGCGAGGCTGGTGCCGATGGCGAGGACGAACGGATAGAGCACGATCACGGTCAGGACGACCAGTGCGGCCGCCTTGGCGCCCTGCCCGTACCAGTGGGGCCGCTCCATCCACGGCGGGCGGCCGGAGGAGGCTCCGCGGCGCTCGCCGCCACGGGGGCCGAAGCGGGCGGTTCGCAGCCGTGACGCAAGGGTCTGCTGACTCATCGGTACACTCCCTGCTCACCGAAGCGGTGGGCCAGCTTGTTGGCGGCGAGGATGAGGGCGAATCCGATGACGCCCTTCATGAGACCCGCGGCCGTGCTCATCCCCCAGTCGCCGTCGATGACGCCGTGGAAGTAGACGTAGGTGTCCATGACTTCGGAGGCGTCCGGTCCGACGGCGTCGCGCTGCAGAATGATCTGCTCGAAGCCGACCGAGAGGATGTCGCCGAGGCGGAGGATCAGCAGCATGAGGATCACCGGCCGGATGCCCGGCAGGGTGATGTGCCAGATCCTGCGCAGCCAGCCGGCCCCGTCCATGGCGGCGGACTCGTACTGCCCCATGTCGATCGAGGCGATGGACGCCAGGAAGATGATCGTCCCCCAGCCGCAGTCCTTCCAGATGGCCTGGGCGGTGATCAGCAGCTTGAAGGTGCCCGGGTCCGTCATCACATTGCCGATGTTGACCCCGTGCTCCATCAGGAGCGTGGTGACCGAACCCGCGCCACCGAGCACCTGCTTGAACATCGCGACCACGACGACCCAGGACAGGAAGTGCGGGAGGTACACGACGGTCTGGATGAACCGCTTGATCTTCTCGCTGATGAGCGAGTTGAGCAGCAGTGCCAGCGCGATCGGCGCGGGGAAGTAGAGCAGCAGCTGGATCGCGGTGATCTGCAGGGTGTTGGAGACCGCGCTCCAGAAGTCCGGTTCGGCGAGCAGCGCGGTGAAGTTCGCGAGCCCGACGAACGGGCTCTGCTTGAAGCCCAGGAACGGCTGGTAGTCCTGGAAGGCGATGACGTTGCCCGCGAGCGGCAGGTAGAAGAAGAGCGCGAAGTACAGCACCCCCGGCAGGCAGAAGAGCAGCAGCGCTCTGTCCCGCTTGAGACGGTGCCGGAGCGGCTGCCGTATTCGTATGTCTTTGCGCTTCTTCCCGGCGGGTCGATCCGCGTCGTCGCGGTCATGGGGCTGCGGCACAGGCGACCGCACGGCCGAGACCGGCGCATCTGCCATCGTCACAGGCACCTCCAGGGCTGATGGACCAAGGGAGCGTCCCGCGCATCCACGGAGGCGGCCCGCACCGTCGTGGGTGTGGCCTGCGCTCCTTCGCGGCAACAGGCACATAGTTCACGACGCTGCACCTGGATGGCAAGAGTTGTTCATTTCACAGAGGTAACGAACATCTATTGGCATAGAAAAAGTTTCCCCGCGAGCCCGGGACGCACGCCGAGCGGCTGCACAAGACCCGATATAGGGCACAGAAGCGGCACAGAAGTGCGGACGAACGGCCCATCAGGAGCCTTGGACCGCACGGCTGGTTCCCACCGGAAGGTGATCCTGAGTGCTCGATCATGCACTGAAGATCACCTCTACCGACATTCTCAAGCAGACACGGTCGGCGCAGACATGCCCCTCCCGCCGCCTCCGCCCGGCTTCGGCCGCACGCACACAAAAACGGCGGGCCGCCACCTCATGGGTGGCGGCCCGCCGTGCGGACGAGCGCTTCAGACGGCGATGACGGTGACGCCGGCCTCCGTGAAGCGGGCGGTCGCCTCGGGCGTGATCCCCTTGTCGGTGACCAGGAAGTCGACCTGCCCGAGATCGCAGACCCTGGCGAAGGCCCGCTTGCCGATCTTCGAGGAGTCGGCCGCCACGACCACTCGTTGCGCCTGCTCGGCGAGCAGCCGGTTGATGCTGGCCTCACCCTCGTGGTGGACGTAGGCGCCGCGCTCGGTGTCGATCGCGTTGACGCCCAGCACGGCGACGTCCAGCGTGATCTCGCCCAGCACCCCACTGGCGAGCGGCCCCGTCAGCTCGTACGACTGCGGCCTGGCCACCCCGCCGGTCACCACGATCTTGATCTGTGGCCGGATCACCAGCTCGTTGGCGATGTTGAGGGCATTGGTGACAACGGTCAGGGTCGGGTGACCGCCCATCCCCGCCGCGGTGTCGCCGACGACGTCGGAGCGCACGGCCAGCGAGCGGGCCACCTCGGTCAGCGTCGTGCCCCCGGTCAGCCCCACCACCTCGCCCACCGCCACCAGCTCGGACACGGCGCGGCCGATGGCCTGCTTCTCCGGGGCGTGGCGGCCGGTCTTGTAGCGCAGGGCCAGTTCGTAACTGACACCGTGCGCGACCGCGCCGCCGCGGGTACGCGTGAGCAGCTGCTGTTCGGCGAGCTGGTCCAGGTCGCGGCGGATGGTCGCGGCCGAGACATCCAGCGTGACGGCGGCATCCTCGACCTCGACCCGGCCGTTCTTACCGACAAGTTCCAGCAGCGCGTTCCACCGGGCATCCCTGGACAAGAGAACTCTCCTTACGAACCCGGGCTTCAGGCACCCATCCCCTTGGGTACGGTCACCGGACACGCGCAAGGGTCGCACAAGGCTCCGCCCAGTCAAGCCTCCTGCAAGGAGGATGCTTGATAATGCTCGCAGGTCGCGTATACCGTGCGCAAACGAGCATCCCACTACGGATACGGAGTACAAAAGTGTCATTTGTCGAGATCGAGACGGCCAGTCAGCCAGAGTGCTGGCGCCGCGCCGCCGAGCTGGCCCAGACCCGGACGGACGCCCTGCCCGCCACCGGTGAGCGCATCGCGGTCGTCGGCTGCGGCACCTCGTTCTACATGGCCCAGGCCTACGCCGCGCTCCGCGAGGCGTCCGGTCAGGGCGAGTCCGATGCCTTCGCCGCCTCGGAGTTCCCCTTCGGACGCGGCTACGACCGCGTCGTCGCCCTCACCCGCTCGGGCACCACGACCGAGGTGCTGGAACTGCTCGACCGGCTCCGTGGTGACACCCGCACCGTGGCCATCACCGCCGATCCGAACACTCCGGTCATGACGTCCGCCGACGATGTCGTCGTGCTCGACTTCGCCGACGAGCAGTCCGTCGTGCAGACCCGGTTCGCCACCACCCTGCTCACCCTGCTCCGCGCCCACCTCGGTCTGCACACCGACGCCGTGGTCCGCGACGCGGAGACCGCGCTGACCGAGCCGCTGCCCGAAGGGCTGCTCGACTGCGCCCAGTTCACCTTCCTCGGCCGTGGCTGGACGGCGGGGCTCGCCAACGAGGCCGCGCTCAAGATGAAGGAGGCGTCGCTGTCCTGGACGGAGGCGTACCCCGCGATGGAGTACCGCCACGGCCCCATCAGCATCGCCACCACCAACACCGCGACCTGGATGTTCGGCTCCGCCCCCGAGGGCCTCGCCGAGCAGGTGCTCGCGACCGGTGCCCGCTGGGTGGAGAGCGACCTGGACCCGCTGGCCGAGCTGGTGCGCGTCCAGCGTCTGGCGATCGCCCGCGCCGCCGCCCGTGGCCTGGACCCGGACAACCCGCGCCACCTGACCCGCTCGGTGGTGCTCGCGGACGCCTGACCGACCGATGGACATCGTCGAGCGCGCGTTCAGCGATCCGGGCGGGAGCGCTCGCGAGAGTGCCCGCGAAACCCCTCACGGAGCCCCTCATCCGGGCGTTCGCGAGGGGTTTCTCGCCATGCCAGCGCACCGCCCGGCCCGGGACGGCGGAGTGGCGGTGCTCGTCCTCGCCGGGTCCAGCGGGCGCATCGAGGACGAACGGTGCCGCATCCTGGCCCGGGAGGGCGTGACAGCCCTGTCGATCCGTTGGTTCGGCGGGCTCGGGCAGCCGCCCGGCATCTGTGAAGTCCCGCTGGAGACCTTCGCGCCCGCCATCGAGCTGCTCCGCGCGGGTGGCGCCCGGCGGATCGGTGTCCTCGGCGTGTCCAAGGGAGCCGAAGCCGCCCTGCACCTGTCCGTGCTGCTGCCCGGCATCGACGCCGTGGTGGCGCTCTCTCCCACTTCGACGACCTGGGCGAACGTCGGTCCCGGCCGGGACGGCCGGACCCGCCCGCAACGGTCCTCCTGGACATGGCGTGGCGAGCCGCTGCCGTTCGTCCCGCTCGACGACTCCTGGGCGCCGACGCCCCCGCGGCCGGTGGGCGCTCCGGTCGCCGTCCGAGGCTGGTACGAACGCAGCCGGCAGACGTTCGCCGACCGCGTCGACGCGGCGACGATCTCGGTGGAGAAGTCCGCCGCGGACCTCGTCCTCGTCGCAGGCGGCGACGACGCGATGTGGCCCTCGCTGCCCTGCGCCGAGGAACTGGCCGCCCGTCGCCGGACGGCCGGCCTGCCGGTACGGCTGATCAGCAGCCCCGATGCGGGCCACCGCCCACGGTTCCCGGGCGAGAGTCCGGCTCCCGTCTCCGCTTCGTTCCTGTACGGAGGTTCACCCGCGGCGGACGCGGCGCTCGGGACGGATGCCTGGCCCCACGTACTCGACGCACTGCGCGGCGGCCACCCCCTCCGCGCCTGATACGCATGCCGCCGCGGGGCGGACAGCAGGCGGGGCGTCAGGCCGGAGACACGGACGTGCGGGGGCCGGCGGACATCCCGGCCCCCTGCGCCGCGCCAACGGCGCCGACCCGGTCAGGACTCCTCGAAGTAGACGTCCAGGACCGCGTCGAGTTCCTCCTCCCAGCGCTTGAGGTCGCTCCTGACGGGTGCTTCGACCTCGGCGTTGAACCATCGACGGGTCGACATGTGGACCGTGACGGTGAACCGCCGGCCGAACCGGGGGGTCTTCACCTCGACCGCACCGATCTCGTCCCAGCCGAACTCGGCCTCCTGGTCGTCCAGCCGGAACGTGACGCCACCACGGTCCGCGGTGATCGATCCCCGACGGTCGCTCACCTCGAATGCCGGGCCTTCCTCCGCCTCCTTGTCGTCGGCTGCCGCGTCCTCGGACACGGTCGTGACGACGGCGTCGTCGGGGGCGACGGCACCGGGGGCCCGCTCCCCCGTCCGTTCTGTCTGCTCCTCGTCCGTGTGCTCCTGGCTCGTCTCCGGTTCGCTCGTGCCAGGCTTTCCGGCAGTGACGGGGGCCGTGAGACCAGGGATGTACGCCGGGTCTGTCCCTGCGGCGTACCCGGGCTGAGTGTTGGGGTCTATGCGCTGCTCCACGGCGGGCAGTATGGCCGACGAACCTGTACGAGACCAGTGACCACCGCGCCGTGTGCCCGTCTCCCCTCGCGGGAACCTCCTGACGCACCCTTGAACGCACCCGATCAGGCACCCGATCAGGCACCCGGAAGCGTCTCGGCACGCCTCTCGGAACGCGCCTTCGGCCACGGCTTCGAGAACCGCGTCATCGTCCCCGCGCGGCCAGAAGCTCCGTCACCTGGTCCAGCGGAAGCGCGGGGACGTGATGACCGTCCCGGCCGGTCATCGATTCAGCGCCGGTGAGCACGTTGAGCACCGCCTCCTCGACCGACTCGACCACCGCCCCGTAGAAGGGATCCATCCGGCCCCAGGGGACGAAGCGCATCGACTCGTACGGTGCGCTGCCGTCGTTCTCGGGAAACGTACTGGTCAGCGCCGACGGGTTGGCCGTGGAGAAGGCCAGGAAGAGATCACCGGAGAAATGGCTGCCGGTGGTGCCGGTGCGGGCGAGGCCCAGCGTCACCCGACGGGCCAGTGCCTTGCACTGCCCCGGCAGCAACGGCGCGTCGGTCGCCACCACCACGATCACCGAGCCCGCGCCGGGCGGCACCGGGCGTTCCCCACCGGGCGCCGGTTCGGCCGCGGGTGCCTCGACCGGATCGGACAGCGCGCGCCCGACCGGGACGCCGGCCACGACCAGCTCGCTCCGCGCGCCGAAGTTGGCCTGCACGAAGACGCCGACGGTGTACCGGTCCTCGCCGTACTCCACCACCCTCGAAGCGGTCCCCGAGCCGCCCTTGAAGCCGTAGCAGCGCATGCCCGTTCCGCCGCCGACGCACCCTTCATCGACCGGACCCGAGGCCGCGGCCTCGATCGCGGCCGCCGCGTGGCGGGGCTCCACGGCCGAGCCGTGGATGTCGTTGAGGTGGCCGTCCCAGGTCTCCGTGACCACCGGCAGCAGCCACTCCGGCGCCATGCCGCCGCAGTTGACGCGCACCCAGTCGACCACGCCCCGGTGCACCGGTCCGACCGCGTACGTGTTGGTGATGACCACGGGAACGGCGAGCGAGCCGCTCTCCTCGATCCAGGTGGTCCCGGTCATCTCTCCGTTGCCGTTGAAGGAATGCCAGCCGGCCGCGCAGGGCGTGCCCACGCCGTCGCGACCGCGCGGCAGGAGCGCCGTCACCCCGGTGCGCACGTCATCGCCCTCGACGAGGGTGACGTACCCGACCTCGACACCGGGCACGTCCGTGATCGCGTTCCACGGTCCCGGCTCCCCCGTCAGCGGTATACCCAACTCACGTGCACGCTTGCGGTCTTGGCTCATGCCTTGTCGGCTCATGCGGTCTTGGCTCATGCGGTCAGAGATTACGGGCACACCCACGCGTCCGACGAGGCACGGCCGGCACCTCCCGCCGGCCTCGCCCCGGACGGCGCGTCGGGTGACCGGTCACCGTTCTCGCGACGTCCTCACGCGTGACCCCGGGGTGTGCCCGCCGCGTCCTGTACCGCAGTGGTGGGGGCGCCGGCCGCTCGGCTACCCGGTGGGTGCGTCCGCCTCGTTCGCCACGGCGATCGTGGTCGCCACGAGACCGTCCGCGACCAGCCAGCGGCCACGGAAGGCCGTGGGGGCGGCAATCGACCCGCCGACCTGGTCCGGCACCGTGGCGGAGATCAGCAGTTCGGCGGTGAAGGTGCCGTCCCTGCCGAGGACTATCTCGGCCTGCTCGAAGCCGAGCCAGCGGTGGGTGAGCGGGAACCACGCCTTGTAGACGCTCTCCTTCGCACTGAACAACAGCCGGTCCCAGCGGATCTCGGGGGAGGTCTCGCGCAGCTCGCGTTCCCGCTGCCGCTCCGTCGCGAGGGAGATGGTCTCGAGCACCCTGTCAGGCAAGGGGTCATGCGGTTCGGCGTCTATGCCGACGGTGAGAACGTCCGCCCGGCGGGCGACCACGGCGGCCCGGTAGCCGTCGCAATGGGTCATGCTTCCGACCACGCCTCTCGGCCATATCGGCGCCCCGCGTTCGCCCTTGAGGATGGGGCCGGGCGCGAGCCCGAGCTCACCGAGCGCGCGCCGGGCGCACCACCGTGCGGTGGTGAACTCCTTGCGCCGGGACTCCACCGCATTGCGGATCAGTTCTTCCTCACCGGGGAAGAGCGAGGCGTCGGGCGGATCGGAGAGCGCCTCGGCCACGGTCACCTGGGACGGCAGAATCTTCTCGATCATGTTCTCCCTCGCACCGCCGGTCTGTCCCATCCTCCACGTCGCCCCTGAAGCCTGCCCAAGGAATTCGGGGTTCTTGACGCGTCGGCGGCGCTTCGGGCGATTTTCCTCCGGCAGGGAATCAACCCAGATCGTCCCAGTTCATGACGAACCGGACCCGCGCCCTTCGATGTGCCGCTCGATGACGATGCCACAGACATCCGGGAGAAGGGTTCCGAAGGGTGCGCCTCCCACCCCGACCACCGCGGGCCGCAAACCCATTGCCCCGGCCGACGCACCCCCGCAGGCCGGGAGGAGGTGCACGACGCACGACCGGAAGCGGCCCTCCCGATCGCGGCAGCACATCCCTCCCGAACGTGGCGGCGCACCCCTCTCACCGCCGCCCCCGGAAGCCCGTTCGACCGAGCGCGTAAAGCAAAGGCAAAGCAGCACCGCCCCGACCACCCCCGGACGACCCATCGGGCTGACCTTGCATTATGCCGGTCAGCACGACATGGCAACATGGCCGAAAATGCACCTCCCGTCGATCTTCTTGGGAACTGCTTTACCTTCCGGGGTAGTTCTGCTGACAGCCGCGCCCGCGGCACTCCGCCGAACCGGCGGGGCAGTGCGCTCACAGGAGGCAGCAGTGGTCCCGATCGACCTGGACAAGGTGCTCGACAAGGCATACGCGGACAAGGACCTGTCCTCGATTCTCTCGGCCCCGGTCTCCGCCCTGAAGGGCGTGTCGGACCGTCAGGGAGATCTTCTCCACGAGGCGTTCGGGATCAAGACGGTGGCAGATCTGGCCAACCTGAAGTACGCCCGCTGGGCCCAGACCCTCGCCGCACTCGACGCCGCCGCCAAGTAACGCTCCGCCCCACCGTCGCCGGGCGCGCCGACCAGGAATGAGGCGGCCCGGCGTATCGGCACACCTGAGTACAGACCCAAATGAAGGAGCGGACGCCACCATGGTGTTCAAGAAGCTGCTGGGAGCCATCGGAGTCGGTGGTCCGTCGGTCGACACGGTCCTGGACCCCGGCCCCGTCCTGCCCGGCGGCCCGCTGACCGGACGCGTTCATCTGCGCGGCGGCCAGGCCGACGTGACCATCGAGCAGATCACCCTCGACCTGGTCGCCCACGTGGAGGCGGAGAGCCACGACGGGGAGGAACACGGCACAGTCGTCTTCGACCGCGTCACGGTCGGCGGTGGGTTCCGGCTCGCGGAGGGGGCCGACCAGACGGTCCCGTTCTCTCTCACGCTGCCGTGGGAGACACCCCTCACCCGTCTCCACGGGCAGCCTCTCGGGGTGATCCTCGGAGTGCGGACCGAGGTGGAGGTGGCCGGAGCCAAGGACAAGGGCGATCTCGACGCTCTCGACGTGGGGCCGCTTCCCGTCCAGGAAGCAGTCCTCGAAGCGTTGGGGCAGTTGGGCTTCGGGTTCAAGTCCGCCGATCTGGAACTGGGCCACATCCACGGCACCGGCCAGCGGCTGCCCTTTTACCAGGAGATCGAGCTCTCCCCGCCCGCGCACCACGCGCATGCCGTCGATGAGATCGAGGTGACCTTCCTCGCGTCGTCCGGCGGTGTCGAGATCGTCATCGAGGCCGACAAGCGCGGCGGCCCGTTCTCCGAAGGCCACGACGCCGTCCACCGTTTCACCGTCTCCCACCAGGCCGTGGGCCACACGGACTGGATCGCCGAGGTCGACTCGTGGATCAAGCAGATCGTGGCCGGTCACGGCTCGCACGGCGGCTTTCCCGTCGACCCGTACTCCTCCTCGTACGGACACACCGGGCACCACGACGCGCACCACTCCGAGTTCCACCACGGCGCACAGCACGGCGATGAGCACCGGCGCTCCGGCCCCAGCACCGGTGCGGTGGTCGCGGGCGTCGCCGCGGGCGTCGCGGTCGGAGTCGTCGGCGGCATGGTCGCCGCCGAAGTCGTCGACGAAATCGGTGACGCCTTCGAGGACGAGGAGAGCGAGAGCGACGACGAAGGGTGAGCCCACCGTTCATCGGCCGGCGGCAGTCCCGTCGTTGATCGTTCCGTCGGCTGCTCCGCCACGGAGCACGGCCGGCCCAGAAACAGCCGCAGAGGCGCGTGCCGTGATGCGGATCGGCGTCATCGTCGTCAGTGGCGACGGTGGCTTCACCGGCCCGGGTCAGGCCTGGCCCGGGAAGCCCGGCACACGCATCTGATCTCCGACGCCGCATGAGTTCACCCTCCGAGGGGGCGGCCCTCCTCCCGGGCCGGCGGTTCCTGCTGCCGGCCCGGGAGGGTCCGATGCCCGTCACCGGACCGCGCGTTGCCCGGAGGCGTCGCCGTGCCGGTGCGCCCGCCGTCCGCCCTCCACAGGTTCGGCGGAAACCGCCCGCCGCCGCGGCGGAGAGCCGACCGCCGTTCGGCGGAGCCATGCGTCGGCGCAACGAAAGCCGCCCGCCGGTTCGACGGATGCCGCCCACCGGCGTGGCGACTGCCGGCCGAGGGTTCAGCGAAGGCCGTCGAAGTCCTCGCCGACCGTCAGGGTCACCGCGCCCGGGGCGGCAGCGGCATCCTGGGTCGCGCGCGTTTTCGGCAGCCGGGAGGCCAACACCTTCGCCTGCCGGTCGAGTCCCTGCGGGAACGTCACCGCCGTCCTCGACGTGCCCTGAGGGGCGTTGCCCGTGCCGATGACCGTGTACCCCGCCGTACGCAGGGCTTCCGCGACCGTCGCGGCCTGCCCCGGCTTTCCTGTCCCGTTGAGTACGCGTACCTGGATCGTGGCGGCGTACACGGGATTCTTGCCGGCGGCCTCCAGCGACTTCTTGTCGACTTCCTTGTCCGTGGCCAAGGAGGTGAAGAGGTCCGCTGCCTGGGGGTACTGCCAGACGACATTGGCCTTGTCGGTGGGCACATCCGCCTCACGGGCGTAGTTCGGCACGGTCAGAAAGGTCAGCCGGTCGCCGGGGATGCCCTTGAGTTCGGAGGCGAGCGCGGCGATCGGTGTGACCCCCGCGAGTTCCTTGTCCGTGGTCAGTGACTTGGTCGCCGAGTTGAGAAAGCCGTACAGGGCGGTCGGGCTGGTCAGCTTCTTCTGCGCCTTGGCCACCAGCGCCTCCATGAATTCCTGCTGACGGCCTATTCTGCCGAGGTCGGAGCCGTCCCCCACGCTGTAGCGGGTCCTGACATAGCCGAGGGCCTTCTCGTCCTTGATCGTCTGGCATCCCGCTTCCAGATCGAGGTGCGCCTTCTTGTCGTGGATCGCCGTCTCGGGACAGACTTCTATGCCGTCCAGGGCGTTCACCATGCCTTTGAAGCCCTGGAAGTCGATCGACATGAAGTGATCGATACGCAGGCCGGTGTTCTGTTCGACGGTCTTGATGGTGCAGGCAGCCGCCCCGGCGACGTCGCCGCTGGTTCCGCCGACGGCGAAGGCCTCATTGATCTTGAAGTGGTGCGGTGTGGACCGGGTGCCGTTGCCACGGTCGCATGCCGGTATGCCGACCCATGAATCCCGTGGGAGGGAGACGACGGTGGCCCATTCCCGGTTGGCCGCCACATGCATGACCATCAGGGTGTCCGACTGCATGGTGGTCAGGCCCTTGCCGTATTTCCCGTTGTCGCCCGCACGGGAGTCGGAGCCCACCACCAGGATGTTCTTGGATCCGGGACTCATGTTGGCCGGCCGGTCGGCGCCGAGTTTGTCGTCGATGTCGGCGGAATGGATGTTCCCGTTGAGGTTCTGGTAGATCCAGGCACCGGCACCACCGGCGACCAGGAGCAGCACCACCAGGGCGACGCCGCCGCGGACGACGAACTTGCCCCGCCTGGTGAGCCGTCCCCGTGAATTCTCGTCGGCCCTGCGCCCCGCCCTGCCGCGCGGTTTCCTGCGTTCCTTGCTCACGCTGTCCCTCCGCCCGGCCCATCGGCCGCTCGCTCACCACTGACTCGTTCACCGCAACTTGCGGTGGACGAACCCTACATACCTGTAGAGAAGAGCTGCTCCCGGCCTCCCCCGACGGAGAGGTCGTTGCCGGGCCGGCCGGCCGCGCACAGAAGCGGCACGACTGTGTCATGACAGCGGGGTCGCCGCTTCGAGTACGAGGAAGAGGGCGAAGGCGGCGTTGAGCGAGGACAGCGTGGACACTGCGGTGCCCGCCGCCGCGAACAGGGCCGCGATGCCGGTCGCGGTGAGTGCCGGAGGCCAGCCGCGGTCGGGCGGAACGGGCCCGAGCAGCGCGGCGACCCGGCGCGGGACGGGTCCGGAGACGGCGAAGGCCGCGACGGTCGGCGAGACGGCCCGGTGGGAGATCAGAGCCGCCTTGCCAACGGCGCGAGCCGTGGTCCGCCGGTCGCCGGTGACCCGCGCGGCCTCCTCGTCGGCCCAGCGTTCGGTGCTGTAGGCGACGGCGGCCCGGAGCGGGCGCAGCAGCGGGTTCGCCCCGCTCGCGAGCTGGGCGGCGAGCAGCAGCCGGTGGTGGCGCCCCGAGAGGTGCGCACGTTCGTGCGCGAGCAGTGCCCGCTGCTCGGCCTCGTCGAGGCACGCCAGCATGCTGGTGGACACCATGATCCGGCCAGGTGCGCCGGGGAGCGCGTAGGCGTACGGCACGGCGTCGGACAGGACCGCGACCTCGGCCCGCGACGGCAGCGCGGCGAGGACCCGGTGGGCGCGGGACCGGAAGCGGTAGTGACGGTGCACGGTGACCGCCCAGGCCGTGGCCACGGCCGCCAGCGCGACGATGGCCGCCTTGCCGACGAATCTGTCGTGCGGGACGGCCTCGCGCACCTCGTCGTCGGACCAGCCGTCGGGCAGCGGGTTTCCGGGGAGCTGGGCCGTGCCGACGACCATCAGCAGCCCCAGACAGACCGTGCTGCACGACGCGAGGATCACCGCCACGGTGGTCAGCAGACGGGCGGCACGCCGCGGGTGCAGATGCTGCTCGGCCAGACGCGCGATCGGCAGCGCGGTCAACGGCAGTACCAGGGGCAGGAAGACGAAGACGCCCATCGCTCAGCTCTCCGGTTCGGCCGGCGGTGTTCCGGGCGCCGGTGGCGCGCTCTCGTTGAGCAGCGATCGCAGCAACTCCTCGTCGTGCGAGGAGAGTGCCGAGACGAAGCTGGACAGCACCGCGTCGCGGTCGTCCTGTTTGTCGAGGAGCCGGCGCATCCGCAGGGCCGTGAGTCCGGCCTCGTCCGTCGCGACCGGCCGCCACAGGACCGGACGCCCGGAGCCGGTGCGTGACACGGCCTTCTTCTCGTGCAGCCGGGTCAGGATGGTGATGACGGTGCTGTACGAGAGATCGCCGTCGAGTCGCTCCTGCACCCAGCTCGCGGTGACCGGTGTACGGGCGTCGCCCAGCACGGACAGCACCAGGGCTTCGAGCTCCCCCTGGCCCCGTCTGCGGGCGCGCGGCCCCGGCCGCCCGTCCTCCTCTGCGGTCACGACGCGGTCCCCTTCCCGTACGGTCGCCCGCTGTGCCGGGCGACGGGGCATCGTACCGACCGTCGCAGGCGGTCCGTCCACGCCGTCCGGACAACTGCCACTCATCAACTCTACAGTGTTGTAGATTTCAGTCTGCTGTCACAGAGCGCCCGGACGGTGACCGTCCGGGGCCGATGCCGTGAAGAGGGAGAAACGCTGTGGGTGTGAGCCTTGCCAAGGGCGGAAATGTCTCGCTGACCAAGGAGGCGCCCGGACTGACCGCGGTGCTGGTCGGTCTGGGCTGGGACGTCCGTACGACCACCGGAACGGACTACGACCTGGACGCCAGCGCACTGCTGTGCGACGCGGCCGGCAAGGTGCTCTCCAACGCGCACTTCGTCTTCTACAACAACCTCAAGAGCCCCGACGGTTCGGTCGAGCACACCGGCGACAACCTCACCGGCGAGGGCGAGGGCGACGACGAGATCGTGAAGGTCGATCTCTCCGCCGTGCCCGCCGAGGTCTCCAAGATCGTGTTCCCCGTGTCCATCCACGAGGCGGAGGGGCGGGGCCAGAGTTTCGGGCAGGTCCGCAATGCCTACATCCGGGTGGTCAACCAGGCCGGCGGGGCCGAGATCGCCCGCTACGACCTCAGCGAGGACGCCTCGACCGAGACCGCGATGGTCTTCGGCGAGCTGTACCGCAACGGCACCGACTGGAAGTTCCGCGCGGTCGGCCAGGGGTACGCCTCCGGCCTGAGCGGCATCGTCGCGGACTTCGGCGTCAACCTCTGAACACGGCGTCTCGTGCGACGCGCCCGCCCCTGAGAACAGCGGCTCCCTGACCGTCGACCCGCGGCGCTCCGGGCCCAATTGACGGTCGGCCACCATCGGCGGCGGCGACGGCGGGCGCGTCCTCAGGGCCGGATGCCCTCATTCGCCGACCGCCCGCGGCGGCTCGAACGCCGTCGCCGCCGCCGCGAAGGCCCAGAACAACGGATCACACAAATCGGGGGATGGAATGGACCGGTCGTTTCCACTGCGGGACGAGGACGGAGCCGACTACGCGTCAGCTCTCGACGACGTCATCGGGTCCGCGGAGATTCGACGCCTGCTGGCCCAGTCCGGCATCGGCGCGGACCAGTTGCGCGTCAGAGGCCTGGCGGCCGGTCCTCATGTGGCGGCGGCCGCCGAGTCCGAGTACCGGTCGTACACGGACCTGCGGGGACGGATCCAGGGCGGCGGGCCCGTCGATCGGGCGACGCCCCTGTCCGAGCCGGGGCATCAGGAGGAGAAGGGCGCGGGCCTGGTGCCCGTTCTGGCGGTACTCACCCCGGTCCTCGCCGCGGTTGCGGCGGCCACGTTCCTTCTCCTCGGGTACGTGCTCCGGCTCGCCGACAGCATGACCGCCACGGCCGGCACGCTGATCGGGGCGGGCTGGATCAGCCTCGGCATCGCCGCGCTCACCGCCGCCTTCGGCGTCCTCGCGCTCTACCGGACCGCCGCCGCGCACCGGGAACCCCGTACGAGCAGCGGTGCGCCCCGGTCTCCCGGCCCCGACGCCGACCTCGATCGGGCCAGGGAGGCGTGGCTCCGGGCCCTGCGCCGCGACGGCATCCGGCCGTTCCTCATCGAGCAGCTCGCGCAGGAGCCCGCGGCGCCGGAGCCCGGCCGGAGTGCGGGCTCGGGCCACCGGCCCCGTTTCAGCAGCCCCGACTTCAGCAGTCCGGATTTCGGCAGCCCGGACTTCAGCAGCCCGGACTTCGTGGGCCCGGACTTCAGCGGACCGAACCTCCCCGGCACACGGCGCCCGTAATGCCTCCGAGTGGCCCCGCGCTCCTGGCACGGGGCCACCCCTCCCGCCGGCTCAGAGCCTGTCGGGTGGCCTCGGATCAGTTGGTGGCCGCGGTCCGGCGCGTGCGATTTTGAGGCGGAGGAGGGCGTCGACGCGGGGCGTCGGCGACCGACGACGCGGGAAGCGTGCGTGCCAGGGCGTGACCGCCCGGTCGGAGGCCACCCGACAGGCTCTCAGGCGATGTCGACGCCGTAGTCGACGGCGATACCGGCCAGACCCGAT
The DNA here is from genome assembly GCF_044754145.1 of Streptomyces sp. NPDC093149. Classification (NCBI taxonomy): domain Bacteria; kingdom Bacillati; phylum Actinomycetota; class Actinomycetes; order Kitasatosporales; family Streptomycetaceae; genus Streptomyces; species Streptomyces sp. NPDC093149. The sequence continues at coordinate 424,488 of NZ_JBIVON010000004.1, forward strand.
GCGTAACCCTGGCCGATCGCGCGGAACTTCCATTCGCCGCCCCTGCGGTACAGGGCACCGAAGACCATCGCCGTCTCGCCCGCGGCGTCGTAGGAGAGTTCGTAGCGGCACATCTCTCGGCCGGTGAGGTTGTCGAGCACGCGGATGTAGGCGTCCTCGACCTGTCCGAAGTTCTGGCCGCGGTTCTCGGCGTCGTGGATGGAGACGGTGAAAACGATCTGCCCGGTCTTCTCGTCGAGCCGGTCGAGGTCGACGAGGAGCTGCTCGTCGTCGCCGTCACCCTCCCCGGTGGTGTTGTCGCCGGTGTGCCGCACCGCCCCGTCCGGGCTGGTGAGGTTGTTGTAGAAGACGAAGTGCCGGTCGGAGACGACCTTCTGGTCCGGTCCGCAGATGATCGCGGACGCGTCGAGATCGAAGTCCGTGCCGCCGACCGGACGGGCGTCCCAGCCCAGGCCGACCGTGACGTCCGCGAGCGGGGTGCCGTCCTGGTTCAGGACGACGTTCTGACCTTTGGCGAGACTGACGCCCAACACCACTGCTCTCCTTCGACACGCGCCGGTGATGCGCCCGCCGGAACAACAGGGCTCCGCCGGACGCGTAGTGGATCCACCATATTCAAATATTGCGCAACCTTTAAAGTCACCGTGGGGTGACAGCCCGGACGCGGGTGCGGAGACCGCCCCCGGGGCCGCCGTTCTCGACGAGACCCCGGGGGCGGACCGTGCGTACGGGGCGCGGACCGGCTCCCGGCGGCGCAGGCGGCAGGCGCCCGCAACCGGGGCCCACCCGCACCGGACCCGTACACGCAGACGCAGACCCCTACGCGGACGGGAGCGCCAGCCACGCACCGCCATGACCTCACCGCAGGAACCGAGCCACCTCGCCGCGGACGCGCGACGCTCAGTGACGCTCGGCGCTGCTCTCCGCCACCGGGCGGGCCGAGGCTGTGTCGCCCGGGGCCGACCGGATGATCCTCGGGGCGGGCGATTCGGGGGCGTCGGCCTCGGAAGCGGCCGACGGGGACGCCCCCTCCTCCTTCATGGCCTTGGTCTCGCTCTTCAGGATGCGGAGCGACTTCCCCAGCGCCCGTGCGGTGTCGGGCAGTTTCTTCGAACCGAACAGCAGGACGATCACGAGCCCCAGGATCAGCAGATGCCAGGGCTCCAGCGCGTTACGGAACACTCCACCCAACCCTTCTCTCTCCTCGATGGACCACGCGGGGCGCCATCTCTCGTAAATGCTTGCTACATTGCGCAACTGTACAACCGTCGAGCCGGGAACGGTCACCCCTTCCCCCTGACCGGAACTGATGGGGTGTGGACGAATGACAGGCAGCCGCCAGGCATCCCGGCACCGTGCGCGCGCAGCGGCCGAGCGCAGTCGACGGCGCAAGCGAAGCCGCACCCGGACCGTCCTGACCGTCGCGGTCTCACTGCTCGTCCTGGTGACGGCCGGTGCGGGCTGGGTCTACATGCGGCTCAACGGGAACATCAGCACGTTCAGCTCGGACGGCGTGTCCGGCGACCGGCCGCCCGCCTCCACCAAGGGGTCGAACGTCCTGGTGATCGGCTCGGACGGGCGGACCGGCGGCAACAGCGATCTGGGCGGTGGGGACAAGGACGACATCGGTCGCTCGGACACCGCGTTCCTGCTGCACACGTACGCGGATCAGAAGCACGCCATAGCCGTCTCCATCCCGCGTGACACCCTGGTCGACATCCCGCCCTGCAAACTGCCCGACGGCACCTGGTCCCGGCCGCAGACCGACGTCATGTTCAACGCGGCGTACTCGGTGGGCGGGACGGCCAAGGGCAACCCCGCCTGCACCCAGAACACGGTCGAGAAGCTGACCGGGTTGCGCGTCGACCACACCGTCGTCGTCGACTTCAAGGGCTTCGCGACGATGACCGAGGCCGTCGGGGGCGTCGAGGTCTGCCTGCCGCAGGACGTCTATCAGCGAGACCTCAATCCCAATCGCCTCACCCGCGGCAAGCGCATCTTCGCCAAGGGCCCGCAGACCGTCTCCGGCCAGCGGGCGCTCGACTACGTGCGCATCCGGCACGGCATCGGGGACGGCTCCGACATAGGCCGCATAAAACGCCAACAGGCCTTTGTCGCCAGCCTGTTGAAGCAGATAAAGAGCGACGGACTCACGCCCACCAAACTGCTGCCGCTCGCGGACGCGGCCACCAGGTCGATGACCGTCGACCCGGGACTCGGCTCCGCGGACAAACTGGTCTCCTTCGCGATGTCGATGAAGGACATCGACCTGCACAACACCAAGTTCGTGACCGTGCCGTGGAAGTACCAGGGTGCGCGCGTGGCGATCGTCCACCCCGACGCCGACGCGCTGTGGGCGTCGCTCAGGGCCGACCGCACCATCGACGGCCAGGACGCCGGCCGCAAGGACTCCGGCGGCAAGGGGGACGCGGAGACGACCGCGCCGTCACCTGGCGCCGACGAACCGGACTACGGCACCGGTGTCTCCGTGGCCGTCTACAACGGCACCACCGTCACCGGCCTCGCGGCCCGTGCCGCCCACATGCTCGAAGAGCACGGCTTCACCGTCACGGACACCACGACGGCCTCGGTCCGCACCCAGGTCAAGACCGTGATCGAGTACGGCCCCGGCCAGAAGGACCAGGCCGGGAAGGTCGCGCGGGCCCTCCCCGGCGCGGAGCTCACCCCGGTCGCCACGACCGGCATCGCGGTCGTCCTCGGCACGACGTACGCGACCGAGCCGGAGGCCACCGCGTCGGCCCCGCCGTCCGTCTTGCCCTCCCAGGTCGCCGAGGACGCACGCTCCGCCGACGACAACCCCTGCTCCAACCTCTCGTACGGATAGCGCGGCCCGCCGCGTCGAGCGGCCTCGACCGCCACCACGGCCGACGGTCCGTCACGGCCCGGGGGTGTCCACCACTCCCCCGTCGGCCCTCGTTCTCCTCACTGAGCTCCTCGGTCCTGAGACCCCGTGGGCATCCCTGGGACGAGGGCAAGGGCTGTGGATCGCCGGACGAAAGTGTTCGGCCCGTTCAGACGTGACGCGGTGCGCCGCGTGAGGTGGCCGGGCGGCCCGAGAACAATGAGTCGCATGTCTCATATCCCGATGGATGGTGGTGATCCGTCTCCGCTCGGCCGGGAGACGCCTGCGGAGCGGGCCGACCGCAACCTGGTCGAGCTGCTCCAGGAACTCAGGGTTGTGCAGACCGGTGTACAGATCGTCTTCGCCTTTCTCCTCGGCGTGGCCTTCACCAGCCAATTTCCGCACCTCGATGACTTCGAACGCACCACGTACGTGGTGACATTGCTGCTCACGGTGGTCTCCTCGGCAGTGCTCGCGACTCCGGTCGCACTGCACCGCGGCCTGTTCCACCGGGGCGCCAAGGTCCGGATTGTCGCTCTGTCCGCGCAGCTCGCCGAAATCGGCCTGGTCTTCCTCGCCCTCGCGCTCAACGGCGCTGTTCTCCTGCTCATGGATGTCGTCCTCGGCCGGACCGCCGCTGTCACGGTCACGGCCGCCACACTCGTCATGTTCACCGGCCTGTGGTTCGTCCTCCCGAGGGCACTGCGCCGCCCGACCCCTTGACGTGCTCGCCGGGATCCCGCCGACGTGGTGTCGGCCGACCGCCGGGAACGCACCGTCGAGTCGAGCGGGTGCGTGATCGTCCGCGCAGACGGGGGCGTCGGTTTCCGGTACCCCGAGCCTCCGGCCGCCCCCTCGCACCACTGGGGCCGTCGGTCCTCCTGCCGGGGTGCGCGTCCCCGGCGGGGCGGGAGGCGGCGCGGGATGCGGCTGACGTCCTCGCTTCGTAGACTCGAATGCGAGCGTGATCGGACATGCGAGCGTGATCGGACTCGAATACGGGCGTGATCGCCGTCGGCAACGGGTCGGACCGTCGGTGACCACCGCCGCGTTCGTCGCAGCAGGAGACGGGTGCCGCTCCGCCGGACAGCGCAGCACTCGCGGCATCACCGCCGGCGACACCGGTAACCGCAGACCGGTAACCGCAGCCATTCGCCGCATGACGGCGTCGATGGCGTCGATGGTGTCGACGCCCAGGCGCTCATACGCCCGCCCGCCCCCCGGACGCCCCTGACGTGGAGCCATTCATGAGCACACCGCGGGACCTGTTGATCGCCGCCATCGACAGAGCGGCAAGCCGCCCCCTGGAGCGGGGGGATCTTTCGCTGGTGCTCGCGGGAGCGGAGGTGATCGATCTCCTGGGTGCCGAGGCCGTCGGGCTGGACGGCGATCGGATCGTGCCGGGCCACGCGCCGGCCATGGAGGATCCCCTGTTGGACGAGGCCGTGTCGTCGCTCGTCCGGCAACCGCCCTACGAATCGCTCGACGACTGGCTGTGGCGCCGGGGCCGCGGTCTGTCCACGGCCTATCTGGCCACCCTCGAGGCGGAGGGACAGCTCACTCCGCAGAGCCGATCCCGCTGGGTGCCCTCCGCGACCAGTCGGATGGTCCTTGCCGATTCGCCCGCCCGTCGCCGGGCGGCGGACCGCTGGAATTCCGATGAGCCCGTCCTCGCCGCGCTCGCGGCGGCGGCCGGAATCCGCGACAAGCCGACCGGCGACTCCCCGGGCGTGCCGGACGAGTCGATCACGACGGTGCTCGCCGCCGTGGACGACGCCCTGCGCGACCTTGAGTTCCAGCGGCAGCGGCGAGCGCTCGACGAGGCGGCCTTCGACAACATCTGGCGCGGCCAATGACGACGGCGCGAACGGCCCGGGCGGCCTCCCGCCCCGTGCCCCGCACCGCCCGGAACCACGCCGAGCGGCGGGACTCCGGGCGGTGCGGCGCAAAATGGCCGGGGCTGCTTCACAGACGCTTGGCGCTGCGCAGCGTAGAAGCGTAGTAGCCGTTCCCGTCCAGCCTGGAGGTGCCGCCCTTGTCGCCGATGGTCGGGCCGTTGACCTCCTCCCGGCTGGACACGAAGATCTTGTGCCCGTCGGTGTCGTGCCCCATGTACATGCCGACGTGGTCCAGTCGCTGCTTGGTCCGCCGGTCGAGCTTGAAGAAGACCAGGTCTCCCGGCTGCAGCACGTCGATGTTCTTCGGCCGGTCCGCGGGGGTGATGCCCTTGAGTTCGATGACGTCCGCGCCGCGCCCGGAGCGGGCCATGCCGTTCGCGGTGCGCGGCAGTCCGTCGCCGAGGACGTCGGTGGCCATCAGCGGATAGCGGGCACGGTAGCCGAAGACCGTACGGATGAAGCCCGAGCAGTCCATCGAGCGGGCGCGCTCGGCGCGCGGCTGCATCGTGGTGCCGTTGCGGAAGGTGTACGGGATGCCGAGGTAGTCGAAGAAGTCGGACTCCTCCAGCCGGTAGTCGTTGCCCGGACTGCCGTTCGGGTTGATCGGACCGAAGTTGGCGTCCCCCGCGTACGGGACCCCCTCGTCGTCCTTCTTGATCGGCGCCTGGTCGACGTACTGGAAGGCCATCGCGAAGAGGTCGTCCTCCTCGCTGCCGAAGAACTCCTTGAACCAGTCCTTGAACCACTTCTCCTTCTCGGAGCCCTTCTTCCACTGGTAGGGCATCAGCCGGACCCAGTCCTCGGTGACGACCCGGGACTTGGTGTAGGCGGGTTCGGTGAACGTTCGGCTGGGACCGGTGAGCGTGGCGGTGCGGGCGCCGTCGGTGAAGCTGGCGAGGACCTCGCCATCGGCACCGCGCAGCAGGGTGCGGGCGGGGTTCTGCAGTCGCTCCCAGCTCTTTTCGCCGTTGAGACCGGAGCCGGAGGAACGCAGGGCGGGGTTGTCGGTGACGGCCTGCACGGCGGGGGCCTTGGCCTGCTCGTCCTTGCGCAGTTCGACGGTGAGGTAGGCGCTGCCCGCAAGCAGGCTGATCACCGTGACGGCATGCAGCACCGGGCGGGGGCCACGCTTGGTCTTGGCACTCATGGGTCGGTCAGCTCCGGGTGGTGGGTCGAGCGGTGTCGGTCGGTCAGACGGTGGGCAGGGCGCCGAGCAGGATTCCGGCGGTGAGTACGACGTACGCCATGAGCGTCACCGTGCCGGTCGCGAGCAGCGTCGCGCCCTTGGGCTGGCGGACGAGCTGGTAGGCGATGAGGCCCGGGACGATGAAGCCGAGCGTCTGGTTGGTGTACATCAGCGGGAACTCGAGCGACAGCACGATCATCAGCGTCGCCTGGAAGATGACGCCGGTGAGCACGACGGTGGAGAACAGCCGCTTGCCGTAGAGGATCACGACGCGCTGCAGGCCGAGGACGGCGACGTACGTCAGCACGGTGACGCCGACCACCATGGCCGCGCGCTGGAGGTCCTCGACGAGGGTGAGGGCCAGCCAGCCCGGGGTGATCATGCCGCCGGGCGAGAGGTTGGTCGTGAGGTAGCAGACCAGGGAGAACATCAGCCCCAGGGCGATACCGATCGCGGCGATCTCGGGGGTGAGGACGGAGGGGATCAACGGGGTTCTCCTGGGTTCTGCTGCTGGGCCGGGACGGGCGGCCGAACCGGCTCGAACGGACCGCGTACATGAGGCTTTGCGGGCGGTTGCGCCGGACTCTGTGCCGGAATCCCGGATGTGGGCCGGGGCTGCTGCGGCTGCTGTTCCGACTGCTCCTGCCGGGGCTGCTGCGGCCGCTGTTCCGACTGCTCCTGCGGGGGCTGCTGCGGGGGCTGCTGCGGCTGCTCCTGCGGGGGCTGTTGCGGCTGCTGTTCCGGCGTCTCCGGTCGTTTCTGCCGCATCGGCAGTCCCGGCTGCTCCGGTCCGGGCCGTTGCGGCTGCTGTCCGAGCTGCTCCGGTCCGGGCCGCCGCACCGGCAGTCCCGACTGCCCCTGCGGGTGCTGCCGCGGCTGCTCTCCCGACTGCTCCGATCCGGGTTGCCGGGGGCGTACGGCGAGCGGCAGCACGGCCGGCTGACGCTGCTGGTACCGGGCCTCGTAGGCCTCGGGGTACGGCGCGAACGGGTCGAGGCGCGGTGTGTACCGCGGGAGCGCGAGCGTCTCGTCGTGCCGCGCATGGCCCGGTTCGAGGGCGGGCGCCTCGCGCCGGGGCTGGGCCGGGATCACGGGAACGGCCGCGGTGGGCGGGCCGTCGTCGTGTGCTGCGGCATGGGCCTCTTCGGGCAGGCCGTCCCGCGCGTCCTTCATGTCCCTCACGCCCGGCGCGTCCGTCGGCTCGTCCTCCGCCTCGTCCGCGGGGAGTTCGGCCAGATGCTCCAGCAGGACTTCGCCCTGCCCGTGGATGTTGCCGATCGCGACGAGCGAGGACTCGGGGCCGAGCCGGTCGAGCAACTGGCGCATGAACTCCTCGGGATCGCGCTTGTCACCGCCCAGATCGACCGCCGTGTGCCGCCACTCGGCGGGGATGGCGTCGATGGCGCTCTTCGCCGGGTGCCCGATGACGAAGACCTTCTCCGGCTGGAGGTCGGGGATGATCTGGCCCATCTGCCCATTGCGCTCGACCCGGTCGGGGCGGCAGTTGATGACGACGTTCAGCGGCCGGCTGATCGCCCCCAGGTCGAGCAGCTGGTTGATGTTCATCAGCGTCGACTCGGGGTCGTTGGCCGCGAAGACGTTCGCGAACCGCAGTCGCTTGTCGTCGTGGGTGCGGTAGCGCTCGACCGAGAGGACGCCCGGGTCCGGCGGCGCGTCGTACATGCCCTGGAGGGCGGTCTCCCGGTCCACGCCGAGGAGCTCGGCGACGGCCAGCGCGATCGCCACGTTCTCCTTGAAGGTGAACCAGCTGAACCCGCGCAGCTCCGCGTCGCTCACGGTCTCCGGGTCCGCGTAGATCAGCTTGCAGTCCCGCGCGTCCGCCTCCTCCTGGAGGATGTCGAACCGGTCCTTCTCCGCGGTGACACAGATGCCGCCCTCCGGCATCGAGCGGCACAGCGAGCGGGCCACGTCGTCCAGGGTCGGGCCCATCTCGGCCAGATGGTCCTCGCGTACGTTGCAGAGCACGCCGATCGTCGATCGGATCAGCTTCGACTGATTGATCTCCTGGAGCGCCGGCATGACGGCCATGCACTCGATGACGAGCGCGTCCGGGTTGTACGCGGCGGCGCGTCGCACGATGCCGATCTGCTCCACCACATTGGCTATGCCGAACTTGCGGTAGACCGGCTCCTCGGTGGCGTCCGGGTGGATGAAGCGGGCCGCGGTGCCGGTCGTCTTGGCGACGGTGACGAGGTCACCGCCGCGCAACGCGCCGGCACAGAGCCGGGTGATGGAGCTCTTGCCGCGGATGCCGTTGACCAGCACCCGGGTCGGGATCCGCTCCAGATTGCTGAAGTGGCGACGTTGCTCGACGATGCCCGCGATCAGCAGGATCGCGCAGCACATCACGAGCACGGTGTAGAGGAAGAGCAAGGCCGATCAGTTCCTTCCGGCGAGGGGGGCGCCGTCGCGTCTGCGCTGCTCCTGGAGCTGCTGCCGGACGAGTTCGAGACTTCGCGTGACCGCGCCGACCTCGTCGTGGTGGTGCGGGAAGAGCACGGTGCGCCGATCGCCGTCGGCGAGCGCCTCGGCCTTGCCGGCCAGTTCGCGCAGCGGCCGTACGACGACGATGTGCAGCCAGCCGAGGCAAGCGGCGGCAGCGGTGACGCCGAGCAGTCCGGCCAGGACGGTGCGGTTCTGCAGGCTGTACTCGGGAATCGCGAGACCCGCGGCGGGCTGCCAGCTGACCACCGTCCAACCGAGCTTCTTCGCTGCTCCGCCGCCGACGAACGGTGCGGCTCCGGCGACCTGGACTCCGTCACCGTCGCGGTACATGACACCGCTCGCGCGGGCGCTGAGGCCGGTCTTCTGGTTGGTGCCGGTCGCCAGTTCGTCGAGCCGCTTCGGAAGGCTCTCGAAGGCGAGGTAGCCGGTGTTGCCGCCGATGACCCGGCGTTCGTCGTCGACGACCCGGATCTGGCCGAGGCCGGGGCGCTTGAGCAGCGAGTTGATGAAGTCGATCCGGAACTCACCGATCACGGCCGCTCCGTCGCGGCCCGGGATCTCGGCGTATCCGGCGATGACGGGCTCCTTGCCCGAGTCGTTGAGGACGCTGATCGGCTGCGCGGACAGCTTGTCGTCGCCGCTCCCGCTCGCGGGCAGGCCGTGCGGGGACTCGCCGGCCCGAGCGAGGACGGTGCCCTCGGCGGAGCGTACGTACAGCGACCGGTAGCGCACGTGCTCGGTGCGGGTGCGCTCCAGGACCTTCTTCATGTCGTCGGGGCTGGTCCGGTTGCCGATCAGCGCGGAGACGGAGACCAGGTCGGCGTGGCCCTCGTTGAGCGCGCGGCGCACCCGGTCGGAGAGCGTGTCGGTGCGCTCGCGCTGGTCGCTGATGATCTGTTCCGGTACGGCGACGGTCGAGTCGGCGCGGTTGAAGAGCAGCAGCATCGGCGCCGACCAGGCGAGGAGCAGGACACCGCAGACCACGACGAGGCCGCGGGTGCCGACACGGCGGCGGTGCGACGCGCCGGACGACGCGTCGGAGGTGCCGGCCGGTTCGCCGAGGAGCTGGCGGCGGAGCCGTTCCAGGGCCTGCCCGATCCGCCCGGCCTCGCCGTACCTCGGGACGGTGACGGGGCGGGTCAGATCGCCGCGGGTGAGCCGGCGGCTCTCCAGGAAGAGTTTCAGCAGCGGTCGCTGGACCGTACCGAGCAGCAGGGCGACCGCGAGGGCGCCGATCAGCAGCAGCGCGGCCGCGGCGAGCAGGCCGAAGAGCGGCCCGGCGACCCTGGTGGGGTCCACCGCGACATCGACCATGGAGACGACGGTCAGGCCGAGCGCGGTCGCGACAGTCCCTTCGCCGGGCTCCGGGCCGGTGAGCGTGGCATACCCGGCGATGGAACGGTCGCCCTCGAAGGAGTCGCCGAGCAGGCTGCCGCTGACCCCGAGGAAGCCTCCGGAACCGGGCTCCTTCGCCTTGAGCGGGTGCTCCGCCGACTTGACGGCAGCGATCTTGGAGAAAGCTTTCAGCTGCTTGTTGGAGCGCTTGACGCCTTCACGCTGAAGATCGGTGAGGACCTGCTCGGGTTCCGGAATGCCGTCGCTGCTGAGGATGCGCCCCTCGCTGTCGATGACGGCGATGGAGCGGAACTGCCCGAGGCTGATGCCCGGGAAGCGCAGACTGCTCGAAGCGATCAGCAACTGCTGCGGCCGGTCCGGCCAGGAGAGCAGTGCGAAGGCGAGCAGCCGGGTCTCGCCGTTCTGCAGCCGCACCATGCGCGGGCTGAGCCCGTCCTTCTCGGCGAGCTTGCTCGTGTCGACGGCGGTGACGGGCACGTTCTCACCGCGCGCGGCAAGCATCCGCCCGGACTTGATCTCCACGACGGCCGTGCCCATCCATTTCTGGTAGACACTGCCGATCTTGTCGAGGACGGCGTCCGGCGAGACCGGATCGCCGGCGCTGAAGAGGCCGGCGGTACGGGTCAGGTCGGTGGCGCTCTCGTCGATCGAGGCGCGCATGGCGACGGCACCGTCCTCGGCGAAGTGCTGCTGCGAGGTCAGCACAGCCTTGGGTACGGGGTCCTGACCGGCTCTCCCCAGACCGAGGGCGGTGATGCCCGCGAGGGAGAGCAGCAGGGCCGAGAGGACCGCGATGGGTGGGCGGATGCCACCCAGCAGCGACATGTCGGCCCGGCGTCGGACCTTGTGCCGCCGCTTCGCAGGCGAAGCGGCCATGAATGTTGCCTTTCAGGTTCCGGCCCGAGTCAGGGCCCGCGCCGATGCATGCCATGGAGATGGAGCGATCAGTTCCACGACCTGGAAGCTTGGCGGAAAGTTGTACGGAGAGTTGCCGGTGTGACGTACGCGACGTTTGAAGCCAGATTCTTGACTTCGGACCCACTCGGCGATCACTCAGCTGTGCGTCACCTGTTGGAAAACTGTGGGACACCTGTGGGACAGCCAGGCGTCGACCACCGGCCGGCTACTGCTCGGCCGCTGATCGACGGGAAGGTCGGCGTACGGTCCTCCTGGAGGACGGTGATCAGTCCGGAAGGCCCTCCAACGGCTTCAGACCGTCCTTGGCGGCACCCCGGTTGAGCATCGTGCCCTGGGTGCGCTCGAATGCCAGCCGGTATCTCGCCCGTTCCTCCGGCGAGAGGTCCTTTTCGTCTCGTAGGGATTCGGCCAGATTCAGCAGCCGGTGGTCCTTCACCGCACCCCGCTCACCGGCCGCCTCCACGGAGTCCGGGTCGCTCTCGTCGACGTCCGGCGGGATGGTGACGAGCGTCGGTACGTAGCGCGCGTCCACATCCCATGTGTCGCCCCGCTTGTGGAACTCGAACCAGCCGATGACGCCCTCCTCGGTCAGCCCGGACGGCACGTCGTGCCGCGCCAGCTGGTTGCCGAGGCCGTACGCCACCCATGTGCCGTCGACCTTCTCCATCGGCTGCACCACGTGCGCGTGGTGGCCGATCACCAGGTTGATCCCGGTCTCCCTCGCCAGCCTGCGGGCCAGCTTCAGCTGCGGAGCGCTCGGATCCGGGTGATGTTCGCGGCCCCAGTGGATGCTGAGGATCACCACTTCGGCACCGGCCTTGCGGGCGGCCTTCTCGGCGGCGGCGATCTTGTCGAAGGAGTTCTGGTTGACGATCCAGGGCTTGTCGGCCGGGATCTCACGACCGTTGAACCCGAAGGCGTACGACAGTTGGGCGACCTTCACGCCCTTCACATCCATGATCAGCGGCTTGGCCGCCTCCGCGCCGCTGCGCGCCGAACCGGTGTGCTTGAGACCTGCCTTGTCGAGGGTGTCGAGCGTGCGCTTCACGCCCTCGGCTCCGTGGTCGAGCGTGTGGTTCGACGCCGTCGAGCACGTGTCGTAACCGACATCCTTGATCGCCGCAGTGATCTGCGGCGGCACCAGGAAGTCCGGGTAGCTCTGGAACGGTCCCTCCGGCTTGCCGATGACCGGCTCGAAGTGACAGATCGCCAGGTCGGCCTTGCTGATCACGGGCTTGACGCCAGCCATGATCGCACCGAAGTCGAGCCCGTCGGCCGCGGTGGCGCCGCTTCCGGCACCCTTGCCGTCGGCCGACTCGGCGTCCTTGCGGGCCTGCTCGGTCAGCTGGGGGTGGATCAGGATGTCGCCCGCGGCGGCGACGGTGAACGACGGGCCCGACTGCGCGTCGGCGGCGTCACTGTCACTGCCCGGCAGGGAGCAGCCCGCCGCGGTGGCGGCGAGGAGCGCCAGCACGGCGGCGCGGGCCGCGAAGGAGTGGAGAGGGAATGATGACACCCCTGATATTTTCGTTCGAACAGGACACGGGACCCTGCCGTGAAGATAACGATCAAGGCAATACTGCTGAGTACCGTGGTGATACTGGTCACGCTCGGCGCGCTGGTGGCGGTTCTCGTCCCGTCCCCCGACCGGGCCCGACACGCTCCGGTCGCTCCCGACGCCCGTGACGGCGACGACCTGGCCCGGCGCATCACCGAATTCACCAGAGGAACGGTCGCGCACAGCGACTATCAGCGGCCTCTGCCCGCCCAGCGCCGTACCGTCGCCGAGGCCGTCGGGCTCTTCCTGGACGGCCACCGGGCCGAAGCCGGGCGCCGCCTGGCCGAGGTCGACTTCGGCATCCGTACCTTCACCGACACCGGGACCGGCCGGCGCTTCGCCGAGATCGCCGACCGCGCGGCGGAGGTCAGGCGCGGCTGGGGCCGGGTCTACGTCGACCTGAGCACCCCGGCCCGCTGGTCGGTCCAGGTCCCGCATCCGGTCGCCGACACGCGCAGCGAGCAGCTGGGCATCGGGGTGCTGCGTGCCAGGACCGGTGGGGTACTGGTGCTGGCCGGCGCCCACCGGAACGCCGGGAAGGGGGACCGCGCCGATGTCGCGCACCGCAGCGACTCGGTGTTCGACGTGGTCTGCGACGAACTGGTCCGGCACCGGCTGCCGGGTCTGCAGGTGCACGGCTTCGCCGACTCCACCGAACCGGACTACGACGTGATCGCTTCCACCGGCAAGGGCGACCAGGGCCGTACCACGGCCCGCCGCACGGCGACCGCCCTGCGGCGGGAGGGCTTCGCCGTCTGCCGGGCCTGGGCACGACGCTGCGCGCTGGAGGGCCGCAGCAACGAACAGGGGCGACGCGCGGCGGCGGACGGTGTCCCGTTCCTCCACATGGAGTTCAGCCGGAGCGTGCGCGACGACGAGGAGCGGATGCGGCAGGCGGCCGGAGCGCTGGCGACCATGCTGCCCTGAGGTGAGGCGCACAGGGTATGTCGCGCGGCGGACGTCCCGGGCCACCCTCGGTCCACCGGTCCCGACGAGCGCGAGTACCCCACCGGCCCCAGGGCCGACGCCTACCGGGTCGTACTCCGCGGCGAGCTCGGAGCGGCGCGCTCGGCACTTCCGGATGGACCTCGGCGGGCCTGCTTTTCCAGGTCCGAGAGCAGCTCGTCGAGCACCGCTTCCTCTTCTACACGAACTCCGTGCTCGGTGAGGGCAACGCTCAACGCCGGATCCCACGAAGTCGCGGCGGACGCGCCTGCCAACTGCTGTGGCTCCGTAATCCTGGACACGGCCGCCCGGTAGTCGGCCGCTCCGTATCGCCAAGGCCGCCACGGGGCACCGCGTCCCAGCGCCGTGGCGATGCGCACCCCACCCCAGTCGAAGTCACCGTGGTAGAGAAGTTCGGCTCCCTGCGCGGACAGGCCGCGCAGCAGAGTAAGCGCCGCCGCCGAAGGCTGTCCCTGGAGGCACACCATGGGCGGGCACGCCGGGCCGAAGGCGTCGGCAGCGGTGGACAGGACGGCCGGGTTCTCACACATGTGTACGACTCCAGTCCCTGAGAGGGCGCTGCTCGGCGCGTGGCGGGTGAGCGAACGCAGCGTCAGGACCGTGGGCTCCCCCGCGTCAGCCATCCAGTCGAGGGCTGGTGTGCCTCGCAGGTTGAGGGTCAGGACGGTCGACGACACATCGTCCATGAGCAGTCCGGCCGAAGCCCAGGCTTCCCGTCGCCACTCGGCACCGGAGCCGTCGGGAAAACCCGTGAGGGTCCGGAGCCCTGACAGGACGAGAGCGGCGAGCGGAGCTCCCTCGTCCAGGGCATGGGCACCGGAGAGATGGAGTGCCGCGAACGTCGCACGTGACGTCGGGGGAACCGCGGGCAGCGCGCGCAGCGCTCGCACAGCAGCGCTCACCAGAGGGCCGGCGGCTTCCGGCGTGCGCGCGAGCCGCCGTACGAGACCGTCCCTGCACATCCGTTCCGCCCAGTCGGCCAGCCCGGGATCCAGGGCTCCGAAAGGGGCGTACGCCTCCTCCCAGGCGCGTTCCTCCCTGCCGCGCACCTCCGCGTGCACGGCAACGGGTCCGGTCAGGTCCACCACCGCGGCCCCCAGTCCGTCGGGGCTGACACCTGAGCGGCGCAGGATCGCGTCCACCGCGTCGAGACGTACTGTCAGGGAGCGGCCCGCGCTCGGGGCGCGTCCCAGAAGACGCTCAGCGGCTCGGCGCTGAGATTCGTCAGGATGCGCCAGGGTGACCGCACCGGTGAGGGTCCGACCGCCGGCCATCCGCCGGCGGATGCGTTGCAGAAGCCAGGCGAGGCCCGGGTCTCCGAGCAGCCGTCCGACGCGATCGGCGTCGACCCTGCCGGTCTGTCCTTCGGTCTGGGGGGTCCCGGGCCGCTCCGCCGCCACGACGTCCGTCGGCCCCTCCCGCTGCCCCGGTGCCCGCCGTCCGGGCGCCCGTTCGACAGCGGCCGGCCGAGCGGGAGGATTCACGTGCACAGGGGCTCCTGTTCTCCGATGGCCTCCGGACCAGCGGTCCGCGCCATCCCGGCGATCGGTCCCGCCGCGTCTTGGCTCCCTCGTTCGCGGCCATCGGCCTGGAGGGGAACCGCCGTCGCACGCAGGGTGGCGCCCGGCTCGGCGCCGCGCCGTCGGTCGCTGCCGTCCCATTCCCAGCGGGTCACCAGGACTGCGTCGATGTCGTCGACGCGGGAGAGCTGTGCGATGGCGATGCCGGGCACCTGCGGGTAGCAGGCCCATTCCCGTTCGCTGGTCATGACGACGTCGAGGTCGAACGCACTCAGCAGGCCGAGACACTTGGCGCGGGAGTCGTCGTCCACTCCGGCGAACGCCTCGTCCAGGGTGACCAGCCGGGGGGCGTGCGCGCCGCCCGCGCTCGCGTAGTGGGAGGACGCGGCGGCGAAGAGGGGCACGGACGCCGCCAGGACGCGTTCGCCGCCGGAGGCGGGCCCGGTGGCCGGCACCCACTTGCCGTGCTGGTGTCGTTCGACGCCGAACTCGTGCCAGGCCCGGTAGTCGAGGGCAGCGGTGAGGTCCTCCTGCCAACTGCCCGTGCTGTCGTCGGCCTGGCGGCAAGCGATCTGCTCCTGAAGAAACACACCGACCGCGGCCCTGTCCTGCGCCGACCAGGCGTCGGCCGACTGGCGCAGCCGTTCCCGGGCCTGGGCCAGCCCCTGCGGGGCCCGGCGAGAGGCCCGCCACACCAGGCGCAGTTTCATTCCGGTCGAGGTCGGGCGCTCCTCCAATTCCCGGTTCATGGCGCGCACCTGGCGTTCGGCGGCTCCGATCAGCTCCTGGAGTGTCCCGGCGACCTCGGTGATCAGATGGGTCTCGAGGATCTCGCGTTCGTGCGCCGACAGGATGCGGGTCAACTCGGCAACCTCGGTGGCCAGGGCTTCGGCGAGTTCGGGCACTGCGCGCCGCCGACCCTGGTAGACGATGTCGACCCGCATGCCGTCCTCGCTCGGACGGGCCGTGGCGGTATGACCGTGCCGGGAGAGCGCGTCCTGCAGCCTGCCGAACTCCTCGCTCAATCGCTTCTGAACGCGTTCCCAGGCCGCGTCCGAATCGTCGGTGGACGAGAGCCGGGACTCGATGGCACGGGCGAGGCTCACGGCAGGGGTCGCAGCCCACGTTCCGCCGCCGTCGTCCGGTACGACGACATCGGGGAGGGCGACGGCAAGCAGCCCGGTCGAGACGAACCGCTGGAGCGCTGCGACGGCGCGTTCACGCGCGGCCGTGGCGTCCGTGACATCCTCGGCGAGCCGCTCGATGCGCCCCTCCGCATGGCCCGCCCGCCGGTCAGCGTCGCGAATGTCCGCCTGTGCGCGCTGCTGCTCTCTCTCACAGACGCGGACGGCGGCCGCGGTCTCCTCCAGCCGACGCTGGAGTTCGGCGACGGCCGCTCCGACAGTGGAACGAAGGGTCCGCAGGTGTTCGTCCGCCGAGGCGGCGAGACGAGCCGCTTCCGTGGTGCGCTCCGCGAGTTCGAAGAACAGAAGTTCGGCCCGGCCGGTCTCGGCCTGATCCCCGGTGACCGCATGCTCGGCGTCCGCGCGCTCACGCAGGGCCGGCCACAGCGCCGCGAGGTGGGCGGTGTGATCGGCGAGCGCCTGGCGCACGGAAGCACGCCCCTCCCGGTCGGTGGGGAGGTTCATGGCGGCCGACGTCTCGCCGAGTTCAGCCGCCGTACGGTCGGCCTCGTCGGCCGCCCTGCCCAGTTCAGCGGCCCGCTCCTGCTGCCGGGTACGGGCCCGTTGGACCGCACCGGCAGCGGCGGTGACCCGTGCGTGCGCGTGGCGCAGATCATCGTCGCCCGGTACGGCCGCGAGCTCGGCGTCGAGTTCCTCACGGCGCTCTGCCACCGCGTGCAGCGCCTCGGCCAGCTGCTCCCTCTCTGCTTCCAACGCTTCCCGCTCGACGTGCAGTTCGCCAGTGCGGGTGCGCCGCGCCTGTTCCCGCGCTCCTTCCCCGACATACTGGGCGCTGTCCTTGGCCCAGCTTCCGGTCAGCGCACCGACGCGGAAGCGCCCGTCAGTGGCGACCCAGGTGCGATTGCCGCCCGTCTCCCAAACGTCCTCCGCCGACCCGTCGCTGTTCTTCCCTGCCAGCCCGATCGAGACCAGCAGGCGCTGGACCGTCTGTTCTCCCACGGCGGCAGCCCCCACATCGGTGTGGTCGACCGCCGGACACAGCACGCGGTCGAGACCACCTCCGCCGGGCAGGTCCAGGGGATCGAGGAGCACGTCGTGCCCGTCCGCCGCCACCGCGGAGCCGTCCGGTCGTACCCAGGCGTCGAGGAGCCCCGACGCCTCCAGCGCAGCCTCCAAGCCCGCGCGTTCGGCCTCGGTGACGTGCGCGCGGAAGTCGACGAGCCGCCACAGCGGGGCTCCGAGACCTCGTACCCGCACATCGGGAGTGCGGGTGTACGGAGCCGACGGACCTCGCTGCCCGCCCGTTTCGAGCGCGGTCAGTTCCTGTGCCACCAACCGCTGCCGCTCCGCCGTCGCCGACTCGCGATGGACCAGGGCGGCGGCCTGGTCGGCCAGTTGGGAGGCGAGGACGCGGTGGGTTCGGGCCGCGGCGACACGTGCCGGGTGAGGACCGACCAGGCCGCTCACCCACCCCTGTACCCCGTCCAGGACCCCGGGCAGCCCGTCCACCCGCAACTCCACACACCCGGAGAGGTGTTCCCGCACGGCCGCGACGAGCACGCGCCCGGCTTCCGCGACGCCTTCGTCGGCCTCGGCCAGCAGTTCCCCGCTGTGCACGACCTCCTCGTCGGCCTCGTCGGCGCGCAGTCGGGCGGCCCTGCGTGTCTCCTCGGCCCGCTCGGCCCGCTCGGCGAGGGCCTCCACATGCTCGACAGCACGCCTTCTGCCAGCCGTCGCCTCGTCCGCCGCGCGACGCAGGACCGTGACGGGAGCTCCTTCGGTCTGCGGGACGTCGAGCCTGGCCGCCGCGGCGCTCTCGGCCACATGGCCCAGGATGTCGTCCAGTGCCTCCTGCGCGGCGGTCAACCGGTTCGTCGCGGTGGCGAGCCTGCCCCGGGCCCGGGTGTGAGCCTGGGACGCCGTCCGCCGATCCGCCTCGGACCGCGCCAGGTCCGACGCCGTACGCGAGGCGTCGGCCGCCGCCTGGTCGAGTGCGCGGGCGTCGCGCATCTCGGGCCCGGTCCGCAGGGCCGCGTCCTGCGCGCTCAACCGCGCCGCGCGCTCGACGAGCGACGCCGCCCGCTCCTGGGCCTCCGCCCGGTCCGCCACGGCCCGTTCCTGATCGCCCTGTGCTTTGAGGAGCTCCCGCTGGATGTGCTCGTAGCGGGCGTGTTCGGTGCGAGGCAGGCGGGCCCGGCGCCGGGAGGCGATGCGGGCGTAGCGCCGGTAGTGGTCGAGAAACCCCGACGAGGCTCCTTCGGCCTCGCGCGCCGCCCGCAGTTCCTCCTTCTCCTCGTCCAGCGACCGGAAGGCCTCCGCCGCGTCGGCGACGACCGCCTGATCCATCGGTGGCAGCGCCTCCGTCAACGCCCGGGACAGGGAGGCTTCGTTGGGGCGCTTGGACAGCTGGGGCTGGCGCAGCTGGATGAGGAGGTCGACGAGCGCACCGTAGCGCCGCTCCCCCAGCCCGAAGAGAGCTTCGTCAACCGCTCGGCGATACGTCTTCGCGGTGTCGTACACCATGCCGTAGTCGCCGACGGCCTCCGCGAGCCGGTCCCGGGACAGAGCCGTGCCGGTCGCGTCGAGCAGGTCGAGTCCGGCGCCGATCCGCTGGTCGGTCACGGCGAACCAGTGGCGGGCGATGCCGCGTCCGGCGACGGCCTTCAGCCCGCAGAGCAGCGTACGGAAATGGGGCTCGCCCGTGGTCTCGTCGAGCCGTCCGAACTCGATCCAGGTGTAACCGAGCCGTTCCGGATGCGGGTGCTCACCGCCGAGCAGCAGGTTCCACTCCATCCGCTTGCCGGGGTCGCCGTCGGGCTCGACCCGGCGGGCGGAAAGGTCCCCGTCCAGCAGGAACGGCAGGGTGAGGGCGAGCACCTTGGACTTGCCTGTGCCGTTGTTGCCGCGCAGCAGCAGCCGGCCGTCGCGAAACCAGAACTCCTCGATGTCGTAGTGGAACAAATCGACGAGCCCGATGCGCAGGGGCCGCCACCGGCCGGGTGCGGGGGTGGGGAGAGCGGGGGCCGGGAGCGCGGTCAAGGCGCGGTTCACCTTTCGTCCTTCACGGTTGTGCCCGGTGCTGTGGCAGGGTGCCGACGGGCAGGCGGCGGCCCCGGTTCTCTGACGACGGCCTCGCCGACCGCGTACCGCGCGAGGGCCGGCCGCGGCACGGCACCTCGTTCGGTGCGCTCGGTGAGCCCCAGCGCCTCCAGCTTCGCCAGGGCCTGCTCCACAAGTACGGGCTCGGCGCCCGGCTCCCTGGCCGACTTGGCCCAGAAGCTGCCGTGCTCCGCAGCGAGTTCACGCACCCGCAGCGCCAGCTCCGCCGGTGTGACGGGTCTGTCGGCCCCCGCCAGGTGCTGAGCGAGCAACAGGGTGACGTGCCCGTGCGTACCCTGTTCCGGCATGCGTACGTCGGTGAGGTCGTCCTGAGGATCGACCATGGCGATGCCTTCGGCGCGCACCTCGGCCACCAGCCCGGTCAGTTCGCCGATCCGCGCGGTGATGAAGCCGCGCTGCCGGGTGAGGTAGGCCAGTTCCTCGTCCGTGAGGTCGTCGTAGTAGAGCACCGGGTCGTCGAGGAGGCTGCGGGTCAGCTTCCAGCGGATCGCACGGAACCTCAGTTCGTCGCTGTCGAGGGCGGTCTGCGCCGTCATCTCCACCAGCCGCCCCTCGAAGTCCTCGGCTTCGACGAGGGAGGGACCGCGCAGGGACGCCGGCATCCCGGCCAGCACGCGCCGCCGTACGTCGTACAGCACGTCCCCGGATCCGCTGACATACGCCTCCTCGTCGCCCGCCACCCTCCGCAGCACCCCTACCCGCAGCAGCAGTCGTACGACGGCCGCGAGGTCGAGGCGCTCATCGCGCCGTTCCAGGGTGAACGTGATCCCGGCGGCGATGAGTTCGGGATCAGCGGCGGCCAGCACGACCTGCTCGGCGAGCCGGCCGAGCGCCACTTGAGCCTCGCCCCGCTCCAGCGCGGCCAGCGTCAGGCAGAGCAGGACGTAGCGGCGGCGGGTGAAGGGCAGGGCGGTCCGGGCGGCCTCGCGGGCGGGATGCGTGGCGTCGGTGAGGGTGCCCGGCGTCTTGCGCAGACGCGCGGCTTCGGCGTCCGTGCGCAGCGTCCAGCCGACGTTGCGCTCGAACCACTCGCGCAGTTCGGCGGTGTGCCGTCGTACCAGCCGGAACTCGTCGGCGTACGGCCCGTCGG
Source organism: Streptomyces sp. NPDC093149 (assembly GCF_044754145.1). Classification (NCBI taxonomy): domain Bacteria; kingdom Bacillati; phylum Actinomycetota; class Actinomycetes; order Kitasatosporales; family Streptomycetaceae; genus Streptomyces; species Streptomyces sp. NPDC093149. The sequence continues at coordinate 444,574 of NZ_JBIVON010000004.1, forward strand.
CGGTGAGCAGCGGCTCCTTCAGCAGGGCGCGTGCGGCCCGCTGAAAATCGGCCTCGCGCTGCCCGTCGAGGATCTCGGCGAGGGGGCCGGTCACAGCTCCTCCCCCGAGCCGGTGACCGACCCGATCCCCGCCGGGGCGGACACGGGAGCGACGAGAGGCGGACCGAACCGGACCTCCGCCGTAAGGTCGACGATGTCGATCAGGTGATCAGGCCCGCTGAACACCCCGTCAGGTGTGTGCACTTCGGCTGTCGAACCGTCGTCGAGTGCGGTCAGCCTGATCTCCATGGAGCCGTCCCCGCTGGTGGTCACCGTGGTCGTCATCTCCGGCCGCCAGGTGGCGAGGGCGTCGCCGAGCAGCCGCATGAACAACTGAAAGGCGATCGGATCGAGCTCCCCCAGCCGGGACAGCCGCACCGGCCCGCCTGTAGCGAGCCGCTCCCGGGCCTCTTTGACCTCCCCCGCCTGCCGGGCGGCGATCTCGGCGAGTCTGCGCTTCGCCTCCCCTCGGTCGGCCACCCGGCGCGGCTTGCCACGCCGTTCATAGCTGCCGGTACGGCGCAGCTGAGGACTGATCCGCAGCGGTCGCGACTCGGCCCACGGCGTCGAAGCCGGCTCGGGCGCGGCCGTCCGCTCGGCGAGGGTGTCGCCGTCGACGGTGAGATGCCGGGACGGATACAGCCCGAACGCCACCCGCCACATCCGGTGCCGCGCCGCGTCGTCCGGCGCCTGGGCGAACCACCGCGCCAGCGTGCGGAAGTCGGCCGAGCGGTCGGAACGTCCGGCTCGCCTCTCGTTCAACTGCCTTACGACGGCGAGGAGTTGCGGAATCGACCCGAGCGCGCGCCCTCGCAGCAGCCGGGCCTGCGACTCCCGCCCCTCCCCCGACACGAACCATTGCGCGAGCCCCGACCACCGGCCCGCCCACCGCTCGCACGCCACAGCCTCCGCGTGCTCGGCCACCTCGGGAGACGCGTCGGCTGCCTCCCGGGTGGCAGCAACCCGCAGCAGCGGCGCCACCCGCCCCTGATCCTCCAACTCCCCGATCAGCAGAGCGATTCGCCCACCGAGGGTGATCAGGTCCTGGATGAACCGCTCCAGATACTGGATCAGCCGGTCCTTGTACGCGAGGAACGCCTCGACCTCGATGTCGTGCAGGTCGATGGTGCGCTGCAGCGACCCCATGAAGGCACGAGCGTTGTCGGCGAGGTCGGCGAAGCGCGCGGTCAGCACGGACAGGGCGACGTATGCCTTCGCCGGATCCGGATCGTCCTCAGCCGCGATCACCAGCAACGCCCGCAACTGCGTGACGATGTCATGCAGCGCGACTGCCTGAAGCTCCCCGCGTCGCCCCAACACCTCGTCATACGTCCCCAGTGCCGCCTCGGCCGCCTCACCGGCCCGCGTGAGTTGGTAGATGAACCGCCTGCGGTAGAAGTCCTCGACCGCCGTCACCCTCGCATGGTCAGGATCGGCCCTCAGATTCCCCCAGGCGACGAGGCTGTCCAGCGCCTTCACCACCGCCTCGACATCGGCGGGCCGGCTCCCCGCGTCCAGGGCGGCGTACACCTCTTCCGGCCGCAGGTGCACGGCGAACCGTTCCTTGGCGACGAGGAAGGCGCGCATCACCTGGCGATAGAGGGGGGCGTTGGGGACGGTGAGGTGGGCGAAGGGGGTGTAACCGGCGGGAGGCTCGGACGGCTGAGAGGGCTGGTCGGTGCGGGACGTCTGGGATGTCATTGTCGGTCCATTCTTCCGGACCCGCGCCCCCGTCTGGACGTGATGTCCGAATTTCTGTGCCCGGACCGATCAGCACGATCACGTGGGAAGCGTGAGCGCACACTCGGCCCACACCGTCCTGCTCAGGCCCTCGGACCGCAGGTACCAGTCCCGGCGCGCGACGAGCCCGGCGACGAGAAGGAGTCCCCGGCCACCGGGGTCCGCTCCATCCGGGAGGCGGAGCGCGTCCGATCGGGGCGGCATCCGTTCGGCACAGGCGTCGGTGACCTCGATCCGGACGATCTGCGAGTGTGCGGTCACCTCCGGACACCCTTGGAAGTCCGACCGCCGACATGGCCCCTTGCTGCCCGGCACAGCGCTGAACACGTGCGAATGGCGTCCGGTTCGGCTGATCCTCATCGTTCACGCGATGGAGCCAGAGCCGTCGGCACGACCGATCCCGGCCTTCTCGCAACAATGCGATCGATGACCAGTTCACGTCGGAGCGCGGTCTCCGTCTGTTGATCGAGGGTGATTTGCCGGCTGGAGAGCTCGACGGGCATCAGGTCATCTGCCCTCTCAGGGAGAGAGCAGATACCCGTGCCCCCTGCAGCACCAGGGCCCTCGTGCAGCCGGAGGTGTCGGCCGTCCGGTGGGGACGGTTCAAGCGGTGAGGTTGCGCAGCCGGTCCAGAACGGCTTGACGCTCCTCGGTGTCGTCGCTCCAACCCTGCGCCCAGTCGAGCGCCGAGCCGCCCCCCGACTCCCGAAGGTGCGGGTCGGCGCCATGACGCAACAGCAGCTCGACGAGGGGCGAGTTCGCTTTGGTGGCGGCTGCGGCGAGTGGTAGCCCGCTGCGCCGCCCCCGGGATTCGGCGTTGGGCGAGGCTCCGGCCGCCAGGAGCAGTTCGGCACAACGGTTCTCGCCTTGGACGGCGGCGAGGTAGAGCGGTGTGGCTCCGTCAGGGTCGCGGGCGTCGGGATCGGCCCCTTGGGCGAGGAGTCTTCTGAGAAGTCCGACGTGTCCGTCACCGGCAGCCGCCGCAAGCCGCTTCGGCAGCTTCTTACGCTTTCTGTTGTTCACGTGATCCCACGGGCGCGGGGCCTACCGCCTGGAGCTGCGGAAGGTGCAGTGGTGCGCCCGGTACCCCTTTCCGTACTTCTTGCTGATCTGGGCTTGTACATCTCGCTGGGCGGCCTTTTCGGCCTCCGACTTGCTCTTTCCCTTTCCGGTGCCCTTGAGTTGATTCTTTCCGTGGTCACCGCTTCCGATCCTCTCGACAGCACAGACGGCGGTGGAGTACCACGTCTTGGGCTTGGCCATGGCATCAGAGGCTTCGGCGGTTCCGGTGAGGGCGAGCAGAGCGCATGCCGCTGCGGCGGTCCAGCAGGCGATGGACTTCTTCACGGTGCCTCGCTTTCGGTCGGTGGGGGCGTGGCGGCGCCCGGCGGACACGATGGCATGCACCGAGGACGGGTTTGTGTGGCCGTTCAGGACTGGAGTTGACGTGCGGAACGGTTCTTCGCCCGTTGTTACGGGGGTGGGTGGCTTTTACGGGGCGTGGTGATTTCACACGTTCGCGTGAGGTGGTCCGAGAAGCGTTCGCATTTCCTCGGGCTGAAGGCCCGCGGCAGAGGCCGCGGCTGTCATTGCCTGGCTGGTGGGACTGCCGTAACAACGGCGTGGGACCTCGTGGAGACGTGGTTGCAGGCGCACGCCCCATGTCGCGCGCGACGCTCCGACCGCCCGCGGCCACGCGCAGATACTCGGATCCTCGCTGCCACAACAAATCCAGTGACTCGGCGGCAGCGGCCGTCCGCACCCGAGTGGAGCTTGCTGGTGAACCCGCCGCGCGAGCGGCCCAGGCCTTCATCTCCCGCACCACATCCACCAGGCGGACGTGCAGGCTCTGCCACGTTGTCTCGCCCTGGTGTTCTGGCGGTTCGACCCCCTTTGAACCGGAGGCGGGCGGCTGATCGGTTCGGGCTCCGACCGCGTGCCCTCATGCTCGAAGAAGCCGGGGCACCGGGCAGCGGCATCTGGCCGCTGACGCTCTGTCCGGGCGGCGCGGCGGCACGGCGGAGGTGGTGTTCCAGCACCTCGCCGCTCGCGATCCCTTCACCGACCGCGGGCTGCGCCGAGCTCCTGCGGCGCCTCAATGAGCTGAAAGGCGTCGACATCACGGAGGGAAAACTGAAACTGCGTCCCAACTTCCGGCTCGCCCTCCTGGAGGGGGACGCCAACCGCGAACTGCTCGCCGAAACACTGGCGTGGTTCCGTCATCGCTGGGACACCCGGGATACAGCCTGAGGAATCGGCGAGTGAGCTTGCCTCCACAAACAGCTGGCTCCAACAGCTCACTGCGCGCTGGGACTGCGATGACGGTCTGCCGTTCCGCAACATCGGCGACCTCGCATGATCCGCCCCTGCCCTCGACATCCGGCCCGGCTCCATGACCGACTCGACCGATGGCGCAAGCTCCCCCGTGGCCGGTCTCACGGTACGCAGTCGCACCGGCGGCCGAGCCCCGTGACCGCCTGACCACCGAGCTGTCAGATCTTCGCGGTGCGCTTCTCGGCCATTGACGTGCAGACGACGCGGCGGCGCGCCCCGAACGGGCGTCGTGCGAGCGTCAGGAGCTCACGCCACCGCCGCGACACTGCTGCTGCTGCCGGGAACGCCCATTGTCACGAACCCACAGGTCAGGATGTCTACGGCGGGGGACCGTCCGCTCGATCCGGTTGAGGCGGGCAAACCGGTCGAGCGAACCACCCGGGCCGCAAACCCACTGGTCAGGAGCCCTTCGCGGCCGGCTCCAGAATCGCCACGCACTCCACATGATGCGTCATCGGAAACAGGTCGAACGCCCGCAGCGTCCGCACCCGGTAGCCGCCGTCACGGAAGTACGCCAGGTCGCGGGCCAGCGCCGCCGGGTCGCATGCGACGTAGGCGATGCGGCGGGCGCCGAGGCCGGTGAGGTGCTTCACCGTCTGCTTGCCGGCGCCGGCGCGCGGGGGGTCGAGGACGATCAGGTCGCACTCGGTGATGCCGGTGCGCGGCAGGATCTGGTCGACCTTGCCGTGCTCGATGCGGACCCGTTCCAGGTCCTTGAGGTTGTGACGGGCGTCCTCGGCGGCGCGCTTGCCGGACTCGATGCCGAGGACCGCGCCCTTCTCGCCGATGCGCTGGCCGAGTGCGCCCGCGAACAGGCCGACGCCGCAGTACAGGTCGAGGGCGGTGTCGCCCTTGCGGGGCAGGAGGCCCTGCATGACGGCGCGGACGAGGGTGTTGGCGGCCTGGGGGTGGACCTGCCAGAAGCCGCCCGAGCCGACCCGGTAGGTGCGGTCGTCGGCGCGCTCGCGGACGAAAGCACGGCCGTGCACCCGGTGGACGCCGCCGTCGCGCTCGTCGACGCGCATGACCGAGACGGGCTTGTCGAGCTCGACGAGGGGCAGCCGCCCACCGGGCCTCGGGGTGAGGATCACCTGGCGGTCGTGGGAGCCGGTGGCCGCGATGGCCTCCACCGAGGCCATGCCGGGCCATTCCCGCTTCTCGATGCCGAGCTCGGTGACGCCGGGGGCCGCGATCAGGCAGCGCTCGATGGGCTCCACGTCGTGCGAGCGGTGCTTGCGCAGGCCGACGCGGCCGTCCTCGTCGATGGCGTACTGGACACGAGTGCGCCAGGCAGGTACCTCGCCCGCCGGAAGCTTGTCGCCCTCGGCCGGCATGACGGTGCCGTCCCAGCCCGCCTCCTCCGGGGTGAGACCCGCGAGGCGCTGGAGCTGTTCGGCGATCACTTCGCCCTTGAGCCTGCGCTGGGCGCCGGGCTTGGCGTGCTGCCAGTCGCAGCCGCCGCACTTGCCCGGTCCTGCGTACGGGCAGGGCGCCTCGACGCGGTCCTTGGACGCCTCGATGATCCGTACCGCGTCGGCGCGCAGGAAGCGGGAGTCGCTCTCGCCCTCGGTGACCTTGGCGATGATCTTCTCGCCGGGAAGCGTGTGCCGTACGAAGAGGACCCGTCCCTCGGAGGTGCGGGCGATGCAGTGGCCGCCGTGTGCGACGGGCCCGACCTCGACCTCGTACTCCTCCCCGACCAGCGACGACGTGGGTTCGTTCTGCATGAGGGGGTGGCTCCAGAGATCAAGGGACTAACGGCCGGACAACAACCTACGATTCTACGTGGGTGTCGTCCGGCCGTTGACCACGAGCGAAAGCGGACGAGGGCGGTCAGTTCCTGCCGCTGGGCTCCTTGGGCTTGCGCTCCACGGGGCCGCGGCGCACCGAGCCCGGCGCGTTCCATTCCGCGCGCTTCCTGGCACGCTTCTTGGCCGCCTCGGAGGACTCCAGCTGATACGGCACGGAGGTCACCATGACGCCCGGGGTGAAGAGCAGCCGCCCCTTGAGGCGCAGGGCGCTCTGGTTGTGGAGGAGGTGCTCGTACCAGTGGCCGACCACGTACTCCGGGATGTACACGCTCACCACGTCGCGCGGGCTGTCCCGGCGCAGGCCCTTCACGTAATCGATGACCGGGCGGGTCACCTCGCGGTACGGCGAGTCGAGGATCTTCAGCGGGATGTCGATGCCGCGCCGCTCCCAGTCGTCCTTGAGCGCCTTGGTCTCGGCCGGGTCGACGCTGATGGAGAGCGCCTCCAGCCGGTCGGAGCGGATCAGCTTGGCGTAGGCGAGGGCGCGCAGAGTGGGCCGGTGGAGCTTGGAGACCAGGACGATCGAGTGGACCCGGGACGGGCGGATCGTCTCGTCGGACGGGGTCTCGTCGGCGGCGATCTCCTCGGCGACCCGGTCGTAGTGCCTCCGGATCGCGGTCATCGTCGCGAAGAAGATGCACATGCCGAGCAGGGCGACCCAGGCACCGTGGGTGAACTTGGTGACCAGGACGACCACGAGGACGAGGCCGGTCAGGAAGGCGCCGAAGGCGTTGATCGCGCGGGAGCGGATCATGCGGCGGCGCCTATCGGCGTCCTTCTCCGTGCGCAGGTGGCGGTTCCAGTGGCGGACCATGCCGGTCTGGCTGAGCGTGAAGGACACGAACACGCCGACGATGTAGAGCTGGATCAGCCGGGTCGAGTCGGCGCCGTAGATGACGACGAGCAGGGCGGCCGCGCCGGCGAGCAGCACGATGCCGTTGGAGAAGGCGAGGCGGTCGCCGCGGGTGTGCAGCTGGCGCGGCAGGTAGCGGTCCTGGGCGAGGATCGAGCCGAGCACTGGGAAGCCGTTGTACGCCGTGTTCGCCGCGAGGAACAGCACCAGGGCGGTGGCCGCGGCGAGCGCGATGAACAGGAAGCTGCCGTGGCCGAAGACAGCCTCGGCGACCTGCGTGATCACCGGGTCCTGTACATAGCCGGGACCGACCGGCACACCGCCTCTCAGCAGGTCCTGCCCCGGGTTCTCGGCCATCCGGACGTCGGTGACCAGGGCGAGGGCGATGATGCCGACGAGCATGGTGATGGCGAGCACGCCCATCATCGAGAGCGTCGTCGCCGCGTTCTTGGACTTGGGCTTGCGGAAGGCAGGGACGCCGTTGGAGACCGCCTCGACGCCGGTGAGCGCGGCACAGCCGGAGGAGAAGGCGCGCAGCAGCAGGAAGACAAGGGCGAAGCCCGCGAGACCCTCCTGCTCCGCCTTGATGTGGAAGTCGGCGGTGGGCGCGCGCATGGTGTCGCCCAGCACGAGAGCGCGGAAGGCACCCCACACGATCATGATGAAGACGCCCACGACGAACACGTACGTCGGAATCGCGAAGAGCGACCCGGACTCCTTGACGCCGCGCAGGTTCATCAGCGTCAGTAGCAGGATCACCGCGACGGCGCACAGCACCTTGTGCTCGACCACGAACGGGATCGCCGAGCCCAGGTTCTCGATGCCGGAGGTGATGGAGACGGCGACGGTGAGGACGTAGTCCACAAGCAGCGCGCTGGCGACCGTCAGGCCGGCCTTGGGGCCGAGGTTGGTGGTGGCGACCTCGTAGTCGCCACCACCACTGGGGTACGCGTGCACGTTCTGCCGGTACGACGCCACCACGGTGAACATCACCACCACGACCGCCAGGGCGATCCACGGGCTGAAGTGGTACGCCGACACGCCCGCGACAGACAGGACGAGCAGAACCTCGCCAGGCGCGTAGGCAACGGAGGACAGGGCGTCGGAGGCGAAGACGGGGAGGGCGATGCGCTTTGGCAGGAGCGTTTCTCCGAGCCGGTCACTGCGCAGTGCGCGCCCGATCAGGATCCGTTTGGGCACGTCGGTCAGTTTGGACACGCAGAGGATCGTAAGCGTTCCGTATGGAAGCCGCAGACGCACCACCCCCGCGGCCCTGCAATCTCCTGCACTCGGACGAAAAAGCCACAAAATCCTTAACGAAATCCTTGCACTAAGCGTCCGCGAAAAGGGCGCTGTAACCATTCAACGCGGGCTGGCCGCCGAGATGTGCGTAAAGGACGGTGGAATCACGGGTGATCTCGCCGCGGGCCACGAGATCGGCCATTCCGGCCATCGACTTCCCCTCGTACACGGGGTCGGTGATCATGCCCTCGGTACGGGCGGCGAGCCGCATCGCGTCGAGGGTGGTGTCGTCGGGGATGCCGTACGTGCCCGCGTGGTAGCGCTCGTCCAGCTCGATGTCGTCCACGGTGAGCTCGCGCCGCACCCCGATGAGCCGTGCGGTGCCTGCCGCGATCCGGGCGATCTGCTCACGCGTACGGGCGGGTTCGGCGGAGGCGTCGATGCCCAGCACGCGCCGCGGACGGCCGCCCGCCTCTTCGAGCGCGGCGAAGCCGGCGACCATCCCGGCCTGGGTGGAACCGGTCACCGAGCAGACGACCACGGTGTCGAAGAACACACCGAGCGCGCGCTCCTGCTCCGCGACCTCGTAGGCCCAGTTGGCGAAGCCGAGTCCGCCCAGGGGATGGTCGGACGCACCGGCGGGAATGGCGTACGGCCTGCCGCCGCCCTCCTCGACCTCGCGCAGCGCCTGCTCCCAGCTCTCCTTGACGCCGATGCCGAAACCGGCGCGCACCAGGCGGATGTCGGCACCGGCCAGGCGGCTGATCAGGATGTTGCCGACCTTGTCGTAGACGGCGTCGGGCCATTCGACCCAGCTCTCCTGGATGAGTACGCACTTGAGGCCGGCGCGGGCCGCGACCGCCGCGACCTGCCGGGTGTGGTTGGACTGGACTCCGCCGATGGAGACGAGCGTGTCGCAGCCCTTCGCCAGGGCGTCGGCGACGAGGTATTCGAGCTTGCGGGTCTTGTTGCCGCCGTAGGCGATGCCTGAGTTGCAGTCCTCCCGCTTGGCCCAGACAGCGGCGCCGCCGAGGTGGTCGGTGAGCCGGTCGAGGCGGTGTACGGGAGAGGGGCCGAAGAGGAGGGGATAGCGCTCGTAGGAGGAGAGGGAGGGAGAGGTGGTGGAGGAGGCGGGGGACGCGGCGGTGGGCGGGGTCGGGGTTGCGGGCGTCATGGGAGCTCCCTCGGTCGGGGGTCGGTGGGGTTCGTTTTCCTGGTCGGCGCGGTGGCGGTGGGGTTCGTTTTCCTGGTCGGCGCGGTGGCGGTGAGGATCGCGCCCGGCGCGGTGGGGTGGGGGCGCGTTCGGGTCGGCGCGGTGACTGGGAGGGGGGCGCGACGGCGGTGGTCACGGGTCGAGGTGTCGACTTGTCCGCGGGTACGCCGGGGATCCGGACGGCAGTCGGGGCTTCGGCCGGTCGCCGCCCTGACCCCGGACGGGTCCGTTGGCCTGTCGGGGCTGCCCTAGGTGGAGCGCCACCGGGCCGCCCCGTCGGACGGTTCTACGGACGGTTCGTCTGCCAGCTCTTCGAGAGTCCGCCATATCTCCGCAGTGATCCGGGACGCCGCTTCGGCATCACGCCCCGCGCATGCCTCGATCAGCCGGTCGTGCAGTTCGGCCGAGCCGTGTGACGCGCTCGCGGTGCCGAACTGCCGCCATTCCAGCCGCCGGATCAAAGGGGTGTAGCGCTCAACCGTGGCGGCCACGGCACGGTTGCCGCAGGCTGCGACGAGGACGTCATGGAGCCGGTCGTCGGCGCGCAGCGCGTCCGCCACGTCGCTGCGGCGGGTCGCGTCCCTGAAGAGTTCGTTCGCCTCGCGCATGGCGGCAATGTCCGCGTCCGTGAGGCGAGGTACGGCGGTCCTCGCCGCCAGTTCCTGCATGGCCCGTACGACAGCCGCCGCGTCCCGGACGTCGCGCGGCACCAGACGGGTCACCCGCGTGTAGCTTTGCGGCTTGGACTCGACGAGCCCCTCGCCGGAGAGCCGGGACAGCGCGTCGCGGACCGGAGCCCGGGACAGTCCGAGGCGTTCGGCGAGCTCGGCGTCACGGACAGGGGCACCGGGCGGGATGTCGCCACGGACGATGGCGTCACGGATCGCCTCGTACGCGGTGTCCCGCAGCAAGGTCCGTCGGACGGGGCGCAGGGTCTCCATGAACTGACATGTTAGATGTCTGTGTCGTCGGCACTCAAGGGTCCGTGCGCCCCTGATGCGATCGACGGGTCCTGTACCTGCGCAGTGGCGCGAACGGCGGCCCTCCCCTTCCGCAGTGGCACGAAGGACGGCCCTCTCCGTCCGCAATCGCGCGGACACTTTCGGCGCCCATCCGCATCACGCGTGTCCGGCGGCGTACCCATCCGTGTCGCGCGGACCCTTCACGGCACCCGTTCGTCATCGCGCGGACACTGCGCGCTGTCCATCCGCATCGCGCGGGCGCGGCGAAAGCGCACTCGGATGAGGCTTCGCGATCCCAGCCGCATAAGCTCATCCTGGGCAACGGGACACTCCGTTGCCCCGTTGTTTGCCCGGCAAGCTGAGAAAGAAGTGTGAGCAGGGTGTTTTCGCAGGTCAGCCGGACGACCAGGACTGCGAGGTAGGCGCAAGGTGCACATCGTCATCATGGGCTGCGGGCGAGTCGGAGCCGCTCTCGCGCAGACCCTGGAGCAGCAGGGGCACACGGTCGCCGTCGTCGATCAGGACCCCACGGCATTCCGACGCCTCGGGTCCGGATTCGGTGGGCGGCGCGTCACCGGTGTCGGCTTCGACCAGGACACCCTCCGTGAGGCGGGGATCGAGGAGGCCGGCGCGTTCGCCGCGGTGAGCAGCGGCGACAACTCGAACATCATCGCCGCCCGGGTCGCTCGTGAGATGTTCGGCATCGAGAACGTCGCGGCGCGGATCTACGACCCCCGGCGTGCCGAGGTCTATCAGCGTCTCGGTATCCCCACGGTCGCCACGGTGCGCTGGACCGCCGACCAGATGCTGCGACGGCTGCTCCCCTCGGGGGCCGAGCCGCTGTGGCGGGATCCGAGCGGCGCCGTGCAGCTCGCGGAGGTGCACACGACACCGTCCTGGATCGGCCACAAGATCAGCACGCTGCAGGAGGAGACGGGCGTCCGCGTGGCGTTCCTCACCCGGTTGGGCGAAGCCATACTGCCCTCGTCGCAGACCGTGCTGCAGGAGGGCGACCTGGTCCACGTGATGATGCGTACGGACGAGATCGCGAAGGTCGAGGCGGCCTTCGCCGAGGGCCCTGAGGAGGGCGGTCACTGATGCGTGTCGCGATTGCCGGCGCCGGTGCGGTGGGACGTTCCATCGCGGGCGAGTTGCTGGAGAACGGGCACGAGGTGCTGCTCGTCGACAAGGCGCCGACCGCCATTTCGGTGGAGCGGGTGCCGATGGCCGAATGGCTGCTGGCCGACGCCTGCGAGATCACCTCGCTCGACGAGGCAGCGCTTCAACGCTGCAACGTCGTGATCGCCGCGACCGGCGACGACAAGGTGAACCTGGTCGTCTCGCTGCTCGCCAAGACCGAGTACGGCGTGCCGAGGGTCGTCGCCCGGGTCAACAACCCGAAGAACGAGTGGCTGTTCAACGAGGCCTGGGGCGTCGATGTGGCGGTCTCCACACCGCGGCTGATGTCGGCCCTGGTCGAGGAGGCGGTGAGCGTCGGCGATCTGGTCCGGCTGCTGCGCTTCAGCCACGGCGACGCCAACCTGGTCGAGCTGACGCTGCCCCCGGAGTCGGCGTTGGCCGGCACCCAGGTCGGCGATGTCGCCTGGCCCGAGGACACTTCGTTGGTCACGATCATCCGCGGGCAGCGCGTGCTGACGCCGAGCACCGAAGAGACGCTGGAGGCCGGTGACGAGCTGCTGTTCGTGGCCGCGCAGGCGCGCGAGGAGCAGTTGGAGGACCTGCTGTCGGTGCGCCGGGGCGACTCGGACGACTGACCGGCGCAGGGCCGGCCGGAGCCGACCCGAGGCCGGCGCAAGGCACAAGGCAGGCGGAAGGCGAGGGGCCCGGAACCGTGTGAAACGGTTCCGGGCCCCTCGCCTTGCGCCCTGGGCGGTTCAGTACTCCTGGTGGCGCGTCGCGGCGGCGGCCGCTTCGGCCTTGCGGGCCTCCTCGGCCTGCTCCTGCGCCTCCATCTCGGCGAAGACATCGATGGGCGGCGGCGCCTTGGCGAGGAAGACCCAGGTCAGATAGACCGCGAGCAGGAAGGGCGGAATCTTCAGGGCGACCAGGACCCAGCCGAACTGGGTCGTGTCGGCCCACCAGTACAGCGGGAAGAGGATCGCGCACTTGGCGAGCAGGATCAGTCCCCAGGCATAGCTCGCCTTGGCGTATGCCTTCCTGCGACCGGGGTTCCTGGTGCGCCAGGAGAGGTTCTCCTTGAACACCGGGCCCAGGATCAGACCGATCAGCGGCACCCCTGCGAGGGTGGTGATCAGATAGGCGAGGGCCAGGCCGAGCGTGTAGAGCATGCCCGGCAGATAAAAGTCCTTGGCATTGCCCGTCATCATGGCGAAGACCACGCCGAAGGCCACGCCGAAGACACCGCTGAAGGCGTGCTTCACGGTGTCCCTGCGGATCAGCCGTACGGCGACGAGGAGCAGGGACACCACCAGGGCCGCGATGGCCGAGAGGTGCAGATCCTTGTTGACCGTGAAGATCGTGACGAAGAGCAGCCCGGGAAGGACTGTCTCCACCATCCCCCGGACACCGCCGAACGCCTCGAAGAGCGCTGCCTCGGTGACCGCCTTCGCGTCGGCCTCCTGCTGGTCGGTGCGGGTGGTGCGGTCCGTGTCGGACGACGGCTTGTCGAGAGACGTCACCGGCTACTCCTTGCCGAGCGGTCGGAGTTCGTATTTGGGATTGAACAGCACCCGGCGTCCATGACTCATGGCGATCCGGCCCGAGGCGATGAGCTTGCGGCCCGGTTCTATGCCCGCGATGGAGCGTCGGCCCAGCCAGACCACGTCCAGCGGCGCGGTGCCGTCGAAGAGCTCCGCCTCCAGGGCGGGCACTCCGGCGCGCGGCCGCAGGGTGACGGTCCGCAAGGTACCAGTCACCTTCACGATCTGCCGGTCGGTGCATTCGGAGATACGCGTGCATCCCGAAGCCTGCGAGTCCTCCTGCAGCTCCTCGGACTCCAGGTCCTCCCGGGAGCTGGACAGCCGGTCGAGCATCCGCCGGAAGCGGCCGGACGGCTTCTCCGCCTTGCCCGGCTTCTCGAATCGAGGAACAGCACTCATAACCGAAGGGTACCGGTCTCCCGTGCCCCGAGCGGGTGTCCCGGGTCTCACTCGAACGGGTTACTCGTCAGGGCTTCGGAGTTCTCGTCGGCGTCGGAGGTGCGGAGCAGGGGCGAGCGACGCGGACACGACGGACCGGGCCCACAGCCCGCGCCTGCCGACGCGGGGCTCGGCCGCCCACATCCGTACGCCCGGGGCGCCCGGCTGCGGTTCAGCCGCGCTCGAAGCGGTAGCCCATCCCCGGCTCGGTGACGAAGTGCCGGGGGTGCGAGGGGTCGGCCTCCAGCTTGCGCCTCAGCTGCGCCATGTAGACCCGCAGGTAGTTGGTCTCGGTGCCGTACGAGGGCCCCCACACCTCCTGGAGCAGCTGCTTCTGGCTGACCAGCCGGCCGCTGTTGCGGACCAGGACCTCCAGCAGATGCCACTCGGTGGGCGTGAGCCGCACGTCGCGTCCCTCGCGGTGGACCTTCTTCGCCGCCAGGTCCACGGTGAACCCCTCGGTCTCGACGACCACCATGTCGTCGGTGCCGTGCTGGCCGACGGGTTCCGCGCGGCGGACGGAGGCGCGCAGCCGGGCCAGCAGCTCGTCCATGCCGAACGGCTTGGTCACGTAGTCGTCGGCTCCGGCGTCCAGGGCCTCGACCTTCTCGTCGGAGGTGTGGCGGGCGGAGAGCACCAGGATCGGCACCCGGGTCCAGCCGCGCAGCCCCTTGATCACCTCGACCCCGTCCATGTCGGGCAGTCCGAGGTCGAGGACGACGACATCGGGGTGGCGGGCGGCGGCGAGCTGGAGGGCGGTGGCGCCGTCGGGCGCCGCGTCCACCTCGTACTTGCGCGCCTTCAGGTTGATCACGAGGGCGCGTACGATCTGCGGCTCGTCGTCGACCACAAGCACCCGGGTCATGGGGGCCCTGCCTTTCTGCTGTACGGCGATCTCCCGGAGCGTTCCGGGGATCATGAGGTGACCGGCGAAGTCATGAGGTGACCCGCGCGGGCAGGTCGGGGCTGACCGGAACGTATCCCGACGCCGCCTTGAGGGTCAGCACCATGGTGAGACCGCCGCCCGGGGTGTCCTCGGCGCCCAGCGTGCCGCCCATGGACTCCACGAAGCCGCGGGCCACCGCGAGGCCCAGTCCGACGCCCGCTCCGCGCGGGGCGTCGCCGTAGCGCTGGAAGGGCTCGAAGATGCGTTCCTTGGCGTCGTCGGGGATGCCGGGGCCCCGGTCGACGACCCGTAGTTCGACGCGTTCGCCGAGCGCGCTGGCGGCCACCGTGACGTGTTGTTCGTAGGGGCTGTACTTGACGGCGTTCTCGACGATGTTGGCGACGGCTCTCTCCAGCAGCCCGGGGTCGACCTCGACCATCGGCAGGGTCTCGGGGATGTCGAGGTCCACGCTGCCCTCCGGCACGCCGCCGAGCGCCATCGGCACCACCTCGTCGAGGTCGATCTCGCGGATCAGCGGGGTGACGGTGCCGGTCTGCAGCCGGGACATGTCCAGCAGGTTCCCCACGAGGTGGTCGAGGCGGTCGGCGCCGTTCTCGATGCCTTCCAGGAGTTCCGCCTCGTCCTCGTCGGACCACGCGACGTCGTCGGAGCGCAGGGAGCTGACGGCGGCCTTGATGGCGGAGAGCGGGGTCCGCAGATCGTGGCTGACGGCGGCGAGGAGCGCCGTCCTGATCCGGTTCCCCTCGGCGAGCCGCCGGGCCTCCTCCGCCTCGCCGACCAGGCGCTGCCGGTCCAGTACGACGGCGGCCTGGGCGGCGAACGCCCCGAGCACCCGGCGGTCCTCGGCGGGCAGCACCCGGCCGGAGAGGGCGAGCGCCATGTGGTCGCCGACCGGCATGTCCACGTCGGCGTCCTCCGGCCGGGCCACCGGCCCCGGGCCGACGCTTCCGGCGCAGGTCCACGGGTCGACGTCGCTCTGCCGCTCCAGCAGAGCGACGGACTCCATGCCGAAGGTCTCGCGGACCCGGTCCAGGAGCGCGTCCAGGGTGGTCTCGCCGCGCAGCACACTGCCCGCCAGGAAGGAGAGGATCTCCGACTCGGCGCGCAGCCGGGCCGCCTGATGGGTGCGGCGGGCCGCCAGATCGACGACCGAGGCGACCGAGACCGCCACCGCGAAGAAGATCAGGATGGCGACGAAGTTCTCCGGGTCCTGCACGGTCAGGGTGTGGGTGGGAGGGGTGAACCAGTAGTTCAGCAGCAGCGAGCCGACGGCGGCCGACGCGAGGGCGGGCAGCAGCCCGCCGAGCAGGGCCGCCGCGACCGTCATGAAGAGGAAGAGCAGGACGTCGTTGGCGAGCCCCGGTCCGTTCTCCAGACTGGTGAGGAGCAGCGAGAGCAGCGCCGGGCCGCCGACACCGACCAGCCAGCCCCACATGATCCGGACCCGGCCCAGCCGGGCGCCGCGGGCGATGGGCAGCCCGCGGCCCTTGGCCACCTCTTCGTGGGTGACGATGTGGACGTCGAGGTCGGGGCCGGACTCGCGGGCGACCGTGGCGCCCACACCCGGTCCGTAGATGTACTGCCAGGTCTTGCGGCGGCTGGAGCCGAGGACGATCTGCGTGGCGTTCACCCCACGGGCGAATTCGAGGAGCGCCGACGGTATGTCGTCGCCGATGACATGGTGGAACGTGCCGCCGAGGTCCTCCACCAGGGTGCGTTGGACGGTGAGTTCCTTGGGCGAGGCGGAGGTCAGTCCGTCGCTGCGGGCGATGTAGACGGCGAGGATCTCGCTGCCGGAGCCCTTGGCGGCCATCCGGGACGCGCGGCGGATGAGCGTACGGCCCTCGGGGCCGCCGGTGAGTCCGACGACGATGCGTTCACGGGCCTGCCAGGTGGTGCGGATGTTGTGCTCGCCGCGGTACTGCTGAAGGTATTCGTCGACCCGGTCGGCGACCCAGAGGAGCGCCAGCTCGCGCAGGGCGGTCAGGTTGCCGGGGCGGAAGTAGTTGGACAGGGACGCGTCGATCCGGTCCGGCTTGTAGATGTTGCCGTGGGCCATCCGGCGGCGCAGCGCCTGGGGCGACATGTCGACGAGTTCGAGCTGGTCGGCCCTGCGGACGACCTCGTCGGGGACGGTCTCGCGCTGGCGTACGCCGGTTATGGCCTCGACGACGTCGCCGAGCGACTCCAGGTGCTGGATGTTGACGGTGGAGATCACGTCGATGCCGGCCTGAAGGAGCTCTTCGACGTCCTGCCAGCGTTTGGCGTTGCGGGATCCCGGCACATTGGTGTGCGCGAGTTCGTCCACCAGGGCGACGGCCGGGGCCCGCTCCAGAACCGCGTCGACGTCCATCTCGGTGAAGACGGCGGAGCGGTACTCGATCTCACGGCGCCGGATCTGCTCCAGGCCGTGGAGCATGACCTCGGTGCGCGGGCGGTCGTGGTGCTCCACGAAGGCGACGACGCAGTCGGTGCCCCGCTCGACGCGCCTGTGGGCCTCGGAGAGCATCGCGTACGTCTTGCCGACGCCGGGTGCCGCACCCAGGTAGATCCGAAGCTTGCCGCGTGCCATGGCCCCATTGTCTTCTCTGAACCGGCTGCGGCAGATGCGGCAGCCGGTTCGAAGCTACCCCGTAGATTCTCGACAAATCGGATGAGGGGTGGGGGTGGGAACCGAATTGACAGGATTCTGACGCCCGCACCGAGTGCGGAACGCCTGGAAGGAGCACGGGACGCCCCGGCGGGGTCCGGCCTTCCGCAGGTCAGGGGCGCCCCCGGCCTGTGGGGCCGGGCATGTGGGCGCTCGGGCGCTCGGGTCCGCCCCGGTCCGCCGGGCCGGGCCGGCGGCCGGCCAGGTCGGTGGCGTCCCTTCCAGCCGCGGTCCGCCGGGCCGGGGCCGGGGCCGCTGTCGGCCCCGGCAGCTCAAGGCCTCCCTCACCCGGCTCGACGATGCACTCGGCCCCTACCCCCGCTCGACGATGTGCCCGTCGCTCAGCTCCAGCACCCGGTCCGCCAGGCCCAGCAGCTGGGCGTCGTGCGTCGCCACCAGTGCGGTGACGCCCTCACTCCGTACCACCGCCCTCAGCAGCTCCATCACCGCGAGCCCGGTCTCCGCGTCGAGCTGTCCGGTCGGCTCGTCCGCGATCAGCAGCGCGGGGCGGTTGGCGAGCGCGCGGGCGATCGCGACGCGCTGTTGCTGACCGCCGGAGAGCTCTCCCGGACGCTGGGCCGCGTGGTCGGCGAGACCGACCATGGAGAGCAGCAGGGCCACCCGTTCCTCGCGCTCGCGCGGGTCCGTCTTGCGCAGCCGCAGGGGTACGCCGATGTTCTCCGCGGCCGTCAGGATCGGGATCAGGCCGAAGGACTGGAAGATGAAGCCGATCCGGTCACGGCGCAGCTCCAGCAGCCCGTTCTCACCGAGTTCGGCGAGGTCCGTGCCGTCGACGGTGATCCGGCCGCCGTCCGGGCCGTCGAGTCCACCGACCAGGTTGAGGAGGGTCGTCTTGCCGGAGCCCGAGCGTCCCTTGAGCGCGACGAGCTCTCCGCGCGGCAGCTCGAAGGAGACCCCCCGCAACGCGTGGACGGCCGCTGCGCCGGTGCCGTAGGAGCGGTGCAGGTCCTCGACCCGGACCATGGGTCCGCGCGCCGCGTCCTCGACCAGCGCCGCACCGCTCCGCCCTCCGGCGCTCGTCCGGCCGGTGTTGTCGGTCATGTCTCTCCCCCACACATGTTTCCCCGTACGTGATCGTCTCGTCGGCCGCCAGTATGTGCATCGGGCGCAGGGCCGGGCAATGGCCTCCCGTCGTGGGGTGAGGACCAGGACGGTGGCCGCGAGCAGTACCGCTGGTCCGGCCGCACGGCCCGGCCGGCCCTCCCCTCCGAGGCGCTACCGCTTCCCCACAACTTTCCGACAACTCTCTGACACCGGCCGACCAGCCTTGCCGAGGTCCACCGGGGCGAGTGCCCCCGTCCTTGAAAGGGTGCGCATGACGTTACGCAGGAGCCTTCCCCGGCTGGCGGCCGGAGTCCTCGGGATATCCCTGACCGTGTCCGCGGTCCCGGCCGCGACCGCCACCGCCAGAACGCAGCCCCCCACCGCCCCCACCGTCTCCGAGCAGCAGGTGATGCCCCATCTGCGTGCCCTGCAGCGCATCGCCGACCGCAACGGCGGCAACCGCGCGCACGGCACGCAGGGGTACGCCGACTCGGTGACGTATGTGAAGAACGTCCTCGACCGGGCGGGTTTCCGCACGAAACTCGTTCCCTTCACCCACGACGGCGCCACCGGCAGCAATCTGATCGCCGACTGGCCGGGCGGCGACCCGGACCATGTGCTGCTGACCGGCGCCCATCTCGACAGCGTCGAGGAGAGCCCGGGAATCAACGACAACGGCTCCGGCTCGGCAGCGGTCCTGGCCACCGCACTCCAGGTGGCGGCGGAGCGGCTGAAGCCCGAGCGGCACCTCCGGTTCGCATGGTGGGGCGCGGAGGAGAAGGGCCTGATCGGCTCGGCGGACTACGTCCAAAAACTCTCCGCGGCCGAGCGCCGCAGGATCGACGTCTACCTCAACTTGGACCAGGCGGGCAGCAAGAACACCCGGCAGTGGCTCGTGGTCCACGACGACGAGCACGGCGAGACCGAGGCCCAGCAGGCTTTCGAGGCGTGGTTCGCCGAGCGGAACATCCCCACGTTCGACATCGGCGTCGGCGGCTCGGACCACGAGTCGTTCGGCAACGCCGGCATCCCGTCGTCCGGCTTCAGCACCGGCATCTCGGACTGCATCCACGAGGCGTGCGACGACCTCGCCAACGTGGACCCGCGGACGGAGACGACGAGCACCGACGCCCTCATCGGCGTGCTGTGGAAGCTCGCCGCCGCCGATCCCCGGCACTGACCGCCCCTTCCTCAGGAACGAGACATGCGCATACTGCTGCACCGCCGCCGCAGAGCCGCTGTCGCCCTCGTGGCCGCAGTGGTGAGCACCACCGCACTGACCGCCCTCCCCGCCTCGGCCGCCATCGGCGGTCCGGGCGTCGGTGACCCTTACTTCCCCGACGACGGCAACTCCGGCTACGACGTGTCCCACTACGACGTCCGCATCGCCTACGACCCGGCGCGCACCGGCCATCTGGACGGCGACACCACCGTCTCCGCCCGCGCCCTGACCGGCCTGGACCGGTTCAGCCTGGACCTCAAGGGCTTCACCGTGGCATCGGTCACCGTGAACGGCACCCCTGCGAAGGCGTTCTCCCGGGCCGGCGCCCATGAACTGGTCGTCACCCCCGCCCGCCCGGTCGTGAAGGGCACGACGTTCGAGGTCCGGGTGGTGTACGCCGGTGCGCCCGACGCCGAGGGCTGGCACACCCTGAAGACCGGCGGCGCGTACGTGTCGGGCGAACCGCACGCGGCGACCTCCTGGTATCCCGCCAACGACCACCCGTCCGACAAGGCCACCTTCGCCCTCACGGCGACGGTGCCCGACGGCTGGACCGCCGTCGGCAACGGCCTGCCGGGCCCGGTCACCGCGAAGGACGGCAGGAAGACCTTCCGCTGGTTCGAGGACAAGCCGCTGGCGACGTACCTCAGCACGGTCGCGATCGACAGGTTCACCGTCCACCGGGGGAAGACGGCCGCCGGAACGCCGGTCATCACGGCGTACAGCCCGGACGCCGTCATCGACCCGGCCGCGGAGGCCGAGCAGACGGACATCCTGGACTTCCTGACCGCGAAGTTCGGCCCGTACCCGTTCTCCTCGGCGGGCGCCATCGTCGTCGGCGCCACAAAGGAACCCACCGGTGGCCCGCTCGCCCTGGAGACGCAGAGCCGCCCCACGTACGGCGCCGGCATGCTCTTCGACGCCTCGATGGTCCATGAGAACGCCCATCAGTGGTTCGGTGACAGCGTCTCGTTCAAGGACTGGCGGGACGGCTGCGCCGCGGAGTGCTTCGCGCAGTACGCCGGGCAGTTGTGGGAGGAGCACAAGGGTACCGACCTGGATCAGGACTACTACCGCTCCGAGATCGAGAACTACCGCGACGATCCGACGTTCTGGTCCACCAGGCTCTACGACCCGGGGCCGGGGAAGGAGTTGGATTCCGCGCTGTACTTCAAGGGTTCGCTGATGCTGCATGCCCTGCGGCGCACGGTCGGTGACGAGGCGTTCTTCGGGACGCTCAGGACCTGGACCCGCGACCACGCGTACGGAAACGCCTCGTTCCGGCAGTTCGAGGCGCTGGCGGCGAAGGTGTCGGGGAAGGACCTCACGGGCTTCTTCGGGGCGTGGGTCGACGGCACGGTGGTCCCGCCGGCGAAGTACCTCTACCCGGGAAGCCTGGGCTCGCCGACGGGCTGAACCGTCGTGCGTCGTGCGTCGTGCGTCGTGCGTCGTGCGCCCGGCGCTGTGCGTCGTGCGTCGTGCGTCGTGCGTCGTGCGTCGTGCGTCGTGCGTCGTGCGTCGTGCGTCCCATGGTCCGGGGCCGGCCGCGAAGGCCGGCCCCGGTGCTCTCAGGCTCCGTTCACCAACTGCTTGAGAGCGATGTTGAGCTGGAGGACGTTGACCCTCGGTTCCCCCACGAAGCCGAGAATCCGGCCGTCCGTGTGCTGCTCGACGAGCTTCTCCACCTGCGCGACGCCGAGATGGTTCCGCTCGGCGACGCGGCGCACCTGGAGCTGTGCGTACGCCGGGGAGATGGCCGGGTCGAGGCCGGAGCCCGAGGAGGTGACGGCGTCGGCCGGCACGTCGGCGGGGCTGACGGGGTGGCCGGGGACGGAATTGTCCTTGACGACGGCGGCCTTGGCGGCTGTCACCGCGTCGATCAGTTCCTTGCTGTCGCCGGAGCGGTTGGTCGCGCCGGACAGGATCAGTTTGTACTGGGTGTTGACGCTGTTGGTGCCGAGGCCGTCGGACGGGCGCGGCTGGAACCACCTGAGGTCCGGGGCCGCGGTCTGCTGCCCCTTCTTCAGCGGCAGGTCGTAGCGCTGGCCGATGAGTTCGGAGCCGACGACCTTGCCGTTCGCGGTGATCTCGGAGCCGTTGGCCTTGTCGGGGAAGATGCCCTGGGCGACACCGGTGACGGCGAGCGGGTAGAGCACGCCGCAGACGACGGTGAGGACGAGCAGGGCACGCAGCCCTGCCCAGAGCAACCGGGCGGTGTTTGCTACGGAGTTGTTCATGGCAGGTCAGCCGATTCCGGGTATGTGGGAGATGATCAGGTCGATGATCTTGATGCCGATGAACGGGGCGACCAGTCCGCCGAGTCCGTAGATCCCGAGGTTGCGCCGGAGCATCGAGTCGGCGCTGCTGGGCCGGTAACGCACGCCCTTCAGGGCGAGCGGCACCAGTGCGACGATGATCAGCGCGTTGAACACGACCGCCGACAGGATCGCGGACTGCGGCGAGGACAGCCGCATGATGTTGAGCGTGTCCAGGCCGGGATAGACCACCGCGAACATCGCCGGGATGATCGCGAAGTACTTCGCGACGTCGTTGGCGATCGAGAACGTCGTCAGCGCACCCCGGGTGATGAGCAGTTGCTTGCCGATCTCGACGATCTCGATCAGCTTGGTGGGATTGGAGTCCAGGTCCACCATGTTCCCGGCCTCCTTGGCGGCCGAGGTACCGGTGTTCATCGCCACGCCCACGTCCGCCTGGGCCAGCGCGGGCGCGTCATTGGTCCCGTCGCCCGTCATCGCGACGAGCTTGCCGCCCGCCTGCTCCCGCTTGATGAGGGCCATCTTGTCCTCGGGCGTGGCCTCCGCGAGGAAGTCGTCCACCCCCGCCTCCTCGGCGATGGCCTTCGCGGTCAGCGGATTGTCGCCCGTGATCATGACCGTCCTGATGCCCATCCGGCGCAGCTCGTCGAACCGCTCCCGCATGCCCTCCTTGACGACGTCCTTGAGGTGGATGACGCCCAGGACCCGGGCGCCTCGCCCGTCCTCCAGAGCCACCAGCAGCGGTGTTCCGCCGGCCTCGGATATCCGGTCGGTGAGCGTCCGTGCCTCCGGCGAGACGCTGCCGCCGCGCTCCTCGACCCACGCGACGACGGAACCGCTCGCGCCCTTGCGGACCCTGCGTCCCTCGACGTCCACACCCGACATCCGGGTCTGGGCGGTGAACGCGACCCACTCGGCCTGCCGCAGTTCGCCCTGGTGGCGCTCGCGCAGCCCGTACTTCTCCTTGGCGAGCACCACGATCGAGCGGCCCTCGGGCGTCTCGTCGGCCAGTGAGGACAGCTGGGCGGCGTCCGCCAGTTCGGCCTCGGTCGTGCCCCTGACGGGGACGAACTCGGCGGCCTGCCGGTTGCCGAGCGTGATGGTGCCGGTCTTGTCCAGCAGCAGGGTCGAGACATCACCGGCGGCCTCGACGGCACGCCCCGACATCGCGAGCACATTGCGCTGCACCAGCCGGTCCATCCCGGCGATTCCGATCGCGGAGAGCAACGCTCCGATGGTCGTCGGGATCAGGCAGACCAGCAGCGCGGTCAGCACGATCATCGACTGCTTCTGGCCCGCGTAGATCGCGAACGGCTGGAGGGTGACGACGGCGAGCAGGAAGACGATGGTGAGGGACGCGAGCAGGATGTTCAGCGCGATCTCGTTGGGTGTCTTCTGCCGGGCCGCGCCCTCGACCAGGGCGATCATCCGGTCGATGAACGTTTCACCGGGCTTGGTGGTGATCTTGACGACGATCCGGTCGGAGAGCACCTTCGTACCACCGGTGACGGCCGAGCGGTCGCCGCCGGACTCCCTGATGACCGGCGCCGATTCACCCGTGATCGCGGACTCGTCGACGCTCGCGACACCGTCGACGACATCCCCGTCGCCGGGGATGATGTCACCGGCCTCACAGACCACCAGATCGCCGATGCGCAGTTCGGTGCCGGGGACCCGCTCCTCGTTCGTGCCGATGATCCGCCGGGCGACGGTGTCGGTCTTGGCCCTGCGCAGCGTGTCGGCCTGCGCCTTGCCGCGCCCTTCGGCGACCGCCTCCGCCAGGTTGGCGAAGATCGTGGTCAGCCACAGCCAGGCCGCGATCGCCCAGCCGAACCAGTCGCCGGGGTTCAGGCACGCCAGCACGGTGGTGAACACCGAACCGATCAGCACCACGAACATCACCGGAGACTTGACCATCACCCGGGGGTCGAGCTTGCGTACGGCGTCGGGGAAGGACTTGAGCAATTGTCCGGGGTCGAACAGACCCCCGCCGACGCGTCCTTCGCTCTGATGACCCGTGGGCGCGTCCTGGTGGGGCGCCCGGGTGGGGGTGACAGTGGACATCGAGTCCTCTTGCTTCGTACGAGTGGTCATGACGCCAGCCCTTCGGCCAGCGGCCCCAGCGCCAGGGCCGGGAAGTAGGTCAGCCCGGTGATGATCAGGATCGTCCCGACCAGCAGCCCGCTGAACAGCGGCTTGTGCGTGCCCAGGGTTCCCACGGTCGCCGGTACGGGCCTCTGCTCGGCGAGCGAGCCGGCCAGCGCCAGCACGAACACCATCGGCAGGAAGCGGCCCAGCAGCATCGCGAGACCGATGGTCGTGTTGAACCACTGCGTGTCGGCGTTCAGCCCGGCGAAGGCCGAACCGTTGTTGTTGGCACCCGAGGTGTACGCGTACAGCACCTCGGAGAATCCATGCGCACCGGAGTTCAGCATGGAGTGCGGCGGGGTGGGCAGGACCAGCGCCACGGCGGTGAAGCAGAGCACCAGCGCCGGGGTGATCAGGATGTAACAGGCCGCGAGCTTGATCTGCCGGGTACCGATCTTCTTGCCGAGGTACTCGGGCGTACGGCCGACCATCAGGCCCGCGATGAAGACCGCGATGATCGCCATGATGAGCATGCCGTAGAGGCCGGATCCGACCCCACCGGGCGCGATCTCGCCGAGCTGCATGCCCAGCATCGTGATGCCCCCGCCGAAGCCCGTGTACGAGGAGTGGAAGGAGTTGACCGCACCCGTGGAGGTGAGTGTCGTGGCCACGGCGAAGATCGACGAGCCGGCGATCCCGAACCGGGTCTCCTTCCCCTCCATGGCTCCGCCCGCGATGTCGAAGGCGGGCCCGTGGTGGCTGAACTCGGTCCACATCATCAGGGTGGTGAAGCCCAGCCAGATGACGCCCATCGCCGCCAGGATCGCGTAGCCCTGCTTCAGCGAGCCGACCATCCGGCCGAACGTCCGCGTGAGCGCGAAGGGAATGACCAGGATCAGGAAGATCTCGAAGAGGTTGGACAGCCCGTTGGGGTTCTCGAACGGGTGGGACGAGTTGGCGTTGAAGTAGCCGCCGCCGTTCGTACCCAGCTCCTTGATGACCTCCTGCGAGGCCACCGCTCCGCCGTTCCACTGCTGCGAACCGCCCACGAACCGGCCGACCTCATGGATGCCGGAGAAGTTCTGGATGGCACCGCAGGCGACCAGCACCAGCGCGCCGACCACGGCGATCGGCAGCAGGATCCGGACGGTGCCGCGCACCAGGTCGGACCAGAAGTTGCCCAGTTCACCGGTACGGGAGCGGGCGAAGCCCCGTACCAGCGCCACCGCGACGGCCATACCGACCGCCGCCGAGACGAAGTTCTGCACCGCGAGGCCACCGGTCTGGACGACATGGCCCATGGCCTGCTCGCCGTAGTACGACTGCCAGTTGGTGTTCGCGACGAACGATGCCGCCGTGTTGAAGGCCTGGTCGGGGTCGATCGAGGCGAAGCCGAGCGAACCGGGCAGAACGCCCTGGAGCCGCTGCAGCAGATAGAGGAAGAGAACACTCACCGCGGAGAAGGCGAGGACCCCGCGCAGGTACGCGGGCCAGCGCATCTGTGCGTCGGGGTTGACGCCTACGGCCTTGTACATCCACTTCTCGACGCGTAGGTGCTTCTGCGAGGAGTAGACGCCGGCCATGTGGTCACCGAGCGGACGGTATGCCAGTGCCAGCGCCACGACGAGCGCGAGAACCTGGAGCACACCAGCGAGGACGGGGCTCATATCGGGCTCAGAACCTCTCCGGGTACAGAAGGGCGAGGACGAGATAGCCCAGCAGGGCGACGGCCACGACGAGGCCGACGACGTTTTCGGCGGTCACAGCTTGGCCACCCCCTTGGCGACGAGAGCCACCAACGCGAACACCGCGATCGTGGTGACGACGAAGGCCACATCGGCCATCGTGTGCTCCTAGATGAGGTACGGAATCTCTGACCTCCTGAGCAAACCCCGCGTCCCGACGCTCCCGGCCTTGCGTTGATGGCTTCCTTACGGGGAGGGTCGGGCCTTTGACGGCGCGCATACGTGCCCTATACGCGCCCCATACGCGCCCCTTTGGGCACCCCGAATCCGCCATGGCCGCCGGCCCCTGGACGCAGCGCCCCGCGCCGCGCACGCCGACCGTCTCCCGGCCCGGTTCCGGTTGACCTTGACACGGTGACAGGGTCTTCACTGCAGCCAAGGAGGTGGCCCTCATGACACTGCCGAAAGAGGACCCGAACACGATGCGAGCTCTCCAGGGGCTGGAGAACAACAGCTCGTCGGTCCGGTTGCGGGCAGCGCTGGCCGTCGGCACGGCCCCGGACCCGGGGTTCATCGGCAAGCTCATCGAGCAATGTGCGATCGAACCCGAGTTCTACGTGCGTGAAATGCTGACGTGGGCGCTCACCCGCCACGCGGCATCGATGACGGTCCCGGTGCTTCTCGAAGAAGTCCGCTCGGACCGTACGCAGGCACGGAGCCAGGCGTTGCACACGCTGTCCAAGATCGGGGATCGGCAAGCGTGGCCGGCGATCACACCGGCACTGCTGTCCGACGCCGACGACGAGGTGGCCCGGAGCGCCTGGCGAGCGGCGGTCGTGCTCGTGCCCGAAGGTGGGGAGCACGAGTTGGCCGTAGTGTTGGCGACACAGCTCGGGCGCGGCGAACACGAGACGCAGCTGAGCCTCAGCCGGGCGCTGGTCGCGCTCGGGGAGGTGATGTTGCCGGCACTGGACGCCGCGACGACGGACCTCGACCCTCGTGTGCGCGCGCACGCGATCGCCACGGAACGGTTGTGGCGCGACCCGGATGCCGGATTCGAGTCCGCGATCGAGGAGGCGAAGCGCATCGTGGCCCTGGGCGGGGCCGGCAAGGAGGAGCGGTAGGCAGTGTTGATCGGTGATGTCGCGCGACGGTCCGGAGTCAGCGCCCGCATGCTCAGGCATTACGAGTCGCTCGGCCTGGTGCGGCCGACGGGCCGTACCGGCTCCGGCTATCGGGAGTACTCCGGCGAGAACATCCGGCGGATCTTCCACATCGAGAGCCTGCGTTCATTGGGGCTGTCGCTGCGCGACGTCGGGCGCGCGCTCGATGACCCCGGCTTCGCGCCCGCCGAGCTCGTCGACGACCTCATCCGCCAGGCGCGGGACCGCATCGCAGCAGAGACGGAGCTGCTCACGCGACTCCGCCGGATCGGTGCCGCGGAACCCGCCGGCTGGGAGGACGTCCTCCAGATCGTCGCGCTCCTCCAGGCGTTGGGGTCGAAGAGCGCGGGGGCGCGGCAGCGCGCGGCCCTGTCCGCGATCGAGGAAGTACCCGTGCCGGTGGAGGCACTGGTCGAGGCCGTGCTGAGCGAGTCGGATCCGAACGTCGCCGGGGCCCTGCGTTGGGCTCTGGCGCGAGCGGGCGGGGACGGTCCGGCACTGCTGGCGAAGGGCCTCGGATCACCCGCTGCCGAGGTACGGAAACGCGCCGTCCGGTCCATCGCCGAGATTCCGAACGGTGAGGCGACCGCACTGCTGCAGGACGCTCTCACGAACCCCGACGTCGTGGTCCGCGGGTACGCGGCCCTGGCGCTCGGGGCACGTGGAGCAGCCGACGCCGTCCCGACGCTCATCGACATGATCGTCGAGGAGAGGAACGACGCCGACGCAGCCGATGCACTGAGCACGCTGGCGAGTGATCGCGCGTTGGCGGATCAGATCGCCACCGGGCTCGTCGACTGCCTCGCCCGCAGCACCATCGGATCGTCTGCACGTCGACGGCTGACACAGGCGCTCGCGGACATCCCGGGGGACGCGGCGTCGCGTGCCCTCGCGGATCTGTCACATGACGAGGACCGCGCCGTTGCGCTCACCGCGGCCTACATTCTCAAGCTGCGCGCAGCACGACAGTGAATCCCTCCTGAGGTGCTGCGTGCCCGGGGCCCGGTGGTCGCTGGTCACCGCCCGTACCGCGCCCCTGGACACCTGCCCGGCCGAGGGCCGTACGCGCGGCCGGCCGTTCGTCACCCACCGCGGGCCCGCACCCGGCACGCGACGCCCGCTATGAGGTGGCATCGACCCACAGGGCGGTGCTGTGGGCACCGACGAGACCGCTGATGCGGGTGAGTACGTCACTGACCGGCTGCGGGTCGATTCGGCGTCCGTCGCGCAGACGCAGTGCGACGTGATCGTCAGCGGCCTCCCTGGCGCCGATGACGGCTTGGTAGGGAACGAGGCGGGCCTCTCGGATACGGGCGCCCAGGCTGCCGCGTTCCGGTCCCGCGATCTCGGCACGCAGTCCGAGGTGGGTGCATCGCCGGGCGAGGGCTGCGGCGTTCGGCAGTTCGGTGTCGGAGACCGGGAGAATGACCAGCTGAGTGGGGGCGAGCCAGGCGGGGAAGGCACCGCCGTGCTGTTCGATGAGATGGGCGACGGCTCGCTCCACACTGCCGATGATGCTGCGGTGGACCATGACCGGGCGGTGTCTGGCGCCGTCCGCGCCGATGTAATGCAGATCGAACTGCTCGGGCTGATGGAAGTCGACCTGGACGGTGGACAGGGTGGACTCCCGGCCGGCACCGTCGGTGACCTGGACGTCGATCTTGGGGCCGTAGAACGCGGCCTCACCCTCAACCGCCTCGTAGGGCAGGCCGGAGCGGTCGAGGACGTCGGTCAGCAGGGCGGTGGACCGTTCCCACTTCGCGGGCGCGGCAACGTACTTGCCACCCGAGCCCGGGAGGGAGAGCCGGTAGCGAGTCGGGGTGATGCCGAGCGCCTCGTACGCCCGGCGGATCATCTCCAGCGCCGCCTGCGCCTCCTCGGCGACCTGGTCCAGGGTGCAGAAGATGTGCGCGTCGTTGAGCTGGATGGCCCGCACCCGGGTCAGTCCGCCGAGCACGCCCGAGAATTCGGAGCGGTACATGCCTCCCAACTCGGCCATGCGCAGGGGCAGCTCGCGGTAGCTGTGGGGGCGGGAGCGATAGATCACCGCGTGATGGGGGCAGAGGCTCGGCCGCAGGACGACCTGCTCCCCACCGAGGTCCATCGGGGGGAACATGTCGTCGCTGTAGTGCGCCCAGTGCCCCGAGATCTCGTACAACTCCCGCTTGCCGAGCACCGGTGAGTACACGTGGCGGTAACCCGCGCGCCGCTCGGCGGCGCGGATGTACTCCTCCAGGGTGTGCCGTACGGCCGCGCCGTCGGGCAGCCAGTACGGCAGGCCCGCGCCGATCAGCGGGTCGGTGTCGAACAGGCCCAGTTCACGGCCGAGCTTGCGGTGGTCATGCATGGCGGTCTCCTCACGGACATCGGGCGAATGACCGCAAGGCGAAGCCCCGGGGCAATCGCCCCGGGGCTTCGGACCAAGACATCTGTCAGCGCGCCGGGACACTCTCCGGCGTCGTCGTCACAGCAGCGCGCTTCATGTCGCAGACGTTAGCAGGGCGTGGCGAAGTGCACACCGTGATTCCTCGTCGTGAGTGCCCGGGTCACGCAGGGGTCGCGGCCCGCCGGGCAGGTCTGGCAATCGGTACGGAGTACCGGCCGGACATGTCGAAACGGTGTCGCACACACGGTGAGAGGCGTGCGACGTCCTCGTCGCGGACGTCGAAGCCGTGGGTTGTCCGGGCCCGCGCACCCACTCACACCGCGGGTGGACCTGGGCAGTCGGGGTTTCGGGATCGTCCAGTGGTCCCTTTGGGGCTTGTCCCTGCCATCCCCCTGGACGCCGAAAGGCCGGTGGGCCGCACCCCCTCGAAAGGGAGTACGGCCCACCGGCCTTCAGCTGTGCCGGGCGGCGGCCCGTATCCGCTCAGCGCACCTCGGTGATCTCGGGTCCACGCTGGAGCTGGCCCATGCCACCGGAGAACTTCGAGCCCTCCTGGTTCTCCTGCTGGACGCCCTCGGGCACCATCTGGGCGTCGTTGGGGAGCTTGAGGACGATCGGATCGCGCGGCGCCATCGGGCCCTCGCCTCGGACGACCACGGTGTCCCGGAAAATCGTCTCCAGCAGCCCCGCGGCCTCCGGCTGCACGGCACCCTGGCCGGAGATCACTCCGCGCAGGAACCAGCGCGGCCCGTCGACGCCGACGAAGCGCACCAGCTGCACACCGTTCGTGCCGTCGGGGAGCTGTACGGGGACCTGGGCGCGCAGCTCCCAGCCCAACGGACCCTCGACCTCGTCGATGATCCCGCCCTGCTGGGTGATGCCGGAGGCGATCTCCTCGCGGACCTCGCCCCAGATGCCCTCCTTCTTGGGCGCGGCGAAGGCCTGCAGCTGAATGGCACTGTCGTGCAGCACCACGGTCGCGGCCACGATCGCGTCACCGGCGACCTCGACCCGCAGCTCCATGCCCTCGACGCCGGGCACGAACACGCCGCCCAGGTCGACCCGGCCCTCGCCGGGCTGGGAGACCTCGGTGATGTCCCACGGTCCGTCCGGCCGCGGCGCCGGCGGGAGATTCACCCGACGCGAGCCGCTGTCGGCCCCGTCGCCGTCATCGAGCTCGTCGACGACCTGCTCGGCCTCGCGCGCTTCGTCCGCCACGTCATCGGCGGAACCACTCTTCTTGCGACGTCCGAACACGTCACTGTCCTTCCCGGTCGGGTACGACCGAAGCGTAGCTGTTCCCGCCCTGGGTAATCCCGCCCCTGACGCCACCAACATCACCGGAAGCGTGCCCTCCGGTGGATCCGAAGCCTCCCTCGCCGCGAGCCGAGCCGGGCAGCTCGGCCACTTCGTGGAAGCGCACCTTCTCGACCTGCTGTACGACCAGTTGGGCAATCCGGTCGAACCGCTCGAACCGCACGGGCTCCCGCGGGTCGAGGTTGATGACGATCACCTTGATCTCTCCACGGTACCCGGCATCAACCGTCCCCGGGGCATTGACGAGAGCGACTCCGCAGCGTGCGGCGAGGCCGGACCGCGGGTGCACGAACGCCGCATACCCGTCGGGCAGCGCGATCGACACCCCGGTGGGGAGAACCGCCCGCTCGCCCGGGGCCAGTTCGGCGGCCTCGGTGGTCACCAGATCGACCCCGGCGTCGCCGGGGTGCCCATAGGCCGGAATCGGCACGTCCGGGTCGACCCGGCGGATCAGTACGTCCACGGGATGGCGCATCAGGGGTTCACCTCGAACGCGCGGGCGCGCCTGACCTGGTCCGGATCCGCCATCGCGGCCCGGATCTCGGCCGGGCGGCCGTTGTCGATGAAGTGGTCGACCTTCACCTCGATGAAGAGGGCCTCGGCACGGACCGCCACGGGCCCGTCCGGGCCGCCGATCCGGCCCGTCGCCCGGGAGTAGATCTTCCGGCCGTGCACCGCGGTGATCTCGGCGTCGAGGTACAGCACGGTGTCCACCGGCACCGGGGCGACGAAGTCGGTCTCCAGCCGTCCGGTCACCGCGATCACCCGCAGCAGCCAGTTCAGCGAGCCGAGCGTCTCGTCCAGCGCGGTGGCCAGGATGCCACCGTGCGCGAGGCCCGGGGCGCCCTGGTGGGCGGCCTTCACGGTGAACTCGGCGGTGACTCTGACACCCTCGCCGGCCCGTGCCTGGAGGTGCAGCCCGTGGGGCTGTCCCCCGCCGCAGCCGAAACAGTGTTCGTAGTGCGCGCCGAGGAGTTCGCCGGGAGCCGGGGCTTCGGGATGCCGGACCGGTTTCACCGCGTCGGCCGGGGGCTTCAGAGCCGCAGATGTTCCACTCACAGGCGCAGACCTTACCCGCGCGGCCACCCGCAGGTCGCACCGTGCCAAGCTTGGGTTCATGCAGCCCTCCACCCCGCCTTTCGACGAACGACTGACCGCACCCCGTTCGTGGTGGCTCATCGCGTTCCTGGTCGGCATCGCCTGTGCCCTGATGCTGTTGCCGCTCGGCAGCCTGCCGCTGTTGGCCGGCCTGGTAGGCGGCACGGCGCTCTCGGCGGTCGCGGTCAGCTCCTACGGTTCGACCAGGATCCGGGTCGTGGCGGGCGCCCTGGTGGCCGGTGACGCGCGCATTCCGGTGTCGGCGCTCGGTGAGGCCGAGGTGCTGGACGCGGAGGAGGCGCGTGCGTGGCGCTCGTACAAGGCGGACACCCGCGCGTTCATGCTGCTGCGCAGCTACATCCCGACGGCGGTGCGGGTGGAGGTCACCGACCCGCAGGACCCGACGCCGTACATCTATCTGTCGACCCGCGAGCCGCAGGCCCTGGTCGCCGCGCTCAGCGCGGTACGGACCTGAAAGACGCATCGCGACACGGGCCGGGCATCGCGGCGCGGCCCGGAGAGGCGTGTGCGCACACCGCCGCCTGCCCTGCGAAACCACCCGGTGCGCATCCTGGCGGCGTGGCCGCAGCGACCTGGTGCCGTGACCCGCAATGTTTGCCCCGTGAGGAGTGTCGTCCAGTGCGTGCGATCGCAAGGCGGCCGGAAGTCCTTGTAGCGCAACTACCAGGACTTTT
Source organism: Streptomyces sp. NPDC093149 (assembly GCF_044754145.1). Classification (NCBI taxonomy): domain Bacteria; kingdom Bacillati; phylum Actinomycetota; class Actinomycetes; order Kitasatosporales; family Streptomycetaceae; genus Streptomyces; species Streptomyces sp. NPDC093149. The sequence continues at coordinate 476,439 of NZ_JBIVON010000004.1, forward strand.
GGCCAACGCCGCGAGCGTGCGTGCTGGACGGCGCGACGGGACAGAGCTTGCCGGGAGGGGCACTGGTCCCGGGCTCTTCGCGATCCGGGCCTTCGTTCTTCCATGGACCCGGCGGAAGCCCTTCGCGGGCTCTCCAGGGGCTTCGTCGGCCTCCAGCAGGTCCTGACCCGCCTGACCTGATCCGAACGAGAGGCCCTAACTCCCCGGCTCGCCCGGCAGCCCCTTGTGCGGGCCGCCCGGCTCCATCGGTGGCAGCTCCGAAAGCCGGTCCCAGGGGATCCGGCGCTTGCGCAGGTCCTTCCTGACCCGCTCGGCGAGCTTTCTGGTGTCGCGCCGGTTCACCATCGCGCCGACGGCGGCGCCGATCATGAACGGGACGAGATTCGGCAGATTGCGCACCGTGCGCTTCATGATCTGCTGGCGCAGCTCGCGCTTCATCTGGCCGCCCAGCGCGGCGTTGACCGTCGCGGGATGGGCGACATCGATACCGCGCTCCTCCGTCCAGGACGTCAGGTAGGCGGTGGAACGCTGGGTGAGCCCGCCCGGCGGGCGCAGCCCGTAGACCTCGTGCAGCTCGGCGACGAGCTTCATCTCGATCGCGGCCACACCGGTGATCTCCGCCGTCAGCTCGGCGAGCAGGGCGGGCGGCACGGGCATCATGGCCGCCGCGCCGATACCTGCGCCGACGGCGGCGGTGGCCTTGCTGGCCCCCGCGATGAGCTTGTCGGCGAGCTCCTCGGGCCCGAGGCCCGGGAACTGCTTGCGCAGGGTGGCGAGGTCACGCACAGGAATGCGGGGAGCCGTTTCGATGATCAGGTCGGCGATATGACCGATCGCGGCCCTGGCGCTCTCCCCGCCCTTGCGTACTCCCCGTTTCACCGAACCCAGACGGCCTGCCCCGGTCACGGGCTCCGTCCTGTCGACCTGTCCGGCCCCGTCGGCCGTGTCGACCCCCTCGGCTGCCGTGACCGCTTCGAGCGAGGCCGACCGGCCTCGCTCGTCGTCCCGCACACCCGTGGAGGGTGGCAGGGCGGACCGCTCGGCAGGCGCTGCAACGCCTTCTGCCGGGCCTGTACCGCCCTGATTCGCCTCCGACGACCTCTTGCGCCGAAAGCGTCGCTTCCGGAACGGTGTGTCGCCTGCCACGGCCGCTCGACCTAGTCGCAGTCGCGGCAGATCGGCTGGCCGTTCTTCTCGCGTGCCAACTGGCTCCTGTGGTGCACGAGGAAGCAGCTCATGCACGTGAACTCGTCGGCTTGCTTGGGCAGGACCCTCACGGCCAGTTCTTCGTTGGACAGGTCCGCGCCGGGCAGCTCCAGCCCTTCGGCCGCGTCGAACTCGTCGACGTCGACGGCGGACGCCGTCTTGTCGCTCCGTCGGGCCTTCAGCTCTTCAAGGCTGTCCTGGTCGACGTCGTCATCGGTCTTGCGTGGGGTGTCGTAATCCGTTGCCATGTCGCTCTCCCCCTCTGGGTGTCTGCGGTGTCTCAGCGCACGTAACGCGTGAGAGGCCGGACTTGTGCCCGACCCGAGGCGGAGATTTTGCCTCACATCAAGGTCTGTTACTCAATCGACACCCAAAAGGACCGCTCGGGAGTGGTCGGCTTGGGTGGCGATGGGGACCGTACACGGTCCCGGTGTCGTGCTTCACGGGCGCCACCCCGTGTACTTCCCGTGATATCGGGCCCCGAAAACCCCGACTTTTGCGGGTTTTCCGGTGACGACCCCGATCACGGAGCGTTGACGTCCTGATATTCGCTTCTGTGATCGATCACACACGGCCGCTCCGGGTCCAGGTCCCGAAAATTCCGCTCAAAGCGAACAAATTCCTGCGCGTGCGAATCGCTCCGCTCAGCCTCTCAGACCGGCAGTGAGACACGCATCACAAGACCACCTCCCTCGCGGGGTTCCGCGACGATCCGGCCGCCGTGAGCGCGCGCCACGGACCGCGCGATCGACAGTCCGAGCCCCACCCCCTTGTCGCTGCCCGTTCGCTCCGTACGCAGCCGTCTGAAGGGCTCGAAGAGGTTGTCGATCTCGTACGCGGGCACCACGGGGCCCGTGTTCGAGACCACCAGCAGGGCATGGCCCGACTGCAGCTCGGTGGTGACCTCCACCCAGCCCTGCTCGGGGATGTTGTAGCGCACGGCGTTCTGTACGAGGTTCAGCGCGATCCGCTCCAGCAGGACGCCATTGCCCTGGATCACGGCGGAGGCCAGCTCGGCACGGATCTCCACGCCCCGTTCCTCCGCCTCGCCACGCGTCTGATCGATCGCACGCGAGGCCACCTCGGAGAGGTCCACCGGTTTGCGCTCGACGATCTGGTTGTCGCTGCGGGCGAGCAGCAGCAGTCCCTCGACCAGCTGCTCACTGCGCTCGTTGGTGGCCAGCAGGGTCTTGCCGAGCTGTTTCAGCTCGGGCGGGGCCTGCGGATCGGAGAGATGGACCTCCAGCAGCGTCCGGTTGATCGCGAGCGGGGTCCGCAGCTCGTGCGACGCGTTCCCGACGAACCGCTGCTGGGCGGTGAAGGCCCGCTCCAGGCGGTCCAGCATCTCGTCGAAGGTGTCGGCGAGCTCCTTCAGCTCGTCGTCCGGGCCGTCCAGCTCGATCCGGCGGGACAGATCCGTCCCGGCCACCCGGCGGGCGGTACGGGTGATCCGGCCCAGCGGGGAGAGCACCCGGCCCGCCATGGCGTAGCCGAAGGCGAAGGCGATGACGCTGAGACCGACCAGGGCCAGCAGCGATCGGTTCAGCAGGGTGTCCAGCGCCTGCTGGCGCTGGTGGTTGACGCAGGAGTTCATGGCCGCATTGAAGGCGTCCGGCGTCGACTTGTCGTTGAAGTTGCACACGTCACTGGTGACCTGACCGCTCACGATCTTGAACGGCAGCTCGCTGCCCACGTGCAGGGCCTGCGCGGCCAGCATGTAGATGATCGACAGCAGCAGGATGCCCGCGATCAGGAACATGCCGCCGTACAGCAGCGTGAGCCGTATCCGGATGGTCGGCCGGAGCCAGTAGGGCGGCTCCTGCTGTTTGGGCTCCCAGGTGGGCTTCGGAGGTGCCGTCGGCGGCACGGGGACGGAGGGCATCGGCCGTCAGATCCGGTAGCCGGAGCCGGGCACGGTGACGATCACGGGCGGCTCGCCGAGCTTGCGGCGCAGCGTCATGACCGTCACCCGGACCACGTTGGTGAACGGGTCGGTGTTCTCGTCCCAGGCCTTCTCCAGCAGCTGCTCGGCCGAGACGACCGCGCCCTCGCTGCGCATCAGGACCTCCAGCACGGCGAACTCCTTCGGCGCGAGCTGGATCTCGGCCTCGCCCCGGAATACCTCGCGTCGGTTGGGGTCGAGCTTGATGCCCGCGCGCTCCAGGACGGGCGGCAGCGCCACCGTCGTACGCCGGCCCAGGGCCCGCACCCGTGCCGTGAGCTCGCTGAAGGCGAACGGCTTGGGCAGATAGTCGTCGGCGCCCAGCTCCAGGCCCTCCACCCGGTCACTGACGTCACCGGACGCGGTGAGCATGAGCACCCGGGTGGGCATGCCCAGCTCGACGATCCGGCGGCAGACGTCGTCGCCGTGCACCAGAGGGAGGTCCCGGTCCAGCACCACGACGTCGTAGTCGTTGACCTCGACGCGTTCCAGGGCCGCGGCACCGTCGTACACGACATCGACAGCCATGGCCTCACGGCGCAATCCGGTGGCCACCGCATCGGCGAGCAGCTGCTCGTCCTCCACGACGAGTACGCGCACGGCGCTGTCCTTCCTTAGAAAAATCAGACGGAAAATTCAGAACGTCCCGATGCGGTCACGGTCCGTGATGCGGGCCGCTCATCGGTGATGTCCTGTGCGGCTCCATCCTGCCCGCAACGCGCATAAACCGGCGGTAAGACGGCGCTGGCCCACCCCGGGCTCCGGGGAATGCGCCGGATTTCCCGGCCAGTTGAGGTTTCTCTGAGCTCGAGGCTGGGGAGGACGCATTCACACCCGCGATCACGCCTTGAATGTGGCGTACCACTGGCCGCTCCGTCCCCGGAGAGCGCGTGATCACCCGCCCTACCGCCTCCGCGCGGAGGGAAACCCGGGCACACCCCCGTGCCACCGACCCACGATGAGGGGGCGCATTATGGACGCTTTCACCGCAGGTCTGCTGCAACGAATCAGGGCAACCGAGTCCGACCTCACGAAAGCGCGCGAGACGGGCGACGACTTCCTCGCGGACGTCGAGCAGGGCGAGCTGGACGACCTGCACCGCCTCGCCGCCGAGCACGGCGTCGAAATCGGCGCCACCAGCATCTGAGCCGCGCGAGAAGGGCCCCTGACGCCGGACAACGGCGTCAGGGGGCCCGCTAGCCCGCCCGGGGTCAGCGGCGGGCCGGGTTGAGTGGTGGCCCGGGGCCCACACCAACAGGTG